>JAYSQC010000413.1:0-19186 GCA_043721755.1 Schlesneria sp.
CCCTCCAATTGGGTATCGCAGGCCACAGTTGCCACGCCAATACGACGAGACACAACAGGGTGATGACCAACCATTTTCTGCGCCGCTTCCAGTTGTTCGCTGCATTTTTAGCAGTGTTATCGACTGAATGCTTCTGGAGCGAGTCTTGGTCTGAGGTTTGTGCCATGGCCAACTCACAATGAAAATGTTCTGGGTCTTGGTGACGGGTAGCAACGGCGGCGAGGATCAATTGACGGGGCTTGTTCGCTACGATGGCGGTGACAAGTTCATGACGATCATTCGTCGGATCGCGAGCCACGCTGCGGCAAGAATCTCTCCTGCCTCGACAAGCAGTGTTGATTCCGTTTCGCAGGATATGCTACCGGAGATCAGCACGACGATAAACCCGACAGCGGCATTATCCAAGGCCATCGCCTTGTTCAACGTAGGGTGGGACCAGATCGCTTCGAGCGCCGGCCCACCATCGGGAAACGTCGAGAATTCATGGTGGGCCGGCGCGGCGAAGCGCTGCTGGTCCCACCCTACAAGTTTCACAGACCCAACATCGCGATGAACCAGCGTTCGTCTGTGACCGACTTGCAGCCCACAGTGAACGCTCTTTATTATCCGCCCGCCGTTCTGGACCCGTCATGCCTCGTCTCAGGAATCGCGTCGAAATGCCGACTATTACGTTCGTGGCCGAGAAGAAAACCGTTGAAGTTCCCGCCGGAGCGAACCTCCGCACCGAAGCCATCAAGGCGGGTGTGCAGCTCTATCCGTTCCCGCACAATTATTTGAACTGTATGGGCTTCGGAGCCTGCACCAGTTGCCGGGTGATCGTCAAAAAGGGACTGGAAAACTGCACCGACCAGAGCCTGTATGAGAAGGTCTCGATGGTGTCCAACCCGCTGACATTCTTCGCGCGGTTGGGCAACGAGACCAACCTGCGGCTCGCCTGCCAGATGCGAGTCAACGGCGACATCGAGGTTCAAACCAAGCCCCCCGTGAACTGGCATGGCGAGAACTTCTGGAGTTGATGCCTGTTGAAAAAGGGAGGACGGGCACTCCTGCCAGTCGTCTTTCACGTTAGTGGGCGGGCAAGAGTTCCCGTCCTACAGAGCTAATCAACAAGCGGCTCATTCGACGGTATGACTTTGAGTAGGGTGGGCTGTGCCCACCACTTTTAGTGCCCACCACCAACGGTTGCGGATTGGTGGGCACAGCCCACCCTACATTTGGCAAACTAGGCAGTCGAACTAACGCATAATCTCTCTCGGCTATCTCATCGAATTGGAATCACTGCGAATGCTGACCAAAGAAGGTTGTCTCGCTCGACGCGCTCGGTTGTGGGACGCCGTGCCGAAGGATTGCGAGTGGTTGCTCATCGCCGATCCGCGCCATGTGCTGTATCTGTCGAACTTCATGGTTCACCCCCTGACGTTTTCCGCTGGCGAGCGATGTTGGCTGCTGCTCGAGCGCGAAGGCAAAACGACACTGTTAGGCGACAACTTTTCGTTGAAGTCTCGAACGGGTGAGCCGTTCGTCGATGAAGAGGTCATGGTCAAGTGGTATGACCACAAGCACTCGGTGATGAATCGCGATCACGCGCTGCTCAAGGCGGCGGAACAAGTCGCTCCCCGGCTGTACGGTCGCGCGGGAGCCGTCGAAGCGGAGTGGCTGCCGGTCGGAGCCTTCGAGTTGATGGGACTCGACCACGAGCAACACTCGGTGCGGCGCGAGTCGAAGGATGTTGATCAGCCCGGCGCAGTCGATCTGGGAACGACGCTGAGATCACTCCGCCGTCAGAAGCATCCCGATGAGATCGCAGTCCTCAAGGAATGTATGCGCGCGGGCGAAGCGGGAATGCTGCGACTCCGTCAGATCATGCGACCGGGATTAAGTGAGTTTGAAATCTTCCTCGAAGTCCAACAGGCGGCACTCTCGGCGGCGCGACGCCCCGGCCTAATCTATGGCGACTTCCGCGCGACGACGACGACTTCTCCCAAGGTGGGCGGTCTGCCAACGGGCTATCGGCTGCAACCGGGCGACATGTTCATTCTCGACTATTCCGTGGTCCTCGAAGGCTATCGGTCGGACTTCACGAACTGCCTGACGGTGGGTGAGCCGACCTCGCGGCAACAGCATCTCTACAACCTCGTCATGGCGGCGCAGCAGGCGGGCGAAGAAGTTTTGAAGGCGGGCACGAAGGCGTCGGATGTCTTTCACGCGGTCAACCAGCCGATCCTCGACGCGGGCCTGGCGGACAAGTTCGCTCATCACGCCGGACATGGAATCGGACTGGCTCACCCCGAACCACCGATCCTCGTTCCCGAGGGTGACGACGTGCTGCTCGCGGGCGATGTCATCACGCTCGAACCGGGCCTGTATGTCGAAGGGATCGGTGGCATCCGCATCGAACACAACTATCTCATCACCGAATCGGGCAGCGAACGATTGAGCAACCATGTGATCTCGCTGACGTGAGACCGTCTGCCAACAATACCTCACGCGGCACAAACTGAGACATTTCTGAGCGGGGGGCTGACGCCACCCCGCTCAGATGTCTCGTCACTGACCTCGCGGAGTCTAATCCCGTTTCATTCAGGCAAACACAAGAGAGCCGATCATGCCGAAGGTTGACTGGAGCTATCACCGCAACAGTTGCAAGACGTGCGGCAAGACCGCCGCGTTCTTGGCTGAACACAACGTCTCGGTCACGACTCAAGTCGATGCCCGCAAGACGCCGCTGGTCGAAGAGGACGCATTGAGACTGGTCAGTCAGGTCAACCAGCTCTACGTCACGCGCGGCACCAAGGTCATTCACCTCGATTTGAAACGAGACCAGCCCGACGAGACCGCGATCCTCGCGCTGCTCATCGGTCCCAGTGGCAAGCTCCGCGCCCCAACGCTCAAGCTCGGCAAGACGCTGGTCGTCGGTTTCGATCAGGCAACCTACGAACAGGTCGTCGGCTGAGGCGAGCGGCAAGTGTTGCCTGGCAACACCAGCCCGAAGCGTAAGCGAGGCCGAGCATCAATCCGCAAGCGTCTCGCTCACACACTCGCTCACGCTTCGGGTTGGTGTGATCAGCGGCTGCACTTCCCGGCACTGATCTCACTTCTTCGCAGCCAGCTTTGACCTCAACAGCTCTTCGTGCAGCCGCCCGACGTGCCACATGTAGCTCGGGCCATAGCCGGCGCGAGGCCCCCACGTATTGAGCGTGCTCAGTCGCAGATGCCGCTGCGCTGCCGCGTCGTCTCCTTCGACGGCGTAGTTCAAACCGATGTAGAGGTGCGCGTAGAACAGCCGCTTCTCGCGTTCATCCTTGCTGATCTCGGCCTTGTCGATCGCCTCGATAATTTGCGGCGGAGTCATCGTTCCGGCAAACAGTTTGTAGACGGACGGGAACGGTTCGCGATCGTCCTTCTCGTACTGGAGCAATCCCTCGCGCGCCTTCTTCTGGCCGTAGGCCTTGTGCTGCGATAGATACCTCCAGATGCCGTTCTCGCGATCGACCTGATCGAACATGTGATAGCTCTCAAATTGAGCCGCCGCCTCTTTGAACTGCTCCGTGTAGAAGAGGGCGATCCCGCGCCGCCAGTGCGAGTTCACCAGACTCTCATCCAACTTCGACATCGCGCTGTAATCCGTGACCGCCTTGTCGAACCGCCCGAGAAAGAAATGGGCATCGCCGCGCCGCGAGAAGGCATCCACGCTCTTGCTGTCGGCCTCGATCTTCTTCGTCGCATCGGCCGCTGACTTCTCGAAGGCATGCGTCAGCTTCTCGCGATCCGTGATCGAGAGGGGTGACTCGGCAACCGACTTCGCTGAAGAGCCTGCATCGGTCACTTTCAGTTCGTCGGCGAACGACCCGCGCACGAGTAACAACAACGGAATCAAGACGCTCCCCGCACGAACCCGCATCTTCGGCATGACCGCTCCTTTTTGAATCCGTTGTGTCGAGTGCAGCCTGACCACTCGGGCGACTGCTGCACTCGACTTCTTTCCAAGTCAGACATTTTTGGGAGAATTTCCCGACCGCGCTGCGTCTGCACCTATACTCGTTTGGACCTGCCGCTGCGACCGTGACATGCGGGCAAGGCTAACCCGTTTTCCTGACCGGTACGCTCGACACCATCTGCCTGTTCTGCTGAACTTACCGAATCGACCGAACGCATCGACTCAAGGACTCCGTTCATGCAAGCGACTCGGCTTTCGAGACTTGTGGCCACGATCGCTGTGGCCGTGACACTGGCTTGTGGCCCCGTTGCCTTCGCGCAACCGAATGGCCCAACCGCCCCCGGCGCGAATACTGCCGAGCCTGCCGCTGACAAGACCTCTGAACGGCTGATCTACATGCCGTTCAAGAACTTGAAGGCCATCTTTGAGAAGCCGGACGGCAGCGTTTTCGTGCCGTATGCCGACTATCTCAAGCTCATCGAGCAGGCGCTGGGGACTGGGATGCGGAAGGCCGATCAGCCGCCGGTGGGGGGCGTGATTACGTCGGCGACGTACTCGGCGAAGATTGAAAAGGATGTCGCTCAGGTTTCGGCGACGCTCGTCGTGCAGGTGCTGGATCAGGGATGGGTCGAAGTCCCGGTGAAGTTTGGGGAAGCGGCCATTGGGAAACTGACCTCGGACTCGGGCAAGGTCTTGCTGCGCGGAACAGGGAACGGGACGTACTCGCTCCTGCTGCCGACCCCCGGCGAACACAAGGTGCAGTTGGAACTGACGGCTCGTGTGCGAACGGCTCCCGAGGGGAAGAGCCTCGACATGGATGTCCCTCCCGTGGGGATCACGACGTTTGAGCTTGTCGTCCCCGAGGCGGATCAGTCGATTGAACTCAAGCCGAAGCTGATCGCCGATGCCGTCGCGGCGGTGGCCGGTGTGAAAGAGACGAGGATCAAAGCGAGCATCGGCTCGACCGAAAAGATCTCGGTGCGTTGGCATCCACGAGTCGGGACGAAGCCCGACATGGAACTGCTGGCGAGCGTCACCAATCTGACCTTGGTCACGGTCGAAGATGGTCTGGTCCACACGGACGCTTGGCTGACGTATGACATCCTGCGCGGGCAGCTTGAGAAGGTGAAGATCGTCGTCCCCAAGGGGCAGCGGATTCTCGACATCACCTCGGACGCGAAGGTCAAAGAGTGGAAGGCCGTTGAAGAAGCGAACCGCCAGGTCGTGACGGTCGAATTACTGAGCCGTCTTGACGGAAAGGTGACGCTCGAAGTTCATACCGAGCAGTCGTCACCCACCGAAGCGTTCGATGTCGCGGGAACAGACGGAGCCGCCGCGTATGGCATTCACGCCCTCGACGTGATCCGCGAGAGTGGCACTGTCGCCGTGAAGCAGGGGAGCGATCTGACGCTCACCGTTGAAGAGCAAACGGGCGTGTTGAGAATCGACGAGGGAGAAGTCGATCAGAAATTGAAGCGGCCCGGCGCGCTCTATTACAAGTTTTACAGTCCGGCGTTTCGACTGAAGGTTCTCGCGAAACCGGTCGCTCCGCGATTAATTGTCGATCACGCCTCGCAGCTTGTCTTCCGCGATGATCAACTTCGCTTGAGGTCCATCGCCAGCTTTGCCATCGACCGGGCGGGGGTCTTCGAGCTGAAGTTCAAACTCCCCGAGAACGTCTCCATCGAGAACGTCGTCTGCGACAAGATGAAGCAGTTCGATGTCTCCCCCGACAAGACGACGCTCACCATCAGCCTGCGTGAAAAGACACTCGGTTCGCTCGTCGTGACGATCATCGCCACACGAGCACTCGACCCAATCGCCGAGAAGACCGACCAAGTCCTGCCGCTGCTCGAACCAGTTGGTGTCGAGGTCGAGAACGGCAAGGTTCAGGTCTATGCTCCCGAGGCACTCGATGTCATCACGGATGCCGAGAAGCTCGTGGCCGCTCAGCCCGATCCGGCTCCGCAGCCCGAGGCCATCGCCAACGCGCGGCTCGTTTCGTCGTGGCTCTACAACCGCAGGCCGGTCGAAATTCCCGTCCGCACGGTTCGCAAGCCGACTCGCCTGACCGCCTACATCGGGACGAAGGCTGATGTCAAACAGGGGCAGGTGCAGGTCGAGACGCGGCTTAATTACATCGTCGAGTACGCCGGAATCGACACGTTCCGCTTTGCCGTTCCCGAAGCGTTGGCCGACAAAATTCAAATCAGTTCGCTGGCCGGAGGAACCGCGCCGCCGATCAAACAGAAAAGTCGAGCAACCGCCGCCGTGGATGGTTTTGTCACATGGACCGTCGTCATGCAGCGCGACGTGATCGGTTCGCAGCCGTTTGAAATCACGTATGACCTCGCTCCGATCGCCGAAGCCGACGGCAAAACCGAGAAGTCGGTCATTGAAGCGATTCGAGTCATCGCCCCGTACGACAAGGCCGACGGACCGCAGGGTAAGCGGGACATCATCGTCTCGCGCACGATTGGTGAGATGACCGTCATCAAGGACCGCGCGCTGTCGGTCTCGGCCGCCGCGAGTGGCGGTGACGCCGAACCCATCGACGTGCGTGAGCTTCAACAACTGAGCCAGGACGGTTTCGTCGCCTTCCGCTACTTCAAGCAGCTCGTGAAACTCGACCTGACCTCGAACAAGTTCGACGTGCAGGGAGTGATCGAGACGGTCGTGAGCAAGGCGCTCGTCGAGATGGTGCTTGACCGCGCGAGTACGGCGACGTATCGCGCCCGCTACGTGGTCAAGTCGAGCGAACGACAGCGACTGCGAGTCGATCTGCCCGCCGGGATCGAGCCGCTCGGTGTGACGGTCGATCGCAAACCAGTGGCTCTCGAAAAGTCGGATGACAAGGCTCGCGATGGCTGGAACGCGTACTTCGTCAACGTCGCGCGCACCAAGTCGTCCGACGAGGCATTTTCCCTCGCGATCTTGTTCCGCAATCCGCTCGAACCGAAGGCATTTCAGTCGGCGGGAGGCAAGCTCAAGCTGCGACTGCCCATGATCGGCGGTGCTGACGCGAACGGTGTCGCGGTGCAACAGCTTCGCGCAGCCGTGTGGGTTCCCGATGACTACGCCCTGGTCGGCACGCCGAAGAACTTCAGTGTGATGACGCGGACAAGGCTCGGTGCGTTGATGTTCGCTCGCAACAAGCTCGCGCTCCCAACACTGGAGCATGAGGACTGGATCGGCAGCGATTCGGGCGGCATCTTCGACTTCCCGATTGAAGGACGGCGGTACGACTACACGAACCTTGGCGGTCGCGATGCGGGTGAGAAGGACGGACAATCCAGTCCGTTGCGAACGGTCGATCTCGGCTGGTGGCACCTGCCGTTTTACACGTGGATCGTCAGCGGCGCGATCGTGCTGATCGGCCTCGTCCTGCGCGGCACCTCGTGGGAGAACAAACTCACGCTGCTGATCGTCGCCACATTCGCCGCCGCCACGTACGCGCTGAAGGATGTTGATCTGGTCATCCACGGGCTGGCAGTCGCGGCGTATGGACTGGCGGCTCTGGTCGCGATCTGGCTCGTTCACTGCTTGCTCACCGAACAAAAATGGTCGGCGAACTTAGTGACGCTCACCACGCCAACAACTCCACCGACACCCGATCCAACAGTGGACGCGCCGTTGGCGGAGTCCGACAAGACAATGGAGAACGACGACAACAAATCGAACCCCGGCTAAGGCCGAAGAGTTTGAACCACGAATCGCACGAATGAAGACGAAGGCAAAAAGCGAAACGAAGAGGAAGAGTTGAGGGACCACGGATGACACGGAATGCACAGATAAAGGCGAAGCACAGATTTGTTATTGCGCTCGTTGGGCTAAAGGCGTGTTGATGATCGTAAGATGGACGCCCTCGTCCGTCTGGCTTTGAAATCACTCGGACGAGGGCGTCCAAGTTACGACTTTCAATGCTGCCTCAGCTTTCAATGCTTTCACAGCGTGACTCGCATTCCTTCCTGCTTTATCCGTGCATTCTGTGTCATCCGTGGTTGCTTTCCTCCTCGCCTTCCACTTCGTGAGATTCGTGGTTCCTTCTCCGATGAGCATTTCCAATTGAACAAGTTCAACCCAACGAGGGGACTACGATGGTGAGTCGCCTGCGATTCTCTGACTTGATGCCGCGTTGCTGGATGGTGCTTGTGACCGTCTTGGCGTGGTCGTTTTCTGCCAGCGTATTGGCTCAGACGCGGGACTTGGCGACCGAGCTGGGTGATGCGCGGCGGGTCTTCGTTCCGGCGGAAGACCTTGACGTTGTCGTCGAGCGGGACAAGCGCGGGGCCATGCTGACGAAGGCCAAGTTTGAGGAGTTGCTGGCAATGGCGAAGGCCAACGCGGCAAAGGTGCCTCCCGCGAATGTGCCGCTCGTGTTGACGAACAGTGAGTATGCCGCGCGAGTCGTCGGCGATCAGTTGCTGTTGAGCGTGACGGCTGAGTTGACTCAGTTTGCCTCGGACTGGCAGTCGGTTTCGTTTGCGATGCAGCGGTTGTCGGTCGAGAAGGCGATGATCGACGATGAGCCAGCGATGATTGGCCGCAATGCGGACGGATCGGTTGCGTTGTTGTCGGACAAGCCGGGCAAGCACATGTTGAAACTGGAACTCTCAACGGAATTGAACAGCCTCGGCAGCGATCAGGTGGCGGCGTTCTCGCTGCTCCGCGCGCCAAGCGGATCGTTGTCGGTGACGTTGCCAGCGGGAAAGCGACTGTTGGTGGGGGCACTGCAACTCGAACGGCCCGCTCCGCTCGAACAGGCGGCCGATTACAAGGTCGCTATTGGCGGAGCGCCGGGCATTCAACTTCGCATCACGGATCGAGCCGCCGAGAACGCGGCCGATGCGCTGACGTTTGCGACCACCGGCTACGGCCTGCATGTCGCACCGGGCGAAGTGACTTGGCACGCTCTCACCACGCTGCAAGTGTTTGGCAAGCCGGTGGACAAGTTGACGTTCTCGGTCCCGAGTACGCTGGAAATCGCCGATGTCGAAGCGACCGGTCTCGAAGCGTGGGATCTCACCGATGGTGAGAAGGCGGCCGGGGCGGACGGAGCAAAGAAGCCCGCCACAACGATCATCACGCTGACGTTCGGTCAGGCGTTCGATGGTTCGCGCAAGATCTCGTTCAAGGGAGTGATGGCCGTTGAGACGGGGAAGCCGTGGGCCGTGCCACCGCTGACCATCGCCAATGTCACCTCGCACATCGGTCAGATCATGGTGCAGCATCCGGCAGGAGTCCGACTGCGCGTGGAAGAGACCAACGGCGTGCGGCGGGCGACTCAAGGCTCGAAGCCGACGGCCGACATGCCCGACGAGATGTCGAAGCTGAATGCGACCGAGTTCCTGCGGTTCGATGCGTGGCAGCCCGACTTCCTGTTGCGACTGACCACGCAGCCGAAGCAGCGCGAGGTTCAGGCGGCCGTCGCGGCGGTTTTAGATGTCAACGCGACGGGCCTCGACCTGCAAACGGCCCTCACCGTGGAGACGCACTTCGCGCCGCTGTTTGAGCTGGACGTGCGCATTGCCGCCGACTGGACGATCCTCACCGCAACGCGCGACGACAAGCCGCTCAAGTGGCAGGTGCTGCCTCAGGAGGCGGGAGTCAACCAGCTTCGCATCCTGCTCGACCCGCCACTGGCCGCCGAGGCGAGTGGCACGGTGAAGCTGTCGCTGCGACGCGATGTGCCCGGCTGGCCGGTTGAGGCCGAGCCGATCACGGTCGATCTGCCGGAGCTGTTCCTGCCGCAATCGAGCCTGTCCGAGGGGGCGTTGATCGTGCGCGGCGATGACGATCTCGATCTGGCCTCGCTCGATTTGAAGGGGCTGGACACCGTGCCGCTCAAGGCCGACTACGAACGCTTGCGGTTCCAGTCGCAGGACACGAGATACAGTGGCCAACTGAAGGTGTCTCGCAAACCGAGCCGCCTGTCGGCGCAGACGATGGTGTTTGGCCGGATCGATCCGCAGACCACGCACACGTTCATGCAGGCGATTGTCGGGGTCGAGGGCGGCGGCGTGCGAACGCTCCAGATCGCGCTGCCCGAAGCGGCGGGAACGTCGTTGAGATTCCAAGCGGTCGGGACACAGATCGTCGAACAGAAACCGGCCGCTCCGCAAAACGGCGAACGTCTCTGGACGTTGCAGTTCGACCGGCGTGTGCGCGGCCAGATTCTGCTGACGTGCGACATCGAGTTGCCTCGCGGAACGGCGACTGACCCGGACGCTCCGAGCGTCCGGGTCAGTGTCCCTCAACCGCGCTTCGTCGATGCCGAGCGGCAGAACGGGTTCCTCGCCGTTGAAGCGGGTGGCGAGCAGCGGCTGACGATGGAGGCGAAGGGAAGCGACGGGGCGGCGCTGGTCGAAGTCGATCCACTCGAACTGCCCGCCGTCTATTACGCGCCGAAGGAGCGGATCGTCGCGGTCTATCGCAACGTCTCGGCGGGAGCATCACTCACGCTGAGCGAAGAGCGGTTCGACAAGCTCGCGGTTCCGACGGCCGTCTGCAACCGGCTCGACGTGATGACGGTCGTGGGTCGGACGGGCGAGCTGCAACATCGAGCCACCTTCCAACTGACGGCCGTCGGCGTACAGGGCCTGCGCGTCACGCTGCCCAAAGATGTTGCGCTGTGGGCGACGCTGGTTGATGGCCAGCCGGTTGAAGTGAGACGGCAGGGAGACATTTATTTGGTGCCGTTCGGCGTAGGGTATGCGTCTCGCTTGCCCGTCTCCTCCTCATCTGGAGCCGGATCGGCAGTGGGTCACGGACCAGCAGGGGACGGGCAAGCGGGACGCTTACCCTACGGGGCGACGCGCGAACTCAAACTCTTTTATCGCTCGTCCACTTCCGCGCTGACGCAGTTCGGTTCCATCGAACAAGCTCCGCCCGAACTCTCCGTGCAGACCGGTCAGGGAACGGCGCAGCCGGTCGATGTCCTCGACCAACACTGGACCGTTCACTACCCGCCCGAGACGCGGCTGGTCAGCAGCACCGGCCCGCTCGAACCGGACCAAAAACTGGACGAGACCAGTTTGCTCGGCCAACTCAGTACGAAACTGGAAGTCCCGACGCTCGCCAAGCTCGGCTGGCAGGTCTTCGCGGTCGTGGTGACGCTCGGCGTGATTGCCTTTTGCTTGCTCATTTACCAACGCGGTGCCCAAACAGTCGGTGGCGGTCATATCGGACTGTGGAAAGTCCTCGGCGTACTGGCGATCTGCGCGGTCCTCGTCGCACTCTTGCTCCCCGCAACACAGCAAGCCCGAGAAGCTTCGCGTCGAACACAGGCTCGCAATGAAGCCAAGCAGCGGCAACTTCAAGAAATGGATCAGGCAGAGTCTGCCGGGATGGCGACAGGAATCGCGGATCCCACTTCGGCCTCAACTCCGGCCGCTCCGATGGCGATGTCGCTAGCGCGAATCGCTGCGCGGCGACCGGATGCTGTCAAGAAAGAGATGGCTGCGTTCGCTGTCGAAGATGAAACCGTCCGTGTGCGTGAGAAGGGCATGGAGGAACGCCTCAAGGGCATCAAAACAAATGTGGTGATAGAGTCTCGTTCCCCCGACCTCCCTCAGCTCGCACAGCCCGCCGATCCGTTTGTGGCACAGAACGAGCCGAATCGGGCACCGGCGAAGCGACCGGGTGACAAGCAATGGGATGTTGATCGCGATGGAAACGGTGCGGATGACGGCATTCAACAGGGGATCAACCAACAGACGCGAGACAAGAACAAGCTCGGGTTGTTGTCGCTGGCGATTGATCTCGCTGCGCCGAATGGCAGTCTGGAAAAGTCGTTCCGGTATGTCGGGGCCAATCCGGCGCGAGGCGGGATTGGATTGAATCTCGGTTACGTCGATGAGACCTCGGGGACGAATCTGCGTGTCTTCTTGATGGCCCTCGTCGCGCTGGTCGGTTGGTTCCTGCGGAAGACATCGTGCGCGAACAAGGTCGCGTTTGCGGCCCTCGGCCTGACAGGTCCGCTCGCGCTGCTGCCGCTGGTTCCGCAAAGCGTGCAGGTGGTGCTGGACGGTCTCTTCTTCGGAGTGCTGATCGTGTGCGGGCTGTGGTTGATCGTTGGGCTTGCGAAGTGGTGCGAGGCGAATTGCGGGACGTGTTGTGGTTGGATGAAGTGCGGAGTGCGGAACGCGGATTGATCGACGTTGCATGGACAGGATGAACTCGTTTAACCGCGTGGGCAACGCCCCGCGCGTCGCGCGACGTGGAACGTTGGTACGCCCATCGACGCGCGGGGCGTTGCCCACGCGGTTAAACGATGCGGCTCAAGTGGAACAACGACATTTGGAGTGCGGGGATTCATCACCGCTTTCCTTTCTCGGCTGCTTGCTTTGTTTTTGAAGACGTTGGAGGCGACATGGCTGCTCACGAATCACGGCGTGTTGAGAAAGGAAAGCGGCAATCAATTGCCGCAGTCCAAATGGCGTGGCGAATGCCGAGGTTCGTGACATCAACCGGCTTGGTGTTATTCGCGTTGATGGCATTGAGCGGCGAGACATTCGCGCAGAAGGGTGGGCAGCAACCGGCGGCTCAGTCCGCGCCGAATGCTTCGTCTCAACCGGCTCCGGCGTCCGGGAAGAAAGAATCGTTCTTTTCGAAGCCCGATCTGTCGCCGATGAGTCTCATCGTGCCGTTCGATGCGGGGACCGATCCGCTTGCTGCCGACAAGATTCTGTTGCCGTTCGACAAGTTCGTCGAGCTGTACCGCCTCGCGTATCCCGACAAGCCGTTTGGGAAGGGGACCGCGCCTCAGGCGGGTGGTGTTGTCGAGGCGCTCTACTCGGCGAAGGTCATCGCCAACGAAAAAACTCCGGACGAATCTTCGCTCGATGTGACGGCTCGCTTCGCCGTGAGGAGCTACGTGGACGGGCAGCTTCTGGTCGAATTGCCGCTCGGCAAAGTGGCGGCGCGCGACGCGAAGCTCGATGGCAAGACGGCGGCTCTGATTGCGAATGGTGACTGCCTGAAGGTGGCGGTCTCGACGCCCGGTCTGCATGTCGTGGACTTCGCGTTCTCGATCCCCGCGCGGTTGTCGGGACCGACCGGCTCGTTCACATTGCCGCTGCTCGCAGTGCCCAGTGGCAAGTTGTCGTTCGCTCTGCCCGCGAAGGACTTGTCGGTGCGGATCAATGGTTCGACGACTGTCTTCCGCCGGGTGACCAAGGGTGTTGAGGGGGCGGCAGCTTCCGAGACTCCGGTCGGCGGAGCGACCGGGCTACAGTTGATTGAACTGCCGATCGACAAGGGGGGCGACACCGTTCTCGCGTGGCAGCCGGAACAGGCGAAGGGAGCCGCGGCGGCGGTGGTCCATGTCGATTCGGTGCAGGCCATCACGCTGACCGATGCGGGGACGGCGGTGAGTAATGGCTATCAGTACCGCGTGCGACAGGGGAGCATCACCGACGTGTCGTTCGCGTTGCCCGAGTCGCTCAAGCTGCAGGCGGTCAACGGCCCGGATGTCGGCGGTTGGGAGTTGCAGGGCGAGGGAGCAGCTCGCAAATTGAGAGTCATCTTCCGCCGCAACGTCACCGACACGACCAAGCTGACGGTCGAAGCTTTTTTGAATGTGAAGGTCGGGACGCAACCCACAACCATCGACGTGCCGCCGCTCGCGCCGCAGGAGATCACGAACGAGATCGGTCAGGTCGCCGTGTTCGCCGGGGACCAGTTCTCACTGCGGGCCGAGCAGGTTGTTTCTCTCACGCAGACCGATACCGAAAAGTTCACGACGCCGGTGCCGGTCAGCCGACCGAACGTCGCGCCACAACTGGCCTATCGGTTCTCGAAGCGGCCGTTCGCGCTGAGTCTCCGCGCGACGAGGCAAGAGTCGCAAGCCAACGTCACCGCGCATCAGGCCGCGTTCGTCACGCGACGCAAGCAACTGCTGACGACCCGGCTGCTCTACAACCTCACCGGCGCACCGCGTTCGTCGCTGAATCTGTCGCTGCCAGCGGGCTTCGTCGTGCTCGACGTGAATGCCACCGGATTGCACGACTGGTCCACGGCGACTCAGGACGGACGGACCACGCTGACGATCGACCTCAGTTCCCCGCGACTCGGCCTGACCGAAGTCGTGCTCGGCGGATCGGTCGCGCGTGAGGGTGACACCGCCGCCGCCGCCCTCTCGTTCCCGCAACCGCTTGATGCCACGAAGCTCAACACCACGGCAGCCGTTTGGCTCGACGAAGGCTTTTCGGAAAACGCGACGCTCGATCAGTTCGAGGGCTGGCGTTCGATCGACGCGGCTCTCGTCAGCAACGACCTGAAGGCGGTGCGAGCGAACAAGCCGGTGCAGTTCGCGTTCGCCACGAACAATGCCGCGCCAACCGACATCTCGCTCAAGCTGACTCAAGCGACGCCGAAGCTGTCGGCCAACGGCTTGACGATGACAACCGTGACCGATGTCGCCGTGATCCACACGCTCGCGTTGCAATGGCAGATCGACGCGGCGACCGCCGACTCGCTCGTCTTCACGACGCCAAACAACCTGGCTGGCAAACTGGTCTTCACGGGAGCTGGTATTCGCGAGACGACGCACGTCGATGCGGGGAACGGTCGGACGCGCTGGACGATCTGGCTGCGAACGCCCGTCAGCGGCAAGTATTTTGTAACGGCAGTGGGGACGCTGCCACCGGCGACGGATTCGGTGGAGGCACCGGCGGTGGTGATGGAACGTGGCGTTATCGGAAATGGGACTGAGGGGACGAATGGGAGTGATAAGACGGAGGCCATTGAGGGACAGCGGCAGTATGTGTTGCTCATCAATGCGTCGCAGAGTCAGCTCACGACGGCGGACACTTCGCTGACGGAAGCGGTCCAGCGTGAAGACGTGCCGGTCGTGGTCGATCAGTCGCTCGTCGATCAGGCGACCGAACTGGTTCGCGTGAAGAAGCTGCTCACCGCGCCGAAGTGGTCGCTGCAAAAGTTCGCTCAAACACAGAGTACACCGGCGTCGGTGAACGTCGCCGACCTGACGACCGTCGTCAGTCGAGACGGCACCTATCGCGGTCAGGCGGTCTACACGATCAAGAATCGCTCGCGACAGTTTCTTGCTTTCAAGCTGCCGCCGCAGTCGGAACTGCTGTCGGTGTTCGTTGGCAACCAACCGTCGCGCGCGGTGACGACGAAGCGGAAAGACGGTGAGATTCAACTCGTCGCCCTCCCGAAGACCAGTGCCGCGTCGCTGTCATTTCCGGTGCGAGTCATCTGGCGCGGCAAGCTGTCCGGCCCGTTGCCGAAGTCGGCGCGCGTCCTGCGTGAAGAGTTCGAGTTTCCCGCGCCCGAGGTCATCAGCCAGCAGGCCGATCCCGAGTTCGGCATCCCCGTCGCGCGGACCCGCTGGACGGTTTATCTCCCCGAGGACTTGGACGCGCAGCCGATGACTTCTGCCTCGCGCCACAACCTGACACTGCAACCGAGCGACGCTCCCGACCTGATCTACCAGCAGGCGGCCCTTCAGGAAATTGACTTCCTGTGCGCCACGGTCGAACAGAACCCGAACGGTCGCACGAACTATTTTGCTCTCGGCAACCTGAAGCAACTCGGCACCGCCGTCCGCAGATTCAGCGGAGCCTCAAACGCCGAGTTCGACCAGCAGAAGGTCCAAGTCTTGAAGCGATTGGACGAACTGCAAAAGAACGTTCAGGTCGATGAAGGACGCCAATCGGCGGTCCTCTTCAACAAGCGGAGTGGCAAGGGTGTTGATGACATGGTGCGCGGCTCAGATGTGAGCGGCAGTCAGATCAACGTGAACAGCCTCGACGATTTCGAGGCCCTCGCGCAGAACCGCGACAACAACAGGGCGCTTGGCCGATCAAACTATGTTGGGGTGTCGTCCTCACTGTGGTCCGACGGCAGGAGCCTCAACTTCAACTTCGGTCTGCAAAACCAAGAGCTTGCCGAACAAAAGGGGGACGCGAAGGAAGAGTCCCAGCCGTCCGACAGCAAGCCCATCGCAGGCAAGGCGGCCGCGAAGGGGAGCAACATCGAGCAGCGTCAAAACCTGAGAAGCAGCAACGACGCCAACCTCGGCGATTTGAACTCGGTCATCACCGGAAACGGCATTGCACGGCAGCAGGGCCAAGGTCAGCAAGGTCAACAGGGACAGCAGGGCCTTCAGTACCAGCAAGCCTTCGGTGGTCGCTCAAGCGGACAGCAAGGCCAACAGGGCGGCTTCGGTGGTCAGCAGCCCGTCACACGAAATTGGCGGGGGGATGTTCCTCAATCAGAGATTGCTGGCGGTCAACAGGGAGGAGGCCAACAAGGGAACGGCCTGTGGATGAATAACCCCGGTAACACGCTTCAGGGCAACTCGGCCTTCATCACGGGAACGGCTGGCAACGGCGTGATCACCAACAACACTGGTAACGGTGTCCAGTCGTTCACCTCGGGAACGCTGTTCGATGCCAACGCCTACTTTGGAGTCAACGGCGTGGCCGACGGCACCGTGAAATTCGCCAACCCCGGCCCGATGGTGAATGGCCCCGGTTCGGGAGCCATGCGAGGAGACGCAAACGCCCCACAAGAACAAGCCCAGAGTTTTGACTTCGGTTTTTCAGACATGTCGGTCGCGAATAGCGGAATCGACAACTTGTTCGGCGCAAACGTGAATGGCAAGATGGCTCAACAGGCGCAAGGCAACCACGGCGGAGTCGGCATGGGCCAGATGCCGAACGCAGACGGAAGCGGTTCCCCGGCGTGGACTCAAGCGGGCGGGTTGTCGCTCGGGTTTGAGTTGCCGATGACGGGTCAGAAGCTCGTCTTCACCAAGGCTGGTGGCGATCCGAAGCTGGCCCTCGGACTGCGTCCGCAGGAGTCGGTTCGCTTCGGACTCAACCTCGCGTGGACACTCGTCTGGCTGGCGGTGGGACTCGGCGTTGCGATCGTGGTGAGCAGCGGAGCGGCGACCACCGGACTGGTCCGTCGCGCTCCGCTCGTTGTCGCGGTAGTCGGAGTGCTGGGCTTCCTACTCTTGCCGAGTCCGCTCAGCCTCCTCTCGTTTCTCGCGTTCGCGGGAGCGTCCGTGGTTGTGGCGTGGATCAATCGGAACGCGGCGAAAGTCGGGTTGTAAGCTCGACTTTTGCCATGTTTGGAGTGCGGAGATTCATCACCGCTTTCATTTCTCTGGCTGTGATCGTTTTTGGGAAGACCCTGGAGATGACGGTGTCGTCCCCAAAGTCCGATCAACCCAGAAAGGAAAGCGGCCATCAATTGCCGCACTCCAAATTGATGGCAAAAGTCGAGGTAAGTCGAGCGGAAAGAGTTGTCTGACCCACACCAACCCGAAGTGTGAACGAGGATGAAGTCGATCGACACCCTCGTTCACACTTCGGGTTGGTGTGATCGGGTAAATGATTTCTCGCCGGTCGCCTCATCCTCAAACAAGCGAACCCCACCGGGCTGGCCCCATTCGTCTCGACACCACCCGACCTCCATGAGGACCTCCTTGCCATTGAGGCACAGGATCGCCTCTGCGGTCATCCCCTCTCTGCGGTGATTCCCTCTTCAAACTCGGACACCGCAGAGAGGGGATGACCGCAGAAACAATCCACAAAGGCCGTCGATTTTAAGTTGTGTCGAGACCAATGGGCTGGCCCGGTGGGGTCGCCTGGTTCTGTGAGGTTGTTGACAGGATTCCAACATGGTGACGCGACGTGAATGGCTGGCTCAGACTGGCATCGGGTTCGGTGGGCTTGGTCTGATCGACATGCTGGCGCGAGAAGTGCCAGCGGAACAGAGTGACTCGGCGACGAACTCGTTGTCACCGAAGCGGCCGCACTTTCCCGCGAAGGCCAAGCGGGTCATTCATCTCTTCATGAATGGCGGCGTCTCGCACATCGACTCGTTCGATCCGAAGCCGGTTCTCGCGCAGTACCACGGCCGGACGTTGCCGACGGCGCAGCGGACGGAACGCAAGACGGGAGCGGCCTTCGCGTCGCCCTTCGCGTTCGCGAAGCATGGTCGGAGCGGCATGGAGATCAGCGAGCTGTTCCCGCACATGGCCCGTTCCGCCGACGACTTGTGCGTGATTCGGTCAATGCACACCGATGTCCCCAACCACGAGCCGTCGTACCTGATGATGAACTGCGGCGACACGCGGCAGTCGCGGCCGAGCATGGGGGCGTGGGTCACTTATGGACTCGGGACCGACAATCAAAACCTGCCCGGATTCGTCGTGATGTGTCCTGGCGGAGTCCCGGCGACGGCGGGGAACAACTGGCGTTCGGCGTTCCTGCCTGGCGCGTTTCAAGGGACGTACATCGACTCGCAGCATCGTGAGACTCACAAGCTGGTCGAACACATTCGCAACGACTTCGTCAGACCGGGCCGACAACGGGCGCAGCTCGATCTGCTGCGCGAGTTAAACCAACGACATCTGGCCACGCGCGGCGATGAGGCTCCGTTGGAAGCGCGCATCCAATCGTTTGAACTCGCGTACCGAATGCAGAGCGAGGCGACGGATGCCTTCGACGTGAGTCTCGAACCGCAGTTCATTCGCGAGAGCTACGGCGACACGACGTATGGCCGACAGCTTTTGATCGGTCGCCGGTTGCTCGAACGCGGCGTGCGGTTCGTCCAGATCTGGCAGCGACCGGGCCAGCCGTGGGACGCGCACGACAACCTCGAAAAGAATCATCGCGACCTCGCCCAAGAATGCGATCGGCCGATCGGGGCGTTGCTGGATGACCTGCGCGCGCGCGGGATGCTCGACGACACGCTTGTCATCTGGGGCGGCGAGTTCGGTCGCACGCCGACGGTCGAGATTCCAACTCCCGGCGTTTCGTCGGTTGGACACGGCCGCGATCACAATCACTACGGGTTCTCGATGTGGCTGGCCGGCGGCGGCGTGAAGGGAGGCCACGTTCATGGCGCGACCGATGAACTCGGTTGGAACGCCGTCGAGAACCGCGTTCACATTCACGACCTGCACGCCACGGTGCTGCATCTGCTGGGACTCGATCACGAACATCTGACCTACCGCTACGCCGGTCGCGACTTCCGGCTGACGGATGTTCACGGCCACGTCGTGCGCGAATTGATCACGTGAGGCCGGAGGGCGACCACGGATTTCCCGGCGCGGCTTCACTTCGTTCTGCCGCAACCCAAGTGTGTCTCTTGGGCGTTAGCCCTCTTGTCAGAATCGGAGCGGGGTGGCGTCAGCCCCCTGGTTCTTGGAGTTCCAGGCCACGGAAGAAGAAGGGCTGACGCCCGAAGACCCAGGGGGCTGACGCCACC
>JAYSQC010000414.1:0-12722 GCA_043721755.1 Schlesneria sp.
CACGTCGCCGCGTTTGAGAAGTTGTTTGTCGCAGTGTTGCGGCTGGCATCGGCGTCGGGGCTGCTGAAGTTGGGACGACTGGCACTCGACGGAACGCAGATCAAAGCGTTTTCGGAAATCGCCTCGCGGCACAAGGCCCTGAGTTACGGCCGGATGCAGACCGAAGAGGCTCGGTTGCCGCCGGAGATTCGCGAACTGCTGGCTCAGGCGGAGTCGGAGGATCAGGCGGACGATGCTCAACACGGAGAGCGAACCGTCGCGGCGATGAACTGCCCGACGAACTCCCGGTCTTTGCCAGTTCATTCGACCTCATCACTTGGGCGTTGACGCAGGTTCGCAAGTTCAAGCTGCGATTCTGTTGTGCGTTCCAAGGGACTCAACTCTTCGAGGAGCGAACGGAAGACCGGTTGCTCAACGCCTTGATCGGGCAGTGCAATGCCCACGTCATTTTCCGGCACAAGAACCCCGTCGGTGCCCGGTTCTTTGCCGACATCGTGCAACTGCCGTCGGCCGATCCGTGGAAGGTCAAGCATGTCCTCAAGACCCCGCAGCAGTACCAGGATGGTCACCACCTTTTGACGCTCGTCGATGAAGCCGAGAACTGGAGTGATGCCAATCAATCGGGAACGGGCGAAAGCACGGCCTCGTCCGACACGCGAACTGGGGCGTCCGGCAGCACGAGTTCACGAGGCGACACAACAACCGAGAGCGCGAGCGAGCGCGAGGGACAATTACGCGATGCGGTATCACGGGCACGTTCCGAAACGACTGGAACTTCACGCGGCCAATCGACCGCCCAAGGGCAAACGCAAACATCCCGCCAGAGTTCATCGACGACATCTACTCACGGCGGCGGACGCACGTTCAAACAATCACTCGTCCCGCGTGTGAAAACACGGGGCATCGTGTCCAGCATTCAGTTTCTGACGCTCGACGAACAGGTTGCTCAAGTCGCCAGCGAGATCGCGCGGCTTCCCATTGGCTCGGCATTGCTCAGCCTAGCCGGGCGTGTCGCACGGGTGAGGTTTCCCCTGCCGAATGATCCGCTGGCACGAACGCCAAAGTTCGCTCGGAAGAAACTGACGGAACTCGTGCGTCTGATCCATGCCCGCCCCGAATTCCAATCCTCTACCGAACGAGCAGAAGCTCGGCTTCGCTTCGAGCAGCGATTGATCGAACACCTGCATGGATTGGCAACCACTGAAATCACTCCCCGCATTGTTCTCCTGCCACGGAGCGCCGGGGACGAGCATTTGACCATCTGAAAGGGGCCGCATGGTTACGATTCATCTGCAACCGCGCGACATCGCGATGCTGAGCTTGCTCGGCGATGTCGGCATCCTCGATACCGAACTGCTTCATGCCCGTTGCTTCGCCGAAGTCTCACTCCGTCGTTGCCAACAACGACGGAAGCAGCACACAGAGCAAGGGTTGATTCGTTCGCAGAAACTGGCGGTCTGGTACGGCGATCAATCCGGTCGCGTGCCGACGCTCTTCACCCTCACCGAACGCGGGGCCGATGTCGTCGCGGAAACGACCGGCTTGCGACCCTTCCGCGTTCATCGCAGCGAACCCAAGCCCGAGACATTTCATCACCGGCTCGCGATCGTGAAGACACGACTGGCCTTGGATGATGGCTTTCGATCGCTCGGCCTCAACCCGCCACAGTGGATCATGGAACAGGATCGCCGCCCCGATGCGAAGCCCGATGAACCACCCTCTCAGCAGCGGTTGCTCTATCAACCGTTTCCCAGCGGAAACGTGACGATCACCTGCCAACCCGACGCTGCTCGCCGCATGTCGATCCCCCGCGATGCGGCTCGCGCTGAGACCGGAATGATCGACCTGATCGCCTTCTTCGAGATCGACCGTTCGACAGAACGACGCGGCCAAGTTCTGAGCAAGTTTCCCGGTTACGCCGCCCTGATCGAGCAACGCGGTTGGCTTCGCTATTTCTCATCAGCCACTGCGGCCCCCGTGCGAGTCTTCTTCGTTTGCCTGAGCCAACAACGCATCAACACCCTGCGAGAATGCCTGTCCGAGCATCCCCTCGCTTCCGTTTTGCGCTTCGCGACGATGTTGGACCTCACTTCGCGTCATCCCCTCACGGATGCCATCTGGCAGGACACCAGTGGCCGACGAAGGGAGATCGTCCGCGTTACAGCCCCACTTGCGCACTGAAGAAATAACAGGCAGTCTCTGTCACCTGTCACCCACAGTGGTGTGGCAGGGAATCACCGCACTCGTTCATTCAGAAAGGCATCACATGGCCAAGAAAGCCGCCGAACAAACCCAGGAACCCGAGATCGACCGCCGAAAACCGGAAGCCGTCTTCCGCATCGGCTTCGTCAGCGTCAGCGCGTCGGTCTTCGTCCACGACGTGGAAACCGACAACGGCAAGCGGTCCTTGCGTTCGGTCAACCTGCAAAAGCGCTACAAGGACGGCGACGAGATCAAGTACACAACATCGTTCAACCTCGCCGAACTCCCGCAGGCCATGCGCGTCCTGCAACTCGCCCAGCAACACGTCGAGTCCCGCGAAGCCAGACTGGAATTGAACGACTGATCGCTGTGACGGTGAGTCCATCCCTGATGGACTCACCTTTTTTTCGCAAGGATTTTCGACCGACAAACCCGCTAGTTCGCGGAGCGAGCGGTGATTCTCAAAGGGCATACCAATGCAGAACATATGTCGCGCAGGCCCGAAATCGGCAACATCCAGCTCTATCCCAATCGACCATTGCAAGCGTCTGATCGGAACGGCTTCGTCCTCAAGTTTTACTGTCCGATCATTCGGAAACGGGTCCGCAAGAACTGCGGCACCCGCGACCGGCGTGAGGCTCGACGAGTCTTGCAGGAATGCCGTGAACGACTGCTCAATGGGCAGTACATCGAGTCAGGCGGAGCGATCACGGCCAACCAAGCCAAGGCCACACTGTTCAAGTCTGTTCCCGCTCAAAACAATTCCGCAAGTGCCAACAACACGCAACGGAGCCTCAGTTGGCAGGAGTGCTACGACCGCTATCGTCAGTTTCGCAAGAGCCGGACACGCAAGCCGAGATCGCTCGTCGATGCGGTGTCACGTCTGCAAATCGCCGAACGGGTTTTCGAGGCGGACCGCGAGGAGCGCAAGCTGCCCGAGGGCCTCTTCATCCGGGAATGTCTCTCATTGGAGAGACTGGAGTTCTTGCAGGAGCGTCTCTTGGATGGAGACGAATGCCGCTACGACCGCCGCTCACCCAACACGGTCAACAGCATGCTGGCATCCGTGATGGCGTTTGCCCGTCACTGCGAACAGCATGGTTGGATTGCAACCGTTCCGAAACTCCAAAAGCTGGAGGTTGAGGAAGTCATGAAGGGGCGGCCGATCACGGGTGAGGAGTTTGAGCGGATGCTGGATGCCACACCCAAGATCGTTGGTCAGTCAGTCGCGGCATCGTGGCAGTTCGCTCTTCGCATTCTTTGGGAGAGCGGCTTCCGTGTGGGAGACCTCATGAACTTCAGTTGGGACGACGAACGGCACATTCATCCCGTCTGGACAAATCGGAAGGGACAGCATGCCACGATCATCGTCCCCTCGTCTCAGAAGAACGGCCGAGTGCAGGAGATTCCCCTCTTGCCCGGCCTGAACGCGGTGCTGATGTCCGTTCCCGAGCAGGATCGCACGGGATGGATTGTGAACCCGCAGCCGGTTGAATACGAACTGGCGACGCACTCCGAGTGGTTTCGGCCCACGAATCGTGACTTACGCGAATTGATTCGCAGCCACAGCAACCGGTCCATCGCCCTCGCGTGCGGTGTGTCCGACGTGGCGGTCCGCAAGTGGTTAGACACTGCCAAACTCAAGCGACCGACAGAATTTCACCGGGACACCGACGAAATTCCGCCAGACAGAGTTCAGCAGCTACGCGAGCGTTCAGTTCCACGCTCAGGGCACAAAGCCCAACGCAAAACCGAGCGGCTGACGAAGGAACGAGTCGGACGCCTCATCAGCCTGATCGGCGAAGAGGCCAAGATCATCGTTCGCCAAGCCAACCCCGATCTCGGTCAACGGGTCAAGCACGCCAGTGCCCATGACCTGCGTCGTGGCTGGTGCCCAACGGCTGATCAACATGGGTGTCTCCGCCGAGACTCTCAAGGTGGTCATGCGACACGCCGACTTCGCCACGACCGAGAAATTTTACGGTGCCATGCGCTCTGCCCAAGCGGCGGCCACAGAAGTGCATTCCAAGTTGATGGTTCCCTCAGAAAATCCCTCAAATGTGGGGGATTAGTGGGAGGAAAGAAAACAGCCCCTCAGTTCAGTACTGAGGAGCTGTCCAAGCTAAAGTCGTTACTTGATTCGCTTTGAACGAATACACCCCGCTGGGCTCGAACCAGCAACTTTCGGTTCCGTAGATTGAATCGGGGTATCCGCCAAATGCTCACAAACCACTGTTTTTCAGGGCTGAAGCGTGATTTTGACGAGCTTTGCAAATCGTTGCAAGTCACAGCAAACCACGGCAAGTCATAAGGGTATTTGCACTCAACAATCGCAACTGTGGTAGAAGTGGTAGTCGCTTCGCTGCCACCGATGATGCTCCGGGGATCCGGTGAGAAAGTGGGGATTCTCGTGCCGCGCCGCAGTCATCTGACTCAGCGACTTCACGCCCACATCCTGCCAATCCGCCTCCTGACATCCGCCGTCGTCACCTCACCCGCCGTATCGCTCTGCGGGAACTCCAGCGTGGATCGCCCCGTGGTCACGGGCTCGAACCACGGCAGCAGTTCGTCGGGGATGAACCGCGTCCGCTGCGAGTACGAATGCTGGTCGCTCTTACGGTGATTGTGGAAGTAGTAACGGTGCGGATGCAGGACATGGAGGTGGGACTTCGCCCGCGTGAGGGCGACGTAGAACAGTCGCCGCTCCTCTTCGATCTCGGCGTCCGATTCGGTGGCCAGATCGGACGGGATGTTGCCATCGGCCGCGTGCAGGACGAAGACAGACTCCCATTCCAAGCCCTTCGCCGAATGAATGGTGCTGAGGGTGAGGTAGTCCTCGTTCAAATATGGATCGGCGGCGAAGTCCTGCGTCGAGCTGGGCGGGTCGAGCGTCATGTCGTTCAGGAACTGTGAGCGGGACTCGAACCGAGCAGCCATCCGTTCGATCTGTTCGAGATCGCGTGCTCTCGTGAAGGCATCGTCGAACTTCTGTTCCAAGAGCGGGGCGTAGAACGTGCGGACGTGATGGATCTCCAGCGACAGTTCCAACGGCTTTGTATGTCGCCCCGACAACACCTTGAGCAGCGTCAGGAACACCGGCCAGTGTGTCGAGGATGTGGCGGGTGGTTTGAAGTCACTCCAGGCGTTGAAGTCGCCCCGTTGCGAAACGAGGACTTCGACGAGTTGGCTGGCCTTCTTCGGCCCGATGCCCGGCAACAACAGCAGGATTCGCAGGGCCGACACGGAGTCACGGGGATTCTCGGCCAACCGCAGAAACGCCAGCAGGTCTTTCACATGGGCAGCCTCGACGAACTTCAATCCGCCGAACTTGTGAAACGGGATGTTGCGGCGGGATAGTTCCAGTTCGAGGGCGAGGCTGTGATGGGAGGCCCGGAACAGAACCGCCTGCTGCTTCAACGCGACGCCCGTCTCGCGGTGCGCGAGAATCTGTTCGATCACGTAGTCGGTCTGTTCGTTCTCGTCGAGGCAGGAGACCAGTTGCGGCTTGTTCCCGTCCTTGCGGTTCGACCAGAGCATTTTGCGATGCCCTTCCGACGCGAGGGCGATCACGCGGTTGGTGCCATCCAGTATCGGCTGCGTGCTGCGGTAATTCTGCTCCAACGGCAGGACTGTCGTGCCAGGAAACTGCGTGGGGAAGTCGAGGATGTTCCGCACCGTGGCCGCCCGGAACGAGTAGACCGACTGTGCATCGTCACCGACGACGGTCAACCCCTTTCCGCCCGGACACAGCCCCTTGACGATCTCCGCTTGCAGCGTGTTCGTGTTCTGATACTCGTCCACCAGCACGCAGTCGAACTTCTGCCGTACGATGTCACCACAGGCAGGCTCGGTCATGAGGTAGTGCCAGAACAGCAGCAGGTCGTCGTAGTCGAGTGTCTGTTGCTGATCCTTGCGCTCGGTGTAGGCGGCGAACAGCTTCTTGAGGCCGTCGAGCTGGTCGGTCACCCAGGGGAATATCTCCTTCAGTACCTGTTCCAGCGGACGCTGGGTGTTGACCACGCGGCTGTAAATGTCGAGGCAGGTTCCCTTGAGCGGAAACCGTTTGTCGGTCTTGGTCAGCTCCAGCTCCGTCCGCAGCACGTTCAAGAGGTCTTCGGCGTCACTTCGATCGACAATCGTGAACCCCGGCTCCAAGCCGATCAGCTTGCCGTGTTGTCTGAGCAGTCGCGTTGCTACGGCGTGGAAGGTGCCACCCCAGACCTCGCGTGACGCAGACTTCGAGGGCGAGCTGGAGTTCCGAACGGCCTGTTGCCACTGCACGAGCAGTGAATCAACCCGCCGGAGCATCTCGGCCGCAGCACGGCGTGTGAATGTCAGCAGGAGTATTCGTCCCGGATCGACACGGCGAGCGATCAGGCTCGCGACGCGATGAGCCAGCGTCGTCGTTTTTCCAGTGCCTGCCCCGGCAACGATCAGCAGTGGCTCGTGTCCGTGATTGGCTGCCGCCCGCTGTTCGGGGTTGAGGTGGGATAAAAAGAGAAGGCTCAACCGGCGATCCGGGGAGGTCTGTTTGGGAATTACGAAAGACGGTAGAAGTTGAAGTGACCGCGTGGCCAGGAACCGCGTGAATTGCGTTGGAGATCTCCTGCGAGGAGCCACGGATGGAACGGACGCTCTGGCCGTTGATCGACGATCTGAAGTGCTTTGGATGGGTGCGAAAACTGCGCTGGCCTGAAGGGGTCACTTGTCCGTATTGTGACTCGCCGCAGGTGTCCCAGCGAGGATGGGATGAGACTCAGCACTGTCGGCAGCGAGACTACTGCGGGGGTGCGGGCGCGACTTCGATGACCTCACCAACACGATCTTTGCGGGCCATCATCAGCCGCTGCGAGTTTGGTTGTTGTGTCTGTAGTTCTTGGGGCTGAACTTGTCGAATCGGCAGATTGCTCGGGAGCTGGATCTGGATGAAGACAGTGTCCACGACATGGCGACTCAACTGCGTGAGGGAATCGTGGCGAAGCAACCCGCCGTGGTATTGAGTGAAAGTCGTGCTGTCAGGCGAAGTCGAATGCGATGAAGTCTATGTGGTGGCAGGACATCAAGGGTATCCCGAGGCGGTCAAAAAAAAGGGCGACGAGGACGGCGGCGGCGTTTGAAGGGGGCTCGTGGACGGAGCACTCTGGCCAAAGAGAAGCCGCCGATTCTGGGGATGATTCAACATTCGGGACAGGTCGTGATGCACATGCTGGCGAACGTCCAACAAGCCACGATTGCCCCCTTTCTGCGAGCCGCGATCGCACCGGGCACGACGGTCTATACCGACGAGTACGACATCTACAGCCGATTGAAGGAATGGGGCTATGAGCACCTCACCGTCAATCACGGACGCGGCGAGTACGCTCGCGACGATGATGGCGACGGCTTCCACGAAGTTCACGTCAATACGAGGGAAGGCTGCTGGTCTCTGTGGCGATCGTGGCTGCGACCCCACCGAGGCATTTCGCAAGAGAAGCTGCCGCTCTACGTCGGGTTCTTTCCGTTCGTCCACAACGCACGCAAATGCGGAAAAGCACTGCTAGAATCGCTCGTCGCCATCCTCATCGCTCCACCTCCCCGGATCGCCGGTTGAGCCACACGAAATTGTGTTTCTGCGTCCTCTCAGAATAAAATCGTCTCAAAGCAACCACGGATCAACACATGACTGCTCTGAATTGGAATAGCCGGCAACTGACTCGCGGATGGCAGCGCGGGGTGACCGCTTTCTTTCACGGACTCGGCATGACCGAAGCGGATTTCGACAAGCCGCAGGTCGGCATCGGCGTGCCGCTGCTGGAAGGGAATCTGTGCAACGTCCATGCGTATGATCTAGGACGCAAGGTGGCCGAAGGCTGTCGCGAGGCGGGGCTGTTGGGTTTTCTGTTCGGCACGCCGGCCGTCAGCGACAACCTCGTGCAAGGTCTCGAAGGCGGCGGCGCGAGTCTCGTGTCGAGGAACTTGATTGCGAATTCGGCCGAGTGCGTCGTGACGGCTCACTGCTACGATGCGATGGTCGGACTGCACCATTGCGACAAGAACGGGCCGGGCTTTGCGATGGCATTGGCGCGGATGAATTATCCCGGCTTGATCCTCAGCGGCGGCAGTATTCTCCCCGGCAGCTATCGCGGCAAAGACGTCACGATCCTGGATGTCTACGACTCGCAGGCGGCGGCCTCGGTGGGAGCGATCCCGCAGGCGGAGGCGGATGAAATCTGCCGCGTCGCGCCACAATCTTGCAGAAAAAACATCGCCTTCGGCGATAACGATGCAATAGCGCGGCGTTCGCCGCAACGAAAGTCACCCGAAGCGTCAGCGAGGGCGAACGCTCCAAAATGCTTCCGATTCGCAGTCACTTGGAGCGTTCGCCCTCGCTGACGCTGCGGGTGACATCACCTGCCCCTTTCCGACTGCCCTCGGGATTGGGAAGAGACACGAACCACGCTGCGACACTCAGCAGCACGCAGGTTCCCGCTAAGGCATAAAACATCGCGGCATACGAACCAGTTCGGGCTTGGCATTCGGCGAGCATTTTCGGCCCGACCGCTGACGCCAGCACCGTCAGCATTTGTGCCGCGCCTTGAATGCGTCCCACATGTGCTCGGCCAAACAATTGACCCCACACGCTGAAAAAGACGACCGTGACGATGCCGCCTGAAATCCCCAGACCCGTCGCGTAGAGAACGACTTCGTCATATCGAACGACGTGCGGCAGCCAGCAGAGCGACGCCGCGAGCACCGCCATCGACCCGGCCATCAGGCGGCCAATCCAGGCTCGCCGAGCCAACCAGCCGGCAAACAATGTGGTGGCCAGAGCAATGCCGGTCGTCAACGCCAGCACGTCGTAGAAGACGCTCGCCTCGAAGCCGCGCTCTTTCAGAATTGACTCGTTGAACAGCGAGAGGCCTGACGAAATCAGCCCGTAGGTGGAACTCGCCAGGCCAAAGATCCAAAACGCGGGCGAGCGAATCGCCTCATTCAAAGTCATTCCGTTTGGCGAGCCGTCCGCATTGCCGCCGACGGCGTTGGTGTCGCCATCCACGACTAGCCCGCAAGACTCCGGCGAATTCTTCGTCAGCAGCCAGCCCAGTGGAACCAGGCCGAAGATCAATGCGAATCCCATGCTCGACCACACGACTCGCCAGTCGGCGGTGGCATACGGCTTCGCGGCCAACGAAGCACCGATGAATCCCAGCGACAGCAGAATCGAATACGCCGCCATCGCGACGCCGGATCGGCGAGTGAACCACTTGCCGACCATCGCGATACTCACGACCGACAAGGCGCTCTGGCCAAAGCCACGGGTCAGCGTGATCGCCACGAACAGCCACAACCATCCCGTGAGTTGCGTCATCGCCAGCACCACGCCCGCCAGAGCGACGACAACCACCATCAGGACTGCTCGCACTCCGTAGCGGTCCAGCAGCCGACCGCACGGCAGGCAAAACGCGGCTCCCAACAACGTGGCCCACAGATTGATGTCGCTGAATTGAACACGGTCGATTCCGAGCCGTGTATCCGCCAGCAATCGCTCAGTGACCATCCCCAGCCCGTGCGTCCGTCCCGGCAACGTGGCGACCATCGTCAGCGCGGCGACCACGACCATCACCCAGCCGTAATAAAACGGCAGGCTGCGGACGCGCGGATCGGCTGCGACGAGGGCAGTGGGAGCGGCAGTCATTGGCGGGAGACTCATTGAAAGGACAACCTCGAATGGCGGAGAGCCGAGTTTGTCATGTGGCCGGCGTGTGGTCAGAGTCCGTCGCCGGATTCACCGCCCTGCACTTGGGACAGGGACAGAGTCCGCGCAGGCGATTCCAGGTGTAGAGTCCCGTGTTATGACCGTCAGACCAGTCGATCTTGATCGCGTACTGGCCCACGAGCTTCATGTTGGTGAGGAGGATGTCGGGAGAGATGGAGTCGAGAACAAGTCTCCGAACACCGGTCCACTCATCGACGCAACTGGCACAGGGGCACTCGCCGCGCAGAGATCGGTATCCGTAGACCCCGACGTGGCCTGCTTCCCAAGTGACCTCCAGTGACCGCTCTGGCGACAGAGCCCGCAGATTCATCGGTGGTTGGTCCACAACTTCCATCCTTTCGCGAATTCGACTTGGTACTCAGCTTGCGCACGAGTGGGCTACATCCGGGGAATTGTTTTCCGCGCGATTCTTCCCGTTCGACCGCAGCGGTGGCACACAAAGGCCGCCCCCTGGTCGTCCAAGAAGACCTCCAAGGGCCACTGGATGCGCAGAGTCTGTTGCTGCCGAACCGGGCGGCACGCGCCGCAGGGCAATAACTTTTTCAACCATTTCGGGAGTGTCATGGGCTAGACCTGAGGCGCTTGCGCCTTCTTCTGTTTCATCCGATGTTTGGGGGGATCGTGAATCGCGGCGAGCTTGGATCAGCGACAGCTTTCATCCCGAAGGGATGCCAGCGATTAGCCGGGGGTTGAGCGCCGCGATACCCCCGGAGAAATGGCCGGTGGGTGTTTGCATCCTGAAGGGATGCCAGCAATCTTGGAGTTCGCTGCCTGATCTTCGACGCTGGCATCCCTTCAGGATGCAAAACCAGACGGTCCCAACCGAACCGGGGGTATCGCTCTGCTCAACCCCCGGCTAATCGCTGTGATCCCTTCGGGATGAAGATTCCGGCACACAGCGACTTCACCACTTCCTGAACCAATCCCCCTAAAACATCGGATGAACTAGAAATAGTCGCGCTCGACAGACTTCGGAAGTCTTGGCAGGTGCGACCGCGCGGTTATTTCTTGGGATGCGTATCAAACCTCAACCGATTGCCCGGACCTTTCACCGTCACCTGCTCCCCGGCAAGGCACCAGGTTTGGCGACTCCTGTGGAGCAGGCTGTTTCGGCTCCCGATGAAAATAAGGAGCCAGTGTGGTCAGCCGGGAATCATCGACGGGGCGGCCGACGGTGAAGTGATAGAGGCTCTGAAAGGCAGCGGTTTGAATGCCGAGGAGGTCGTGAAACACATCGTCGAAGTAGCAGCCGATACCGGTCGAACGAATGCCGGCGGCCTCCGCTTCCAGGTACAGCATCTGACCGAGTACCCCAGCCTCCCAGAAAAGTTGCCGGTACCACCACGGGCCCCGCTGACGGATCGTGTCGCCGAAGTCGGCGAACATGCCGAGGCTGAAAGCGCCGTCGGAGGCGATTTCCTGGTTGCAGCTCGCCATCCGGGAAACATCTCGCAAGTCCGACTCGGCCAGGCACCAGAGCCGCAGGTGCTCGGGGCAGTTTGCAGGCCGTTTCCAGAGGAACACGTCTCGAAGTGTGGGCCGAAGTCGCTCATGGACTGCCACATCCCGTTCGAGCAGATACAAACCCGGCGTCAGCCCGCGAACCCGGTGGACGAAAATGCCCAGGTGCAGACGCGGTTCCCACGGCAGCGTATCCCAGGGTGGTACTCCGGGACGCGGCAGCAGACTGTCCAGCATCCGATAGAAGGTCTCGGCGGAGATCGAAGTCTCGCCGTCCAGAGCGAGGCAACTGCGGCGCTGGCGGATCAGCGTGGCCGCCGCCACTTGGCTCGACGGGATCAAGGGCCGCAACGCAGCGGGTTCAAAAGTCTGCATCGGCTCCGTTGCCGGCTTCCACGTTGCCTTGGCCACGTCGTCAATGATCGGCCAAGCGACATGCTGCGGGCTTAGCGGATTGGCCCGGCCCTCCCAGATTCCGTCCAGCGCGGAACGCAGAGCCAGGAGCGTCGGGAAACTTGATGCCGTGTTTCCCCTGTTCTCCTCGCTGGCGCCTCGGGCCAGTGTGTGCGTGTTGCTCACCAACAGAAGTACGTCGGGATGCTCGCGGTCCGCGGCGGCCACGTCGGCAAAGTCGTCATCGCGGTCGAGTCCGAGGAGGGCGGCCACGTCGGCGTCGCCGGGTGCGTCGAGCAGCCGGACAGACCACCCCAACGCCGCCGCCGCGAAGCGGACTGACGCGATCGCGTGCCCCACATCGTGCTGGCAATACCGAAAGGCCCGTTCGCCGTATTTCCAGGCCTCGCGCCAGTGGATCGAAGACAAGCCGACGAGGAACTGATGCGGGGAAAGAGATTCGGTCAGAACCGCATTGGCCACGCGATTCAGCAAACAACGTCGTTCCAGGCAATGGTCGCGGCTGACATAGTGGTAGATGCCTCCAGCCAGACCCGGCAGTTCCGGAACGATCAGGTAGCCCTCCGTCGGATGCAGGTTGCCGCTGGACGGATTGCACCGCAGCGCCCAGCGCGACCCCTGGTACTGCTTCCAGGCGGAAAGGCCCAGCGACAACTCGAACAGGCTGCCGATCGTTTCGACAGTGATTGGCTGTGGCGGAATGACCCCGGGCTGAAACAGATCGCCGTAGGAGGAGGTCACTCGATCGGCCAGGAGGTCAAACTCGATCCGCGGTGCCCCGGCGTAAGTCCGGAAGGGATCTGGCTGCGTCGCCCAGTCGAGGTAGCCAGGTGATCGCGCGTACTGATGCAGGTGGTGCTTGGTCCGCTGGTGATAGGCCAGCGTCCGC
>JAYSQC010000415.1:0-39493 GCA_043721755.1 Schlesneria sp.
GCCGAGTGCTGATGTCATGGTCCACTCACAATCGGCTCACTTCACGCGGAGCGATGAAGGCGACTTTGAGGCAGAAGAATTTGCGCAGGCCGACAAGAATCGAAACGTGAGTAGAGAGCGGTGACGACCTCGTCGCCCACTTTGCACTCATTCCTGCTCGTCAAACCGCCACAGTAGAAACAACCGCAATGCTCGATGCCCTGAACAAACTCGACCGGCGGTGGCTGTTCCTCGCGATGGCGGTGGCCGTGGCGTTGCCGATCCTGCTCGGGATCGGCTCGGTTGAGACACCGTCCGAACCGACGCGAAAGATGTTTGATCTCGTCGAATCTCTTCCCGCCGGTTCGCGAGTCCTGCTGTCGATCGACTTCGATCCGAACACGGCGGCCGAACTGGAGCCGATGTCGCTTTCGTTCACCCGCCACTGTTGCTTGAAGCGGCACAAGCTGTACTTCGTCACGCTGTGGGGAACGGCACTCCCGATGGTTGATGGAACGATCAAGTCGATCATCGAAAGAGAGTTCGGTGTCGGCGGCAGCGCGATGAAGTACGGAACGGACTATCTCAATCTCGGCTATCTCGCCGGAGAGAACGTGGCCGTCAGCCAGTTGGCCACCGACATTCGCAAGGCCCGCTCACAGGACGTGCATGGGATGAGCCTCGACAACCTCCCCATGATGCGAGGCGTGACGAGTGCCCAAGACATGCAGCTCATTATCAATGTCTCGGGCGGTTATCCCGGAGCGAAGGAATGGGTGCAGTACGCCTGCACTCCCCACAAAATCCCGCTGGTTGCGGGCAGCACGGGTGTCCAGGCGACGCAGTTGTTTCCGTATTTTCCGGACCAAGTTCACGGGATGGTCACGGGGATTCGCGGGGCCAACGAATACGAAACGCTGCTCGCGGAGAAGTACCCCGCCGAAGCCGGCCAGATTGAGCAGAGACCCGCCAGTCGGCGCGGCGGCCCGCAACAGTGGGCACATCGGTTGATGATCGGACTCATTCTGCTGGGCAATGGAATTCATCTGGCCAACCGCATACGAAAGGGAACGCCATGAACCGTGAAACGACGATCTGGACCGTACTGTTTGTCTGCGGAGTTTCTTTCTTGGGCTATCGCGCGGTGGGGACCGAGCGCGGCGTCGGGAACAAGTACGTCATCGCGGTGGAAACGATCGGTGTCAGGGACGAAGCGACGGGAAAGATGATCCCTTACAAGCCGACCGATGCCACCTCGACCGAGCCGTCCTCCGTGCGCGGCGAGGTCCGATACCAATCGGCGACGCGCGACATCCCCAACGCCCGTTGGAGTCTCTCCAACACGCTCGGTGTCTGGATCGCGGCGCTGCTCACGCTGTTCGCGTTCTCGTACCTGTACCAAGACAACGTCTGCTACAAGCTGACCGAGTCGATCATCGTGGGTGTCTCGGCGGGCTATTGGATGGTCCTCAGTTTTTGGGAGGTTCTCGTCGCGAAGCTGCTGGTGAAGCTCTCTCCCGACGCGGCCCGTTACGCATTTCTCCCCGACACGTCGCCCAACGCCGCAGCCGATCTGTGGTATCTCGTCCCGCTGGTTGTCGGATGCCTCGTCTTCTGCCGCTGGGTGCCGCACATCTCGTACTTGGCGCGCTGGCCGCTAGCCTTCGTCGTCGGCACGACCGCCGGTTTGAAGCTGATCCAGTTCATTGAGGCCGACTTCATCGCCCAGATTCGCAGCACCATCCTGCCGCTCATCGTCCTCGATCGACACAGCGTGGTCGGCATGCCGTTCATCGACTGGAAGCAGTCGATCCAGAACATCGTGCTGGTGGCCAGCGTCCTCGCGAGCCTCACGTATTTCTACTTCTCGGTCGAACACAAGGGCCTCGTCGGCCGCGTCTCCCGTGCGGGAGTTTGGGTGCTGATGATCACCTTCGGCGCTTCTTTCGCTCTCACCGTCATGGGCCGCATCACCCTGCTGACCATGCGCCTTCAGTTCTTGTTCGATGACTGGCTGGGGATCGTGCGTGGTTGAAACGTCCATCCCATAGCTCGAACAGGAAGGACGACAGGGGATGGCGTCGCTTGCTTCCGTTCGGAAGCCAGATCACGATGTCGGGCATTCCGTTGGTTTGGTCTCACACTTCTCACGCGACTTCTGCGAGGTTCCCCATGTCGGCATCACGGCGCGAGTTTTTGGACGCTTTTTCACTGGGTTCGGCGGCCGCGATGACGGCCGGTTTGATCGGCTGTGGCCAGCCCGCCGGAGGGCCAATGGGCGGTGGAGGCTCTGCCAGTGCGAGCTTCGATCCCGCATTACGACCGCTCAAGGCCGCGTTCTCCAATGCGGGGTTGCAAAGCACTTGGTGCGAACTCGGCAAGCAGACGGCCGAGCTGTGGGGACGGCTGCTCAACGTGGAGATCACTTGGTTTGACGGTGAGTCCGACCCCGAGAAGCAGCGCAACAAGATCGACGCCATCGTCGATCGCGACTGGGATTTTTGCTGTTTCCAAGCCGTGCAGATCGACTCGCTGGCCGAGCCGACTCGCCGCTTGAAGGAACGCGGCATTCCGGTCATCTCGATGGACACGGAACTCGTCGCGAAGGACCAGATGAAGGCTGCGGGCGTTTGGACGCTGGTTGCTCCTGACAATGAAGTCATGGCCGAGATGTGTGTCGGGTACATGCTTCAGAAGCTTGGCGGCAAGGGGAAGCTGATTCACATTGGCGGCTTGGATGGTCACAGCGGTGCTCAAGGACGACGGCGAGGGTTCGAGAAAGTCGTCAAGAACTTCTCCGACGTGGAAGTCGTGGGAGGCGGCGTTCGCTGGTGCGACTGGAAACCCGAGAAGGCGCGCAACACGTTCGAGTCACTGCTTCAGCAAGAGACAACGCCCATCGCCGGAGCCTTCTTTCACAGCGACGACATGGCGCTCGCTTCGGTCCCGGCACTCAAGGGAACAATCCACGAGAAGATGCTCGTCGTGGCCGTCGATGGCCAGAAAGCGGGACTCGATGCGGTGAAGAACGGCGTTCTCGCGGCGACGTCGGTCAACCCGGTCTGTCGCATCCACCAGACCGCACTGTTCCTCGGCCAGTTCTTCGCCCGCAACAAGGAGACGATCGAACACGCACCGCTGGAGATCGTCACCCCCGGCCCGCTCGTCAGCCCCGAATCGCCGAGCGTGCTGGAGGCCATGTACTACCTGGCCGATCCGCTGCACTGCATGGTGTGAGGCAATGAGCTTTGGTCAAACGTGTTCCGCGTGAGAGCCCCGCCCGGCTTTGCACATTTCATGTAGGGTGGGCTGTGCCCACCACAAATGATGGTGGAATGGTGGGCACAGCCCACCCTACCTGAAGTGTACGACCTGATTATTTGTGCAAAGCCGCCCCGACCCCTCCAAAAGTATCCGACCGAGTGTTTTGGCTTTCATTCGCGCTTCCCTCAATTCGCGCGGAAATTGTTCCGCGCGAATTGAGGGAAGCGCGAATGAAAGACGAGGCGGGCAATTTCAGTCGTGATGCTGATGTTGAAATGCACTCGCATCGACGCTCAAACCGTCTCCCAAGGAATCAGGCTTGGATTCTCTCAGCAACCACAATCCGATGACTGCACCAGCATCACCACCACTTCTCGATTGCCGCTCCATCGGCGTGCGGTTTGGGGGTGTCGTGGCTTTGGAGAGCGTGGATTTTGATTTGCACGCTGGCGAGGTGCATGGTTTGGTCGGGTGCAACGGGGCGGGGAAGAGCACGCTGATGAAGGTGCTGGCGGGAGCGGTCCCTGAGTATCGCGGGGACATCCGGTTGGATGGCGCTCCGGTGCGACTCAGTTCGCCGCGCGAGGCCCTCGCGCAGCGGATCGCGATGGTTTACCAAGAGCTGTCCGGGATCGGGGCGCTGTCGGTGGCCGAGAACTTGTTTCTCGGACGACAGCCGACGAAGTGGGGTCGCGTCGATTGGAGTCGGATGAATCGTGAGGCGGCGGCGTCACTGGCCGAACTCGACATTCACCTCGACGTGCGGCGGCGACTCGACACCTTCCCGCTGGTGATTCGCCAGATGGTTGAGATCGCGCGCGGACTGCACAGCGGCGCGCGAGTTCTCATTCTCGACGAACCGACCAGCGCGCTCAGTCTCCCCGAAGCGCGGCGGCTGTTTGAGTTGATTGCCAAGCTGAAGGCACGCGGCGTGGCGATGGTCTTCATCAGCCACTTCATTGAAGACGTGCTGGCCATCTGCGATCGCGTGACGATCCTGCGCGATGGCCGTCGGTTGGAGACACGTCCTGCGCAGGAACTCGATCGCGCCCGCATCCTCCATCAAATGGTTGGTGAGACGCGTGATTCCGAAGCCGCCGAGAAGACAGACGCGACGTTGCCCATCGTGACAACGGCTGCGTCGAGATTGACCGTGCGCGGGCTGAGTCATCGCGGCCACTTCGACGACATTTCGCTCGACGCCAAGCCGGGAGAGTGCCTCGGGTTGTATGGCTTCGTCGGGGCGGGGCATCAGGAGTTGGTTCACGCTCTCGCGGGTGCTCTCACCACCGACAACGGCGAAGTCCTGTTTCATTCCCTCATGACCAATACCGAGGCAATTCCGAGCGGGGCGGCGTTAGCCCCCCGGCGATTGGAAGACGGGCTAACGCCCCAGAACCGGGGGGCTGACGCCACCCCGCTCGGAAGTCTCGTTCCCGGTCGCGCGATGAAACCGGGCGATGTTCCGCAGGCTGTCCAGCGCGGCATCGTGCTCGTCGCGGCGGACCGCGCGCAGACACTGGCACGTCGCGCTCCGATTGCTCACAACGTGACGTTGGCTCATTTGGCGAGGACGCTCGGCGCGTGGCTCACGCGCGGCAGCGAGCATCGCGTTTGTCAGCCACTGCTGGAGCGAGTCGGTTGTCGTCCGCCGAACCCCGCGTTGCGGGCCGGTTCGTTATCGGGAGGCAATCAACAGAAGGTCGTCCTCGCCAAGTGGCTGCTCGGGCCGATCAAGGTGTTGCTGCTCGAAGAGCCAACGCGCGGGATGGATGTCCACGCGAAGGCCGAGATCATGGAACTGGTCGCTCAGCAGAAACGAGCCGGCGCAGCAGTGATCCTCGCCTCGACCGAGCCGGAACTGATCCTTGCTCACGCCGACCGCATCCTCACTTTCAGCCGAGGCCGCATCACGCGCGAGTTCGCGGGCGAGCGGGTGACCAAGCAGGACCTGATGCACCACGCGGAGTTGTGAGGCTCGCGGTCTTGATGTGGTCGCAGGTCGCCGCCAGCACCAACCCGAAGCGTGAGCGAGGGTGTCTGTCGCTTGGGATCCTTCCTCGCTCACGCTGCGGGTGGGTGTTCTCGGGCGAATTCCGCTTCGTGGGTGAAGTCGATAGGATTCGCCGCCTCAAACAGCCCGGTCATCGAACATGATCGGTAGACACCGACTTCGCTACGGACCTGCGCACTATGACGACGACTCCTTCCCGCATCCTGATCGCCGATGACAACCTGCAAAATTGTGAGTTGCTCGATGCGTACCTCGCCGATGAACCGTTTGAGATCGCGATGGCTCACGATGGCCAAGAGACGCTGAACAAGGTCGCGACGTTCCAGCCGGACTTGATCCTGCTCGACATCATGATGCCCAAGCTCAGCGGTTACGAAGTCTGCAAGCGACTGCGCGCGGACAAGGCGACCAAAGACATCCCGATTCTGATGGTGACGGCCCTCAACGAACTGGGCGACATCGAGCGCGCGGTCCAAGCGGGCGCGGACGACTTCCTGACGAAGCCCGTTCACCGCTTGGAACTGACCACGCGCGTCCGGTCCCTGCTGCGTGTCCGCCACCTCACCAACCAACGTGATCGGTTGCTCGCCTATCTCGAAGAAGTCGATGGCGAAGCGGTGAAGTCGCTCGGGTTGAAGTGAGCCGTAGGGTAAGCGTCTCGCTTGCCCGTCTTTCAATTCCGGTGGCTGACTTTCAGTTTCGGTGACGGGCAAGCGAGACGCTTACCCTATGTGAGATCAACGGGTTGCTCGGGTGAGGAGTCTTCTCGCCAACATTGAATGCGAGAAGTTCCGCACATGACATCCATCACTCTTCCTCAGATCGTCCTCAAGCCACGCAAGGCGTTGCCGTTTTTTAGTCGGCACCCGTGGGTGTTTCAGGGGGCGGTCGATTGGCTGGTGGGAGACCCTCAGCCCGGCGACGTGGTGGATGTCATCGACGATGCCGAGCGGTTTGTTGCGCGCGGGATCTTCAACCCGGAGAGCCAGATTTGCGTGCGGCTCTACTCGTGGGACGAGGCTGTTCCGCTCGATGAGGCGTTCTGGTCGCAGCGGCTCGATGATGCGATCGCGCTGCGCGTCGGGCTGTTTGGTGCGGCTGATTCTCGTGACCGTAGGATGGACGCCTCGTCCGTCCGTCCAAGCGAAGACGCACATGAACAGGTGGCGGAGTTGACGGACGGACGGGGCGTCCATCCTACGGGCCAATCTTTCACACCCGACTCCGCCTGTCGCCTCGCGTTCAGTGAAGCCGATGGGTTGTCGGGATTGGTTGTCGATCGGTACGGCGATTGGTTGCTGTTGCAGGTGACGAGCCTCGCCCTTGGGAAACGCTTGGACCTGATCGTCGAGTTGCTGCGATCCAAGCTCAACCCGCGCGGCATTTGGCTGCGGACTGAGAAGGGGATTCGCGAGGCCGAGGGACTCGAACTGGCTGACGGCTTGCTGTGGGGTGAGGCTCCGCCGCGACCGCTCGTCATTCGCGAGAACGGGGTGCAGTTTCAACTCGACGTGGCGGAAGGGCAGAAGACCGGCTTCTTCCTCGACCAGCGAGACAACCGCCGCCGCGTGGCCGATCTGGTGCGCGGCCATCGCGTGTTGGATGTCTGCTGTTACTCGGGCGGCTTCTCTCTGAACTGCCTCGTCAACGGCGGAGCGAGCCACGTCACGGGCGTCGATATGTCCGAGTCGGCCCTCGCCCTGGCTCAATCGAACGCGGAACTGAACGGAGTCGCGGATCGACTGACGCTGGTGAAGCGGGACTGCTTCAAAGCGCTCGAAGAGTTCGCGGCGGCGGGTGAACGCTTCGACACCGTGATCCTCGACCCGCCGAAACTCGCGCGACACAAGCAGGGGATCGAGGCCGCGTTGCGAGGCTATTACAGTTTGAATCGCTCGGCACTGAGCATCCTCAAGCCGGGCGGCTTCCTCGTGACGTGTAGTTGCTCGGGGCAGGTTTCGCACGAGCGATTTCTGGACGCGGTTGCTCAAGCGGCTCTGCACGAAAACCGACGGCTCCAGATTTTGGAGACGCGCGGCGCGGCGGCCGATCACCCGACTTCGGTCACCTGTCTCGAATCCGACTACCTCAAGTGCTACCTTTGCCGCGTGATTTGAGGCTTATCTCGTTTAACCGCGTGCCTCGTCCCAAACACTCTCCTGACGATGACCAGCTTGACGAAGACCTTGAGGACGAAGTCCTCGAAGGCGACGACTTGGGTGACGATGATCTGGGTGACGACGACTTAGATGAAGACGACGACGAGTCGTTCGAGGAAGAGTCCTATGACGACGAAGCCCCGTCGACCGCGCTCCCCGTTCGCCCGCACGAGCAACTCCTGATCGAGGCGATTCCCGAACTCGACGCGACGCGCGTCGTTTGCACCACGGCGGGGCGCGGTCAGTTCGCCGAGACCTACGCGCGTGAACGGCCCGATGCCAAAGTCGCCTGCTGTTTCTTCGACCTCTACCAGAAGAACCAGACCGAGTTCCAAGTCTTCGATCAGGGGCCGGTCGAGAATCTGCGGCTGCTCTGCAAGCCGGACTTGCCCGAGGGCGAACAAGACCTCGTCGCGTTCGTCTTCCGCAAAGGGGGCGATGCTGAGATGACGCGCGATCTGATGCAGCAGGGCTTTCAGCGGCTGGCCATCGGCGGACGCATGATCGCCTCGACCGACAACGACGAAGACCAATGGCTGCACGAGCAGCTTCAAAATCTGTTCCCGAAGGTGACGCGACGGCCCTTCAAAAAGATTGGCACGCTGTACCTCGCGACCAAAACTGAGCCACTGAAGAAGGTGAAGAACTATGACGCCGAGTTCGCCTTCCGCGACCGGGGGCGACTCATCAAGGTACTCAGCCGCCCGAGCGTCTTCTCGCACCGTCGCCTTGATCTCGGGGCGAGGACGCTCATCAACGCGATGGAGATCAAGCCGAAGATGAAGGTGCTCGACATGGGCTGCGGTGCGGGAACCGTCAGTCTTGCCGCCGCCTTTCGCGCCGAGAAAGTCACGGTCATGGCTCTCGATTCCAACCCGCGTGCGGTGCAATGCACACAGCACAACGCGGAGATCAACAACGCGCCGGGCATCACCGCCGTGCTGGACTGCGAAGGAGCAACAGCCTCCACCCACGACTTCGATCTCGTGCTGGCCAACCCGCCGTATTTCTCGGGCTACGCCATCGCGGAGCTGTTCCTCGACACGGCCTATCGCGCCTTGAAGCCGGGCGGCTTGGTACAGGTCGTCACGAAGACGCCCAACTGGTTCGTCGAGCGCATGCCGATGTGGTTCATCCACATCAACTCGGTGGAAGCCAAGGGCTACCACTTGGTCTCGGGACGCATCGCTCGGCCTTAACCGCCTGTTGAAAAACGTAGGGTAAGCGTCTCGCTTGCCCGTCATTACAGCGAGAAAACGAGCAAGCCGGAGGCTTACTCTACGTTTTTCAACAGGCTGTTAGCTCGACTTTTGCCATGGCATTTGGAGTGCGGCTATTGATTGCCGCTTTCCTTTCTGTATTTGATTCGGACTTTTTGAACGACACCGTGAACACTGTGGTCCTCAAAAAGGGGATCAAAGCCGGAGAAAAGAAAGCGGTGATGAATCCCCGCACTCCAAAGATGACAAAAGGCGAGCGTTCAGAAAAATGACTGCCGGAACATTTTTCTCCAACTTTTAGCGGTCGATCAACGTAGCATTGCAGTCCATTCCGAATTCAACTTGCGGAACAGACTGCTACGAGAGGCTGAAGCGATGACTCCTGTTCAACAACTGCCGCGCATCGCCATGACGTGGGGACTCATGTTCCTGACGGTGATCGCTGGTGGTGTTCGACCGAGTTGCATCTGTGCCGACGGGACACTGTGCCTGCTCTGTCCGAAACTGATGGCGGCTCACGCGGTCTCATCATTGGCTGAGCCAACAGCGGCGGACAAACCCTGTTCTTCCAATTCTTGTTGCGGCAGGCGCGTGGCCGCAGCGAAGCAGTCCAAGTCCTGTTCCGTCTGTGAATGGACGACTTCTGCCTGTGATGGTTCCGATTGTCTGGCCATCCAATCGGCCCCGCCGGTGATTGTTCAGGCGAGCGAAGATTCAGCGAGATGCCTCGACAGCAATGTCGTACCGGCCCAGTTCACGAATGCTGAGTTGGCGTTTTCACGCGAATCGACTCGCCCGACGCGAGGCACTCATCGGGCTGGCCCGCCGCCCGATTTGATTGTGCTTTATCAGCGGTGGCTCATTTAATCTCTGCGGCGTGGCACTCGCTGGCCGATCGTGCCGCGCTCTGGTTCGTTTGCTCCGATCTTTGCGTCATCGTCTGCTCGACGATTGCAGAGACCCCGACTGAGCGATGAGCGTCTCCCGTGAATGTGCGATGAGCGTCCTTCGTCGCGCCGTCTCTTCACGATTTGGCCAACCACCGTTCGCCGCCCGATCCGATGGCATGGCCGTAGGGGTCCGCACTTTCCGCACTTTTTCTGGTGGTCCGGCCGAGACCGCGCCCGTCGCGGCAGTGGCCGGAGTTTTTGAAGGAGATTGTCATGTTGTCTTCGATTTCCAATCTGTTTGCCGGTTCGCTGGTGGCCTTGGGTTGTGTTTGCTGTTGTGCGTGTCCGAGCGACTGCTGTGCGGCATCAAAGGGTGGTGTCTGTGGTTGTCCCGGCTGTCCGTCCTGTGGGGTACAGGCTTCGGTCAACACGGTCTCGGCAACCAAACGAGTGCCCGAAGTCCAGCCGACTGTTGTCCAGCAACGTCACGTTCCCGCAACCCGCCCGAGTTATCTGGACGGCACGCGCAAGTTCCGTGGCGACTACCGGTGATGAAGTGAAACGGATGTCGCGGTTCGTTGAGAGCCGCTGAGTATCGAGTGACAGTCCGTCGTCGCGACCTTCGCGCTCGATGGCCGAGGCGGCGGCTGTCACGTTGAATCAAGAATGAAATTTACTCGTTTAACCGCGTGGGCAACGCCCCGCGCGTGGATGGGCAATCAGCGTCACCCTCGCTCGACGCGCGGGGCGTTGCCCACGCGGTTAAACGACGCAGCCGTGATTGCCTGAAGTTTGAATCGAGCAGAGAGAGAGGACTGCAATGTTCGGTTTTCGGCCACTTCCGTGGGATTACGGCGTGCGCAATCTGTTGCGACGGCCGGGCCGTAGCGCGCTGACATTGCTCGGGTTGGCGATGGTTGTGTTTCTGGTGTTGCTCGTCACGGCGTTCGTGCGGGGGTTGGAGGCGTCGCTCGTCGCGAGCGGCGATCCGAGCGTCGTCCTCGTTCATTCGCTCGGAGCTGCCGAGAACATCGAGAACTCAACGGTCCCCGGTGGTGGTGCGAGTCTGTTGGCTGCCAGTCTGCCTCGCATCCAATCGCGGTTCGAGTACAAGTACGTCTCGCCCGAGTTGTATCTCGGTTCCGAAGTGACCACGGCCGGGGCGGGCGAGCCGGCGATGGGAATTGTGCGTGGTGTCACGCTCTCCGCGCCACTGGTTCGTCGGCAGTTTCAGTTGATTGAAGGGCACTGGCCGAAGTCGGGCGAAGTCCTCGTCGGGCGGCTGGCACCGACGAAACTTGGCAGCGATCCGCGCGAACTGGCCATCGGTCGCACGATTCAGTTTGAGGGCCGATCGTGGACGGTCAGCGGTCGGTTCGCATCGGCGGGGTCGGTGCTGGAGTCCGAACTCTGGTGCCCGCTCGAAGACCTGCAACCGGCGACGAAGCGGCAAGACCTGAGCCTCGTCGCGGTGACGGTGTCGGGCGCGGAGGGCCTCGCGGATCTCGAAGAGTTCTGCAAGGAGCGGCTCGATCTGGAATGGCAGGCGACGCCCGAGACCACGTACTACGCGGCGCTGCAAACTCACTACGGTCCCGTCCGCAATGTGGCCTGGCTGATCGTGGTCCTCGTCGCGGGAGCCGGTGTCTTCGCGGGACTCAACACGATGTACGGCGCGGTCGTGGGTCGCGTGCGTGAACTCGCGACGTTGCAAACGATCGGGTTCTCGCGGCGGGCTCTGGCGCTGGGGCTGATTCAAGAAGCGGTGATTCTTTCATCGGCTGCGGCCTTGCTGGCGACCTTCATCGCGATTGGAGTTTTGAATGGTGCGGCGATCCGCTTCACGATGGGAGCGTTCTCGTTGCGAATCGACGGGCTGGTGCTGGCTTTCGGCCTCGGCACCGGCCTGTTGATCGGAGTGATTGGTGCAATTCCACCGGCTCTGCGCGCGTTGCGAATGCCGCTGGTGGAGGGATTGAAAGCGGTGTGACTGTGATGGGCGTCAGCCCTCTTGATTTGAACTCTGAGCGGGGCGGCGTCAGCCCCCTGGCAGGTTGAGGGTCAGAAGACGAGTCTGAACTCTGTCCATCAACCCTCGACCGTCAACCCCATACAGAACCGGGGGGCTGACGCCGCCCCGCTCAGAAGAACGAATGAAGAACCCAACTCGAAAGGAATGAGACATGACTCGACGAACGATGACAAACACGACGACGCTGTGTGGCGTACTGCTCGGCGCGACGTGGCTGCTGGTCGGCTGCGGCCAGCCCAGTGCGCCACCCGCTGCCACGACAAAGGCCCCCGCTCCGAAGATCGACGGCACGAAGTTCGTCCTCGCCGAAGAACCAGCCGACGCGAAGACCGTCCTTGAAGTGCGCGAGGAGGCCAAGGATGGAGACGACGTGGTGATCGTCGGTCGCATCGGTGGAGACCGCGATCCGTGGGTGACAGATCGCGCCTCGTTCCTCATCGTCGATCCGACGCTGATTCCCTGTAACGAACGCAAAGGGGACAACTGCCCGACGCCGTGGGACTACTGTTGCGATGCGGATGTCCTCGCGAAATCAAAGGCCACGATCAAGTTTGTCGATGACGCGGGCAAGACCCTCGCCAACGATGCCCGTCAATTGTTCAACGTCAAGGAACTGCAAACCGTCGTCGTGAAAGGCCAAGCCAAACGCGATGAGGCGGGCAACCTGACGGTCCTCGCCAGCGGGTTGTTTGTGAGACCGAACAGTGAGACGAAGTCTGAGTGACAGCCAAGTGAAGATGGATGTGCCACTGCTTCGGAGTCTTCGGAGAGGCAGTGGCTAAGGGGACGACCTCGCAAAGAACACGGCTTCTCCGAAGACTCCAGCGAGGCTGCGCCTCAGCCCTTTTCCCCATTCGCGCTCCGTTTGATTCGCGCGGCCCAAAACTTTTTCCCGCGCGAATCAAACGGAGCGCGAATGAATCACAAAACTTGACTCAACTGCAACGACTTTCGGAATCAAAGGAGTCCGAAGCAGTGGCACGCGAGAGAGACCCAGACCATGACAACCCCAGTCGATCTTCGCGAACTGGCGTATGACCGACCGAGCCGCACGAGCGGTTCGGTGCGGCCGCGCCGCCGGCATGTTCTGTCGCGCTACGTGCTGCCCGCTGCGATTTTGAGTGGCTTCGTCGGGCTGATGGTCTGGGCGTTGCGAGACACATTGTGGACAGCGACCTCCGTCACCGTGGTGCCGGTCGTCGCGAGCCGCGCCGAGGTTCAGCAGACCGACACGCCGTTGTTTCAGGCGGCCGGATGGGTCGAGCCTCGTCCGACGCCCGTCACCGTGAGTGCGCTCGTCGAGGGAGTGATCGAGAAACTGACGGTCATCGAAGGACAAGAGATCGAAGCGGGGCAGCCGGTCGCGTTTCTGATCGACAAGGACGCGCGGCTCGAAATGGAGAATGCCGAGGTCGGCGTCGAGCACCACCAGGCGGGACTCGACTCGGCCCGGGCGGCGCTCGACGCGGCCAAGGTTTACCTGCGCGAGCCGATTCCACTGCAAGCCAGTCTGGCCGAGGCGGAAGGTCAGCTCGCCAAGGTTCAGACGGAATTGAACCGGCTCCCCGCGCTGCGTCGCGGGGCCGAGGCCCGGCACGCACTGGCCGAGCAGGAAGTCGCGAGCAAGACGAAGTCGCAGGATGCCGTCCCCGCGATCACCGTGCTGCGGGCGAAGAGTGAGGTCGAATCCGCCGCGGCACTCATTGACGAATACCGGGCGCAGTTGAGTTCCCTTTCACGCGAGCGCGATGTGCTGACACGCCGCCGCGATGTGCTCGAACGTCAACTGGAGTTGAAGGTCGAGGAGACGAAGCGCGTCGCCGAGTCCGAAGCCAACGTGAAGGTCAACCTCGCACTGGTTCGCGAGGCGGCCATTGCACTCGCGAAGGCGAAGTTGAAGCTGGAACGAATGACGATCCCGGCACCGATCTCGGGGCGCGTGCTGCACCTCGTCGCGCGACCCGGTTCCAAACTGATGGGCCTCGCGCCCGCCGCGATGCAGGAGTCGAGCACCGTCGTCACGATGTACGACCCGCACAGCCTGCAAGTTCGCGCCGACGTGCGGCTCGAAGACCTGCCGCGCGTCCTCGTCGGTCAGAGTGTGCGGATCGAGACGGCGGCAGTCGGCGAACCGATGACGGGCAAAGTCATCACAGCCACCTCGCTGGCCGACATTCAGAAGAACACGCTGCAAGTGAAGGTCGCCATCGACGCACCGCCGGCGGTCATCAAGCCCGACATGCTGGTGCAGGTCACGTTCCTGGCACCGCCGTCACCGAAACCACTCGACGGCAGCGAATCGCCGCTGCGCCTGATGATCCCGCGCGGCCTGATCGACACCTCGTCCGGATCGTCCACCGTCTGGATCGCCGACCAATCCGAAGGCGTCGCCCGCCGCCGCACGATCACGACCGGAGCGGCCCAGTCCCACGAACTGGTGGAGGTCACGAGCGGCCTGTCCATCGGAGACCGCCTGATCGCCTCGGGCCGCGAAACATTGACCGAACGCCAGCGCATCCGCATCCGTGGCGAGGAGGACTCGCAGAATGCGATGTCATCCACTGACAACTTGCCCCACGAACCGCACGACAAACCCAAGCGGCTGTATTGAGCGAACTGTACAAGACATTTCGGAGCGGGGGACGTGAGTCCCCTGGCTCTTCGGGCGTCAGTCCTCGGGGTTCGTTTGGATCGACGCGGAACCGGGGGACTCACGTCCCCCGCTCAGAGTGAAGAATACGGAACCGAAGGGCTGACGCCCGAAGAGCCAGGGGGCTGACGCCGCCCCGCTCCGAAAGAAGAGTTGCCACGAACCTCAGGAACAAAGCGAGCAACATCATGTCACTCGTCGAAATTGAAGCCGTAACGAAATCGTTCGCCAAAGGCGACCAGACCATCACGCCGCTCAAGGAAGCCAGCCTGAGCATCGAGCGGGGCGACTTCGTTTCGCTGATGGGGGCCAGCGGTTCGGGCAAGAGCACGTTGTTAAACCTCGTCGCGGGGATCGACCGTCCCACGGCGGGACGCATCGTCGTCGATGGCGAGGAGATCAGCCGCCTCTCGCGCACGAAACTGGCCCGGTGGCGGGCGGCCAACGTCGGCTACATCTTTCAAATGCACAACCTGATCCCGGTCCTGACGGCCTACGAAAACATCGAACTGCCGTTGCTGTTGCTCCCCATGTCGCGCAGTGACCGGCAGCGGCGAGTCACCATTGCGATGGAGGCGGTCAGCCTGACCGACCGAGCCGACCACTATCCGCGTCAGCTTTCGGGAGGCCAGGAACAGCGAGTCGGCATCGCGCGGGCCATCGTCGCCAACCCGACCATCGTCGTGGCGGACGAACCGACCGGTGATCTCGATGCGGAGACAACCGAACAGGTGCTTGAACTGCTGAGGCGGTTGAACACGGAACTCGGCATGACGCTGCTGATGGTGACCCACGATCCCAACGCGGCGGCGATCGCAGGGCGACAGCTTCGTCTCGACAAGGGCAAGCTGAACGAACGCGAGCCACCCGCATTTCCTTCGGAGCGGGGGACGTGAGTCCCCTGGTTCTGCGTCCAAATTGATTCCGAGTCGGAAGAACAAGAGGGCTGACGCCCGAAGAACCAGGGGGCTGACGCCACCCCGCTCCGGATGAATCGAAAGAGGAGATTGCCATCATGTTCCGCTTCGCTCCCTACGTGTTGAAGAGTCTCTGGCGGCATCGTGTGCGGACGCTGCTGACGGTCAGCGGGACGGCCGTCGCGTTGTTTGTCTTCTCGTTCGTCGAGGCCGTGCAGGAGGGACTCGACCGGCTGACGCGCGAACAGCTCGGCGACCGCTCGCTGATCGTGTTTCAGGCGAACCGCTTCTGTCCCAGCACGAGCAAGCTGCCCGAGGACTACTCGCGCCGCGTCGCAAAGCTGCCCGGCGTGAAGGAGGCGGTGCCGATCAAGGTCTACATGAACAACTGCCGCGCCAGCCTGGATGTTGTCGTGTTCAACGGCTTCCCCGCCGACAAGCTGCGGACGGTCCGAGATCTTTCTCTCACGCAGGGCGATTGGGCGCAGTTTGAAAAGCAGCAGGACGCGGCCGTCGTCGGGCAGGCCGTGGCGCAGCGCCGGGGCATCCAGCTTGGGCAAAAGTTCTCGATCGGAATGCTCAGCGTCACCGTGGCGGGAATTTTTCAATCGTCGGTCCCGGCGGAAGACAACATGATTTTCACGCACCTCGATTTCTTGCAGCGGACCAAGGGGCTGAGCTCCGTCGGGACGGTGACGCAACTCGAAGTGAAGCTGGCCGAGAGTGCCGACGTGAAGGCGATGAGCGAGGCGATCGACAGCATGTTCCGCTCCGGCCCCATCGGCACGAACACGCGGCCCAAGGGCGTCTTCCAGGCCAACGCCGTGGGCGACCTTGTCGAATTGGTCGGCTTCATCCGGTATCTGGGTTACGCCTGCATCGCCCTCGTGCTGGCGCTCGTCTCGACGACGACCATTATGGGCGTGCAGGACCGCATCCAAGAACATGCGGTGCTGCAAACGCTCGGCTGCACCGGCTATCGCATCTTCAGCATGGTGCTGTCCGAAAGCGCGATCCTCAGCACGGTGGGCGGCCTGCTCGGCGTCGGTACCGCGCTGGTCATGTTGCAAGCGTCAGGGATGGCCCTCGGGACCGAAGGCGTGTTGATCGCGTTCCGTCCTTCGGTCGCACTGGCCGTACAGGGGCTGACCGTTTCCGTGGTGGTCGGTCTGTTGGCGGGAGTCCTCCCCGCGTGGCAGGCCGCTCGCGCCGACATCGTCCCCGCGCTGCGTGCCGCCTGAACCGTCATTCACGCATTCGGAGCGGGGGACGTGAGTCCCCTGAATTCGGTGTCGGGTCATTGACCAGAGTGTTCAGGGGACACGTCCCCCGCTCCGAATGCGGAAAGGTGGCCCGGCTTCTTGCGGAAGCCAAAACAAAGTAAGGACGTGCCACTGCTTCGGAGTCCTCGGCGAAGCAGTGTTCTTCTATACCTTGCGCGGTCCGTGATGAGACATCCGAGCGGGGCGGCGTAAGCCCCCCGGTTCTTGGGCGTAAGACCGCTTTGGAAGAACCGGGGGGCTTACGCCGCCCCACCTCCGACCAGCACATCAAGGAACCGCGTCGTCGTGAAATCGCGCCCTGCGAGTTCGATGGGCACTTCGACTTCCACACCCGGCAGACTGGCCACCAAAGCCTGCTTGTAAACCCGCTCGATGAAGAACCGCCCCAGTTCGGCTTGCAGTCGATAGACGACACCCATGACCTCGTAAGCGATCTCACCAAACTCGCCTTGCGTCAGTCGCCGAAGGGGCGTCTTCACCGTAATGGGCATGCTCTGGTCTCGCAAAAAAACGTCCTCCTGTGACGCCCCACTCTTCATCTTTCTGCCGCTCTCTTTCTGTCTACCTCTTCTTGGCCAGACAAAGAAGGAGACAGAAAGAGAGCGGCAGAAAAATGAAGCGAAGGGCGGGGAGATGGAAGGCCGACATCGGTCACGCGTCTCCGACTCGGCAGTGTGGCCGTGGCTGGAGCCGCTTTGGGCGAAGCCACGGAGACAGAGATCAACATCACAAACCGGGCCATCGCGAAGACGCTCCTGCCCCGGCCACCCCGCCGTCTCAGTGCAGGCCGAGTTGGCTCGTTGAGACAACTCGTTCGTTTTCAAAAATGACTTCGGCGTAGGAACCATCCGTGTTGTCCCAAAAGAACTGCTTCCGCTCGACGACCTGCCCATCGACCACGTTCTTACTGGTCGCCGACGGCCGCATGTTTGTGCCAAGCAAGGTCAGGCACTCATTCCAGCTCGCGCCAATGCGAACTCGATCAAAATTTGTTAGCGACACATCCGTGAGTCGGCCGGACTCGGCGTTGTTGCACAGACCCCAGCCCCACAGCAGCAGCAGCGTCGAAAACACGCCGACACCAAGGCAGACACGCTGTCCGACAACATCGGTCAGTGAGTAGTAGCCACCAAACCCAACAATGGCCCCCAGCAGTCCCGTGAAGACCATAGCCGCACCAAACAGCCAAACAAGTGCTCTCATCGTGTGTTCCTTCCGCCGCTCTAACAGTCGCCCGAAGTGCGAGAAGGGGAAGTCGAACCCTACGCCAGTTAAGGCACTGGATCCTAAGTCCAACGCGTCTGCCAATTTCTCCACTCTCGCAACTACGTTGCCTCACCGGTCGGGCAGGATTCTATCCACCGCTCATTCGTTAGGTAAACCACTGGAATACACGGCATCTGCCAGTGTTAGTTCGGTGATGAATAACGAGGGGCAACCGAGAGGCTCACCCAACATTTCACACCAGAATCTCTCGCACCACATTCCCAGCAACATCAGTCAACCGTTGGTCTCGGCCTTCGTGGAAGAAGGTGAGGCGTTCGTGGTCGAGGCCGAGGATGTGCAGGATTGTGGCGTGGAGGTCATGGACGTGGACGGGGTGTTCGGCGGCGCGGAGGCCGAAGTCGTCGGTGGTGCCGTGGGCCAGGCCGCCCTTCACCGCACCGCCAGCCAGCCAGCCAGCCAGACGGAGTAGCCCCACGGGTTATGGTCGCGGCCCTTTCCCTGTTCGCTCATCGGCATGCGGCCGAACTCGCCGCCCCAGATCACCAGCGTGTCGTCCCACAGGCTGCGGCGCTTCAAATCGGCCGTTGGAGCGGCGGCATTTGAAGCGGCGAAGGCTCGCCGTTCGTCGGCCGGCATCGCGGCCAACGCCACCGCGCCGAAGCCGCCTCCCGCTTCGAGGAGGAAGCGTCGGCGGGAGGGTTCGAGAGGTGAAGTCTGTGCGGTGATTGGCATCGGCGGATTTCGAATCGCGTTTGTAGTCCGAATCGCGTTTGTAGGATGGGCACTCCTGCCCGTCCGGTTTTTCGAGAAGCGCAGACGGACGCGCAGAAGTGCCTGAGTATCACCCACATTTTTTCAAACGATTTGTAGTTTTGGGAGTCCAGCCTGGCTGTAAATCCGTGTTTTTACAGGGTTTTGGCGATGGTACGGGAGTTGATCTGGTAGGGCGTCACGCGACAAAGACCGGGGGTGGTCTTCACGGCGTTCACGGAGGCGGGAACGGAATGAGTCGCGGTGGCCGCGCGGATTGAGGAGCGCGCGGTTCGGATGGAGCCTGCCATGACCGCGCTGATTTGGGATCCGCAGACTTGGGCGGAACGGGAGTTTGGCGCGTGTGAACTGGGCGACCGACGCCGGAACAAGCGCCTGATCAAGCTGGCGGTGCAAGTGGCGGCGCGGCCCGATGGCAGCACGCCCGATCAACTGGAGACGTGGGCCGACCTGAAGGCGGCCTATCGGCTGTTCGACACGGACGACGTGTCGTTTCAGGCCCTCGTCGCGCCGCACAACCGCCGCACGCGCGAGGACTGCCGGCCGGGGGACGTGAAGCTGATTCTCAACGACACCACGGAACTGGACTTCACGGCGCAGCGGGGCACGCGCGGCCTGGGGCCGATCGGCAACGGGGGCGGGCGCGGGTTCTTCGTGCATTCGGGGCTGATGGTCGATGCGGCGACGACACGCACCGACGGCATGGCCGGTCAGGAGATTTTCTATCGTCCGCCGACCGGCTCGAAGCGGGGGGCGAAGAACTCGCGGCGGCGCGACCCGAACCGCGAGTCGGTCGTGTGGGGCCGCCTGATGGACCGCATCGGCGCACCGCCGCCGGACGTGACGTGGCTTCACGTCTGCGACCGGGGCGCGGACGACTACGAGGTCTTTCAACGGGCGCGCGCTCACCGCTGCGGCTTCGTGATTCGCGCGGCGCGGCTGAATCGCAAGGTGCAAACGCCCGGCGGGCGCGAACTGACGCTGGCCGAGTTCCTCGACGAACTGTCGCCCCGCGGCGAACGCGACATCGCGGTGAAGGAGACCTCGTCGCAGCCGGCGCGCACGGCCCGCGTCGCGCTGCGGTTCGGTGAACTGCTGCTGCCGCTGCCGAAGGTGCTCACGCCGTGGCTGAAGGAGCACCGGCCCAGCGCCCCGCTGCGGCTGCGCGTGGTCGAACTGCGCGAGGTCTCGCCGCCCAAGGGTGCCCAGCCCGTGCGCTGGGTGCTGTACACGACCGAACCGGTCGAGACGGTTGCCGAGGCGAACTGCGTGATCGGGTTCTACGAACAACGGCCGACGATCGAAGACGATCACAAGTGCTGGAAGACGGGCTGCCGCGTGGAATCGCGTCAGTACGCCACGGCCGCGCGCCTGGAGCGCGTGGCGGGCCTGCTGTCGGTGGTGGCCGTGCGACTGCTGCAACTGCGGACCGCCGCGCGCGAGACCCCCGACCGACCGGCCGCCGAGGTCGCGCCGCAGTCCTGGATCGACATGCTCCGCAGCGTGCGCCAGATTCCGGCCGCGCGCCCGCTGACAATCCGCGACTTCGTGCGCCAACTGGCCGGCCTGGGCGGTCATCTGCTCCGCAAAAGCGACGGCGAACCCGGCTGGATCACGCTCTGGCGCGGCTACGAAAAACTGCAACTGCTCCTCCGCGGCGCTCAAGCGTCGAACAAGAAATGTGGGTAATACTCAGGCCAGAGTGCCCGTCCTACAGGGCTACTCGCGGCGGCGGCCTTGGCGAATCGAGGTTCGTGCTGCCATCGGATTTGGCGATGACGGACGCGCCCTACCATACTCATCAGCGGTGATTGCTGGTGCTGGCGCAGTCTGTGCAGAGCGACAATTGCCTGCTACCATGCCGCCCGACTTTGGGATGGGATTGTCCTCCGAGTCTCACTCACATCGCCCAGTTATCGGGGCGAGTTCCCTTTCGTTCATCGTGCTCTCCGTGACAGAAGGTTTCCTGCACATGGCCTCCGTACTTGCAGCACCTCCTGCGGCTCGCAAGGCCGACCGAAATCCGGTCGCCGTCGAAGTCGCTCCCGCTGACGAAGTCTCAGACGTTCCGGCCGTACTCGTCGATTCGACCGAGATGGAGGAATGGCTGGAATCCGTGGATGACATTCTCCATCGACATGGCCCGGCGGCGCTCAGCCAACTTCTCGCGCAGCTCTATTCGCGGGCGCAGGCTCACTCGGTGCCGGTTGTCCCCGCGATCACGACGCCTTACGTGAACACGATCCCCGTTGAGGCTGAACCGGTATTTCCTGGCGACCGGGCACTGGAAAGAAAGATTCGCAGCATCATTCGTTGGAATGCGATGGCGATGGTCGTGCGAGCCTACGCGACCGGTACCAATGTGGGTGGACACATCTCGACGTTCGCGTCCTCAGCCACGTTAGTGGAGACCGGTTTCAACCACTTCTTCCACGCGCGGACGGCTGATCACACGGGAGACATGGTCTATTTCCAAGGGCACTCGTCGCCGGGGATGTATTCGCGGGCGTTCGTCGAGGGTCGGTTGACCGAAGAGAATCTGGTCAAGTTCCGCCGCGAGCTGCCTCGCGGAACGGGCCTCTCGTCGTACCCGCATCCGTGGCTGATGCCCGATTTCTGGCAGTTCCCGACCGTGTCGATGGGTCTTGGTCCGATCTGCTCGATCTATCACGCGCGGTTCCTGCGCTACCTTGAGCATCGCGGCTTGGTCGATACCTCGAAGACGCGCGTCTGGGCGTTCCTCGGCGATGGCGAGATTGATGAGCCGGAGTCGCTCGCTCCAATCTCGATGGCCTCGCGCGAAAAACTGGACAACCTCACGTGGGTTGTGAACTGCAATCTGCAACGGCTCGACGGACCCGTGCGTGGCAACGGCAAGATCATTCAGGAACTCGAAGGGATCTTCCGCGGAGCCGGTTGGAACGTCATCAAGATTGTGTGGGGCAGTGACTGGCAACCGCTACTCGATGCCGACGAGACGGGCATTCTCGTCAAGACGCTCGGCGAGGTCGTGGACGGTCAGTTCCAGAAGTACAGCGTCGAGACGGGGGCCTACATTCGCGACGACTTCTTCGGTCGGCATCCCGATCTGTTGAAGCTCGTTGAGCATCTGAGTGACGATCAGATTCGTAACCTGCGTCGCGGCGGACACGATCCGATCAAGGTCTACGCCGCCTACAAGACGGCCACCGAACACAAGGGGGCACCGACCGTCATCCTGGCTCACACGGTCAAGGGCTTCGGCATGGGTGAGGCCGCCGAGGGCAAGAACACGGCGCATCAGACCAAGAACCTCGAAGAACAGTTCCTGCTGAAGTTTCGCGATCGCTTTGAACTGCCTCTGACTGACGAACAGGCTAGGGCGGCCGCGTTCTACAAACCAGCCGACGACAGCCCCGAGATGAAGTACCTGCACGAGCATCGCCAAAAACTCGGCGGCTACCTCCCCGCGCGCGTGCCGACGACGGAACGGCTTCCGATTGCCGATCGCGCGTCATTTGCTGAGGCTAATAGCGGAGTTGGCAAGGACTGGTCCACCACGATGGTGCTCGGCCAGATCCTGCGGTCACTGATGCTCGACAAGGCCATCGGCGAACGAATCGTCACGATCATCCCGGATGAAGCACAGACGTTCGGCATGCAGGCGCTGTTCAACCGTTTCGGCATTTACTCCAGCAAGGGGCAGCTCTACACGCCCGTCGATGCGGGGTCACCGCAGGCGTACAAAGAGTCGATCACCGGACAAATTCTGATGGAAGGGATCAACGAGGCGGGAGCGATGTCCTCGTTCGTCGCCGCGGGTACGGCGTACGCGAATGTCGGGTTGACCATGATCCCGTTCTACATTTACTACTCGATGTTCGGGTTCCAACGTGTCGGTGACCTGATCTGGTTGGCAGGCGACTCGCGCTGCAAGGGCTTCCTCTGCGGAGGGACTTCCGGCCGCACGACGCTCAACGGCGAAGGGCTTCAGCACGAGGACGGGCACAGCCAACTGATGGCCGGAACGGTTCCCAACCTGATCGCCTATGACCCCGCCTACGGATATGAGTTGGCAGTGATCGTGCAGGACGGCCTGCGGAGAATGTACGCTGACGGCGAAGATGTCTTCTATTACTTGTCGGTCTACAACGAGTCGTACCCGATGCCGGCGATGCCCGTCGGTGTCGAAGACGGCATCGTGAAGGGACTCTATCCGCTCGACCCGGCTGTCCCAGCGGAAACGCGAGCCGCACGGGCACAGCTTCTCGGCAGCGGCCCGATCCTGAACGAAGTGATCCGTGCCCAGAAGCTGCTCGTCGAGAAGTTCGCTGTCGAATCCGATGTGTGGAGCGTCACGAGCTACAACGAACTGAAACGTGAAGCCCAATCCACCGCGCGTTGGAACCGGCTGCATCCCGACTCGAAGCCGAAAGTCAGCCACATCGAGCAGGCGTTGAGCGGTCTCAAGGGGCCGTTCATCTCGTCGAGCGACAACGTGCAGCTCGTCGCCGAACAGATTCGCCCGTACGTACCCGGCCAGTACGTGGTCTGCGGGACAGATGGCTTCGGTCGCAGTGAGTCTCGCGAAGCCTTGCGACGCCATTTTGAAATCGACGCCGAATGCGTGGCTTACACCACGCTGGTCGCCCTCGCCCAAGACGGTTTGTTCGACGCGAAGAAGCTGCCACAGGCGCTGCAAGACTTGGGTATCGATCCTGAAAAGGTCGATCCCGCGTTTGCGTGATGCCGCAAAGTAGCCTGTATCACTCCGCGTGAAGATAGCCGAGTGATACAGGACGTGTTCCGGAACAGACAACGCGGAACTCACCTTCGGCTACCTTCACGCGGAGCGATGAAGGCTACTTTTGAAGGCACAGACTCGCGTGCCAACAAGTATCCAAACCAACTTAAGCGTTCAAAAATGACGGTGGGCAATGCCCTCCCTACATGAGAGACCTCAATTCATCATGGCCATTGAATTCAAACCCAACCTCGGTGACGGCGTGAAGAGCGCCGATGTGGCGGCTCTGCATGTGGCCGCAGGTGATACGGTCGAAGCAGGCCAGATCGTCATGGAGTTGGAGACAGACAAAGCGGTCTTGGAGATCGCCATCACTCAAGCGGGTACCGTCTCAAAGCTGCTCGTTAAGAAGGGCGACACCGTCAACATGGGTGCGGCGGTCTTGATGCTCGAACCGAGTATGAATGCTGTGAAAGCAGCTCCGGCAGGTTCGGCCAAGACTCCGCTGTCGAAGGAACTCGAATCGGTGTTGACGGTCGATCAGGGTGCCGCTTCGGCCTCGGCGGCGAATCGCAACGGGGGTGCGCAAGGTGCGATTGCCAAAGCGATGGGATCGACCACGACCAAATCTGCGCCGTCAGAATCGAGTGGTCGTGACCTCCCGCTTCCAGCCGGTCCCGCCACGAGACGCCTCGCTCGCGAACTCGGCCTGAACTTGGGGAGCATCAGCGGCAGCGGCTCCGGTGGACGGATTACGCTCGAAGACGTAGCCCGTGCTGCGGCGGGTTCCAGTGGTGGGGGTGGCGGCGGTCGCGTGGTCGAGCCGCCTCTGCCCGACTTCGCGAAGTACGGCGAGGTCGAACGAGTTCCGTTCAGCAAGCTGCAGAAGACCTCGGCCAACAATCTCAGCCTCGCGTGGCAGATCATTCCTCATGTGACGCAGCACGATTTGTCAGACATCACAGAAACCGAAGCTCTACGCAAACGCTTCGTCGAGAACGCGGCCAAAGGCTCGCCCAAAGTGACGATGACCGTACTGGCGATGAAGGCGGTCGTGGCCTGTCTGAAAGAGTTCCCGAATTTCAACTCCAGCTTCGACTCGTCGAAGGGCGAGATCGTGCAGAAGAAGTACTTCAACATCGGCATCGCGGTCGATACGCCGAGCGGCTTGGTCGTCCCCGTCGTGAAGCACGTCGATCAGAAGTCGATCCTCGAACTGGCCGCAGAACTCACTGAACTGGCGACCAAGGCCCGCGACCGCAAGCTGCAACTGGCCGACATGCAGGGCGGAACATTCACGATCACCAACCTCGGCGGCATTGGCGGAACATCGTTCACGCCGATCGTCAACTACCCCGAAGTGGCGATCCTCGGCATGTCCCGCAGCCAGAAGCAGCTTCAACTGGCAGACGGCCACGTCGTCGAACGCCTGATGCTCCCTCTCTCTCTCTCCTACGACCACCGCGTCGTCAACGGAGCCGACGCCGCCCGCTTCACCGTCAAACTGTGCAACATGCTGAGTAGTGCATTCAGCATGCTGATCGGGTGAACCGGCCAATCAATTTGTTGAACTCGTGGTGTATTCACGAATGTCAAAACTCATCTACATCGAAACAACAATTCCAAGTTATTTGGCGGCTCGGCCAAGTCGCGACCTCATTCAAGCCGCACGACAACAGCTCACGCATGATTGGTGGAACAATCGCCGCCATGAGTTCGAGTTGTGTATCTCAGAGATCGTCTTAGAAGAGGCTGCTGCTGGTGATGCGGACGCGGCAAACCGGCGTCTGGCGATTCTCGGTGGCTTGCCGTTGCTGGAGATGACGACCGAAGTCAATGATCTTGCCGAGGCCATCATGGACTCCGGTCTGTTACCACAGCGAGCGGCTCGCGACGCTGTTCATATTGCCGTTTCATCGGTCCATGCCGTCGATATCCTGCTGACATGGAACTGCAAGCACATTGCCAACGCCTCGATCATGAGGGAATTGTCCGAGATCGTTGCCGCAGCGGGGCGAGAAATGCCCGTTTTATGTACCCCCGACGAATTGATGGGAGACTGAAAATCATGTCCGTTATCTCTGAGCAGCCACCAACGACAGACGAAGTCCTTCGCGAAGTCAGACGCATCAAGGAAGAACTGGCGCAGAAAGTGGATTTCAACATCGATCGAATCATTGCTGACGCCCGAGCCAAGCAGCTCGGGAGAGGTCGTCGGGTACTTTCCCCTCCTGCAAAACGAGTTCACTGAGACGGCGTGAAGAGAATCCGACCACATCTTGTTGTCAGCCGTGGCATTGAATTGCCATCCCATTAGACTATCAGCCCGACATGCGATGGCCTTCGCTCGTGTGTCGGGCTGATTTTGTTTTTCCATTCATACACGATGACTTTTGAAATTTGAGATCGAAACACATGGCAGACTCGCAAACGGAACTTCTCGTGCTTGGTGGTGGTCCCGGCGGATATCCGGCGGCGTTTGAGGCGGCGGATCATGGGATGAAGGTGTTGCTGGTGGACGAGGGTGCTCGGCCGGGCGGCGTCTGTTTGAACCGGGGCTGCATCCCGTCGAAGTCGCTCTTGCACATCGCGAAGCTCATCAACGAATCGCATGAGGCGGCTGAGTGGGGGCTGACATTCAACGCGCCCAAGATTGATCTCGCCAAGCTGCGCGATTTCAAGAACGGCGTGATCACCAAGCTGTCGGGAGGCATCACCGAACTGAGCAAGGCGCGCGGCGTGAAGCTCGTCGCGGCGCGAGGCACGTTCCTCGACGCGAACACGGTTGAACTGAAGCATCCCGACGGCAAGACCGAACGAGTCTCGTTCGAGAAGGCGATCATCGCGACGGGTTCGTCTCCTGTCGTGCCGCCGATCTTTCAGCTTGGCGATCCGCGCGTGATGGACTCGACCGGCGCGCTCGAACTGGCTGACATCCCCGGTTCGTTGCTCGTGGTTGGCGGTGGATACATCGGTCTCGAAATGGGAACCGTTTACGCGGCGCTCGGCTCGAAGGTGACGGTCGTCGAACTGACGAGCGGCCTGCTCCCCGGAGCCGATCGCGATCTGGTGCGTCCGCTCCAGAAGCGGCTCGAAAAACAATTCGCCGCGCTGCACCTCAATACGAAGGTCGAAGCTCTGAAGGCGACGAAGGCCGGGATCGAAGCGACTCTCGCGGGCGAGGGCGTCGCACCGAAGATGACCTTCGACCGAGTGCTGGTCTCCATCGGACGCCGCCCCAACAGTAAGGGCTTCGGCTTGGAAGCGACCGGCGTGGCGGTGGACGAGAAGGGTTTTATTAAGGTCGATCGACAACTGCGTTCGAGCGTGCCGCACATTTTCGCGATCGGCGACATCGCGGGCGAACCGATGCTCGCTCACAAGGCGACGCGCGAAGCGAAGATCGCGGTCGAAGCGATGAACGGCGGCAAGGCCGAGTTCGACAACATCGCGATCCCCGCCGTCGTCTTCACCGATCCCGAGATCGCGTGGTGCGGCCTGATGGAACACGAAGCCGCCGCCCGCAACATCGAGGTCAAAGTGGTGAAGTTTCCGTGGGCCGCATCAGGCCGCGCGACGACACTCTCACGCAACGAGGGCCTGACGAAACTCATCATCGACCCCAAGACGGAACGTGTCCTCGGCGTCGGCCTGGTCGGAGTCAACGCGGGTGAGATGATCGCCGAAGCAACCCTCGCCGTGGAAACCGCCGCCGTCGCCCGCGACCTCGCCGAGACCATTCACGCTCACCCCACTCTCAGCGAAACCCTGATGGAAGCGGCCGAAAGCGTCTTCGGCCAGGCGACGCACTCATATCGCCCCAAGCGGTGAGATAACCAAACAACTGATGCGATGTTGAATTGGTGAACGGCCGAATTTCAACCCTTGGAGACGGCGAGATGGCAATCTTGATTTCGTGCGGCAAGTGTGGCAAACGTTACTCGGTCAAAGACGAACTGGCCGGGAAAAAGATTCGCTGCAAAGAGTGCGAAACACTCGTTGCCGTCCCCCCCCCCCCCGCGATGACGACGATCCGTTTGGTGGGATGGAGTTGAAGAGTACGGGCCGCGCTATCGATGAAGACGAGGATGATGAGGGCGATCAAGCTCGCCCCATTCGACAGCGGAAATCATCTAAGAAACCAAGCAAACGGAGGAGTTGGAGTCCCGAGGATGGGATGCCCGTTGGTGTTGTCTTGGCAATCTCTGCGATCGCCATTTTGATGGTATTGAATGGCCTTGCTGCGTTATCGATTGTCCTCGGTCCAAATCTGCTGTTGATCGTGCCGGCAATTCGTGTCGTGATTGAAGCACGCGTCATTTCGGGCTTGCGTCAACGTCTGTCGCAAACACGGCTGTCCGGGACTGTCATGGCTACTTTGATGCTATTGACGATCATCGCGTTAGGTTGTTTTTTGATTTCGGACAATCCTCAAGCAGGCGGAGGAGCGCGAGATCCGTTCGAGGTGAAATGGCTCAAAGTTGTATTGGGCATCCAACTCTGTTGCGAACTCGTGGTGATTGTAGGTCTTAATCTGGCAACTTCTCGGAGATACCTCTCCGAGTAGCCGTGACAGAGCGAAGCGAGACAGCCGATATTCAAAATTGTTGCCGACGGATTGATCTTTAATGGCCGTGAAGAAATCCGTTCCCAACAAGTTCGTCACCGAGGTTGTCTCGTTGCTATTTGAACTGGGCGAGGTCCGAGCTAAAGCGATGTTTGGCGGGCACGGTCTCTATTGCGGGGCGACGTTCTTCGGGCTGATCGCTGACGAGCGGCTCTACTTCAAGGTCAATGACGACTCGCGCGGCGAATACATCGCGCGAGGGACCGAGCCGTTCTCGCCGTCACCCGGCAAGGTGATGAAGTCGTACCACGAAGTCCCGCGCGAGGTGTTCGAGAACGATGAGGAACTCGTGCGTTGGGCGCGGCGGGCGGTCGCGGTGGCCGGGGCCAATGCCTTTTTGAAGTTGGGCAGGATGTAGGGTGGGACCAGCGGCGCTTCGCCGCGCCGGCCCACCATGATTTCTCGACGTTTCCAGATGGTGGGCCGGCGCTCGAAGCGAGCTTGTCCCACCCTACGTTGAAAAAAGCGATGGCCCTGTGAGGTGGCTGAAGTCTCTTGAATAGTCGGCACGGGGACAGGACGATGCCCGGCGTCTCGCACTGCTTGTTCCTCACTTCTCTTGCCGAGGTCTTTCCCCGTGACTCCCCATTCCGACCAACCCCGTTTTGCCGTGTTGATTGACGCTGACAACGCGCAGGCTTCTGCCATCGTCACGCTGCTCGGCGAAATCGCGAAGTACGGCATCGCCAGCATCAAGCGGGCCTACGGCGACTGGACCACGTCGCGGCTCAACAGTTGGAAGAACATGCTGAACGAACACGCAATCCAACCGGTCCAACAGTTTGGGTACACCAGCGGCAAGAACTCGACCGACGCGGCGCTCATCATCGACGCGATGGACCTGCTCTACGCGGGGAGGCTGAATGGTTTCTGCCTAGTCTCCAGCGACAGCGACTTCACGCGGCTGGCGACGCGGCTGCGTGAGTCGGGCATGACGGTGATGGGCTTCGGTGAGAAGAAGACGCCGCGCGCGTTCGTCGGCGCGTGCGACAAATTCGTCTACACCGAGATTCTCGTTACGGCCGATGACTCAACCGAGACCACGAGCGCCCCGACCGTCTCCAGAAAGAGCGGCAAGGAACTGCGCAGTGACTCGACCCTCGGCAAGCTGCTGCGGGCGGCGGTGATGTCGTCCGCCGACGAAGATGGTTGGTGCTATGTCGGCCGCATCGGCAGTTACATCGCCAACCAAGCTCCTGACTTCGACCCGCGCAACTACGGGTACTCGAAGCTCAGCCAATTGTTGGCCGCGACGGAAGTCTTCGAGACTCAATCGCGCGCCACCAAGTCTGGTCAGGCCCAAAAGTATTTGAGGCCGATCCAGTCGAAGAAGGTCGTCAAACCGAAGGGCCGCGCCGACGAGGCGTGATGCCGCGCGAGTGTTCCGCGACGGTTGCGGCTCGATCAGGGGTCAGGCACCGCAGAATTCAGAATTGGCGGCTGGAAAGTACGATCACAAGCGAAGCTTTGCCCCGCCAATTCTGAATTCTGCGGTGCCTGACCCCGGCGCGTGATGTCGCGCGAGGGGTTTCATCGGCATTGCCGATTGCTCACTCAGCACGCTCACTTCCCAACGACCTCCAAGGACCGACGTTCGATGCGCCGATTGATTTGCTGCTCGCTCTTGCTGCTCGCTCTTGCTGCTGGCCACGGTGGTCTCGCGATCCGTTGAACTCCCTGCACAAGACTCTGCCCGCGCGAGGCCCAAGCCGCTGAAGGCGCTGCTGATTTTGGGTGGCTGCTGTCACGACTACGCGAAGCAGAAGGACATCCTTAAACGGGGGATCGAAGCGCGCGTGATGGCCGAGGTGACGATCGTCTACTCATCCGACAAGAGTACCAAGGCGCGGTTCGACATCTACGACAATCCCGACTGGGCGCAGGGCTATGACGTGGTCATCCACGACGAGTGCTCGGCCGATGTGAAGGAGCAACCGTATGTGCAGAACATTCTGAACGCTCACAAGAACGGTGTTCCGGCGATCAACCTGCACTGCGCGATGCACAGCTACCGGACGGGGACGGACGACTGGTTTCAGTTCATCGGGTTGCAGTCTTCGAGTCACGGGCCGCAGCAGCCGATCGACATCGCGTTCGTTGCTCCCGAGCATCCGGTCGTGAAGGGCTTCTCAGGTGGAGTTGGTTCGTTCGCGAAGCGGTTGGAAAATTGGACGACCATCAACGAGGAGCTGTACAACAACCTCAAGTTGTTCGACACCGCGAAGCCGATCGCGCGCGGGACGCAGGAGGTTGGCAATCAGGTTGACGACTTCATCGTCGCGTGGGTGAACGAGTACGGGCCGCAGAAGACGCGCGTCTTCTGCACGACGCTCGGGCATAACAACGAGACGGTCGGCGACCCTCGCTACTTGGACATGCTTTGTCGTGCAATGCTTTGGTCGTGCGACAAGACTGCGCCCGAGTACCAGCAACCATTCGCCGTCGCCAAGAAAGAACTGGTGCCAGTCAATTTGGCGAAGGGGAAGAAGGCGACAGCTTCGGCGTCGCAAGACGGTCATCCGCCCGAACACGCCCTCGACGGGAACGAATCGACGCGTTGGTGTTCGCCGAACAATGACGCCGGTCAGTGGTGGCGGGTTGATTTGGGTGACGCTCAGGAACTGACGGGCATCGCGGTGCAATGGGAAGCGGACGACACGAACTACCGCTACAAGGTCGAAGGTTCGGCCGATGGACAGCAGTGGCGGATGCTCTCGGACCAGACGCAGAGCGAGTCGCGCGAGCAAACACCGTCGCTGAAGTTCGCGGCGAAGGACGTGCGGTATGTGAGGCTCACGACGACGCAGCTTACTCCCGGCCGTTGGGGCAGCTTCTTCGAGTTCAAAGTCCACGGGACGAAGTTCGAGGAACGCACGGTCTCGGGCGGCGACGACATCAAACCACGATCCATCAAAGGGACTGGGCTGCTCAGCGGGATCAAGGCTCCGCCCGGCTTCGAAGTCACGTTGTTTGCCGCTCCCCCCGACGTGAACTATCCGACGTGTTTGGCCACGTCACCGGAGGGCACGGTCTACGTCGGCATCGATGAGAACGGGTCGCTCGACCGCAAGGAAGGTCGCGGCAAGATCGTCCGCTGCCACGACACGGACGGCGACGGCAAGGCCGATGAATTCAAGACGTTCGCCACGATCGACAGCCCGCGCGGGATCGTAGTCTTCCCCGTAGGATGGGCTCTCAGCCCGTCCGCTTCTTCCAATTCATCAAACGCGAAAGAGAACCAAGAAAAGAACAAAGACGGACGGGCTGAGAGCCCATCCTACAGGACCAAGCTCATCGTCCTCGCCCCGCCGAATCTGGTGGCGCTGCACGATGACAACGGCGATGGCGTGAGCGACCGCACCGAAACGCTGGTCAAAGGGATCGGCTTCGATCTCAAGTTTCGCGGGGCGGACCACACGACGAACGGGATTCAGGTCGGCATCGACGGCTGGATCTATGTTGCGGTCGGCGATTACGGCTTCATCAAGGCGACTGGTTCGGACGGGAAAGAGCTGGCGTATCGCGGCGGCGGGATCGTGCGTTGCCGTCCGGATGGCTCCGAATTGGAAATCGTCTCGCGCGGGCAGCGGAACATTTATGACGTGGCCATCAGCCCGGAACTCGATCTCTTCACACGCGACAATACCAACGACGGCGGCGGCTGGAACGTGCGACTCAGCCACGTCCCGCATGGCGGGCAAATGGGCTACCCGTCGCTCTTCATCAACTTCCCGGATGAGATCATCCCGCCGATGGCCGACTATGGTGGCGGCTCGCCGTGCGGTTCGCTCTACATCGACGAGCCGACTCTGCCCGAGGGACTTGGTCAGTCGCTCTACACCTGCGATTGGGGCCGCAGCATCGTCTACCGGCATCCGCTGACGAAGACCGGCGCGGGCTTTACCGCCGAGCAAGAACCATTCGTCGAGTTGCCCCGTCCGACCGACATAGACATCGACGCGCGCGGCAACATCTACATCAGCAGTTGGCGCGACGGCGGCTTCAACTTCAGCAAGCCCGAGGTCGGGTATGTCGTGCTGGTGAGGCCGCTGGCAGGGAATGCCAATCGAACAGATCAGTCGGATCAGACTGATCTGTTCGGACAGGGAGCAGCGGGGCCGTCCCAATTGCTGACGCGCATGGCGTCACCCAGCCACACGATTCGATTGAACGCTCAGCGCGACATTCTTGCACGCGGGGAATCGCCTGAATTGGCCAGCGGCCTCGAACAGCTTGCTGCCTCGAACTCATCGGTCGTCGTGCGTGTGGCGGCGATCTTCACGCTGAAGCAGTTGATGGGCGAGAAGTCTCATCACGCACTCGGCAAGCTAGCTAAGGGCGCTTCGATCCGCGAACACGCCTTGCGTGCGATGGCCGATCGAACGACTCAGCTTGCGAACACGTCGCCGCAGCCGTTTGTGGAGGCACTGTCGGACGGGAACGCTCGCGTGCGGTTGCAGGCCGTGCGAGGGTTGTCGCGGTTTGGAAAGGTCTCGCGCGAAGTGCAAGAGAAGATGCTGCCGCTCACAGTGGGTCGCGATCCGGTGGTGGCTCATGTGGCCATCGAGAGCCTCGTGCAGTTGAACGCGGGCGAGGTTTGTCTGGCGTCTCTCAACTGGAACTCGACCGATCCACGGACGCTCGAACAGCGGATCGGAGCGGCGGCGGTGTTGCGGCGACTGCATGATCCCGCTGTCGTCGCGGGTCTGATCGAATGGCTCGGTCGTCCGATTGTCGCTCAGCCAACCGGGCCGACCGGACAAGCGATCACCTACGACACGACCCGGCAACTGGTTCTCGCGACGCTCTGCCGCCTGCATGATCGTGAAGGGGAATACACCGGCGACTGGTGGAGTACTCGCCCCGACACGAGCGGCCCGTACTACAAGCCGGTCGCGTGGTCCGAGACCGAACGCATCACGAAGGCGTTGCAAACGGAACTGACCACGGGCGACGCGGGCAACATCAAAGGGCTGCTCGTCCAGTTGAAGAAGCACAAGATTGAGTTGCCCGGCACGACGGAACGGATCGTGGCACTGGCTCATGCCGACAAGACATTTTTCGCGACGGCGGTCGAGTTACTCGCGCCGGGGAGTTCGCCGCTGTCGGGCGATGCCGCGCGGTTGCTGGAAGTGGCCGCGACTCTGAACAAGGCCGATGTGACACTGCGAGCGAAAGCGCTGCGCGGCTTGCAGCGTCGCACGAATCAGCCCGAAGTTTTGGAAACCGCTCTACGCACGTTTGCCGAGATCACTGCCGACGAACAGGACTCGGAAGCCGTTGCCGTGTGGAACGACTTCATCCGCGAACCGGTTTTTGCGAAACATGTCGCGAAGCTCGGCGAGATGATCGAGTCGCCGAACATTCTCACATCCGCCGGATTGGCTTACTTGGAGAGCTTGAAGGGGAAGTAGACCGGGCCTCGGCCGATCTGCTACCGTCGCGTCCCAGCGCTGGGGATTGTGCCTCGTTCAGGAGCCGCACCGTGACCGTTCTCAAATTGAAGGGCCGCATTGATGAACAGCATCGGTTGTGGGTCGTTGTGCCTGAGAACGTCTCGCCGGGGCCGGTCGATGTGATGGTGTGGGTCGATGCTTCCGACGAAGACGATGCAGGTCAAAACTGGTCAGCGGGAGTTGCACGCGAATGGGCCACTGAGTTGGCCGACGCGCGCGAGGATGTTTATACCTCGTGCGACTGAAACTGAGCCGTTTAACCGCGTGGGCAGCGCCCCGCGCGCTGACGGCGAACAGCTTTCCATGCCGCTCGACGCGCGGGGCGTTGCCCACGCGGTTAAACGAGCCTCTCCGGTCGTATCAGGTGGAACTCCATTGAACTCCAAGTTTAAGACGCTGTTGTTTTGGGGTGTGCTGCTGGGCGTGTTCCTTGCGCTGTATCAAATGAATCGCGGTGGCGGCATTCGCACGGTGCCGTTCAAAGTTTTTTCAAACTCCGTGATGGCGGGGAATCTTCGTTCGGTCGAGATTGATAGCAACCGGATTCGCTTTCAGATGGAGGGGGCGAGTCAGTGGGAGACGATCGGTAGCCTGAGCGAAGCATTGAATGATCGGCTGTTGCAGCAGGGGATTGAGCCGCAGTACGGGGCGTTCCAAGATGGCATCGGGTCCATCATGGTGTATGTCGTCGCGGCGGTGCTGTTGATCGCCGCATTGATCTGGTTCTTGAAGAAGATGAGCGGTGGGGCGGGGGGCTTGAATCTGCTCGAACTGAGCAAGAGCCGCGCGAAGCTCGTCGGGGCAGAAGCCAAGATCACGTTTGCGGATGTCGGGGGCTGTCAGGAAGCGAAGGAACTGCTTGGAGATGTCGTCGATTTTCTGAAGGCTCCGGAACGATGGTCTCAAGCGGGCGTGCGGCTTCCCCGCGGCATCTTGCTCGAAGGACCGCCCGGTTCTGGAAAGACGTATCTCGCGCGCGCCGTGGCAGGGGAAACCGGGGCGAAGTTTTATGTCGTCGCGGCGTCGGAGTTCGTGCAACTGTTTGTCGGCGTCGGGGCCGCGCGCGTGCGAGACATGTTTGAGACGGCGACCAAGAATTCGCCGGCCGTGATCTTCATCGACGAAATCGATGCGATCGGCCGTCGTCGTGGATCGGGGCTGGGCGGCAGTCACGACGAACGGGAGCAGACGCTCAACCAGTTGCTCGTTTGCTTGGATGGCTTTCAGCAGCAGCCGCGCATCGTGGTGATCGCGGCGACGAATCGTCCTGACATCCTCGACCAAGCGCTCCTCCGACCGGGCCGCTTCGATCGACGGATCAAGATGCCCGAACTGACGCGCGCGGATCGGATCGAGATTTTGAAGATTCACACCAAGGGCAAGCCGCTCAACCAAGACGTGTCGCTTGATGAAGTGGCCGGTTGGACGGAAGGACAGCACGGCGCGGATCTCGAAAGTCTCACCAATGAAGCGGCACTGCTGGCCGTGCGGCGGGCGAGGCAGCAGTCGTCGGAACTGGTCGTCACGCGCGAAGACTTCCGTCGAGCGCTCCGTCCGCGCGAGGAACAGAACCGGTTGTTCGATCGGCTTGATGCGGTGTTAATCGAGTCCACCTCGCAACTTGCCGAACCCACCGGCCGCGCCGTGGTGCGACTCCACTTGAAAGACCAACCGCCGTTGGAGGGAGACGTGCTGTGGGTCGATGCCACGTTCATCAAGCTGCGACCGAGTGGCGGTGACACGGCGATACTCGTTCCCAAAGCTCAGGTCCAGAGATTGGAAGCGATCAAGGGAACGGAGGCGGTCGCGCGCGATGATGTGTCGGCGGACCAGTGGGCCGGACAACGAACGGACCTAGCGTGAGCATTCAGTAGGCTGCAACCAAAGTGGCCTTCATCGCTCCGCGTGAAGACAGCCGTAGTCGAGTAGACTTGGTTTCGAGCGACCAGCGCCGAACTCGCGCACGGCTGTCTTCACGCGGAGCGATGAAGGCCACTTTGAAAAGACCTCAAATGTTCGCAAGCCGACAACATGTGGACATCGAATAGTACGAATCACAGGAAAGACCATCGTGGACGTGAACGATCTGATCGAGCGGTTGATGATGTTCATCCCGTTCCTGTTGTCGCTGACCGTTCATGAATGGGCACATGCGTGGACGGCATGGAAGTTGGGGGACGACACGGCCAAGCTGCTGGGCCGACTCTCACTGAACCCACTCGTCCACATGGACCCGATCGGGACTTTCTTGTTGCCGCTGATGGGCGTGCCGTTTGGCTGGGCCAAGCCGGTGCCGGTCAATCCGCTGCGGTTTCGTCCCGGCGTGAGCCTTCGCGGCGGAATGTTGCTCGTCGCGGCGGCCGGGCCGATCTCGAATGCCCTCATCGCGACCGGTGCGTTTCTCGCATTCAAGCTGCTGACTCAGCCGCAGTTCATTGGACTGCTCCCGCAACTCGGGCCGGTCCCGTTTCTGTTGATCATGCTGATCCAGGTCAACGTCGTGCTGTGCGTGTTCAACCTGTTCCCGATCCCGCCACTGGACGGCAGCAAGATTGTCGATGGCGTGATCCCCGACAGCCTACGTCCCGCGTGGAACCAGTACTGCTCACTGGGGCCGCTGCTGCTGATCGCTCTCATCCTGCTGCCGCAACTGACGGGATACAACCCGATCGGCGAGGCGGTAGGATTCGTGATGAGGCTGCTGTTTGCGGGCGGGTAATTTGACCAAGCCCACATCTCATGTGTATCGGTCGCAAGGTCGCCATTCCTCGTTTAACCGCGTGGGCAACGCCCCGCGCGTCGAGTGGTGAAACAGCGATCCACGTCGCTCGGCGCGCGGGGCGTTGCCCACGCGGTTAAACGACTGAGCGGCAATTTCGGCCGCGCGAAGTAGACCTGCGCGGTGTGCAAGGTCGGTGAGTTCGTTTGCGCTCACATCGAGACGGCGAGGCTCATGATCGACTCTTCCGTCCAGTCGCTGGCCGGGCGGATCTCCCTGAGCTGACCTCGGGCCATCACGCCGACGCGATCGCAGACGGCGAGCAGCTCGGTCAGGTACGAGCTGACGAAAATGATCGCCTTCCCTTCGGCCGCCAGCTCGCCCATGAGGCGATAGATTTCGGCTTTGGTCCCCACGTCGATGCCGCGCGTCGGTTCGTCGAGCAACAGGATGTCGGCTTGCTGATGCAGCACGCGCGCGATGGCGACCTTCTGTTGGTTGCCTCCCGAGAGTTGGCCAATCGTCTGCTCGGGGGAGTGGGCTTTGACTTGGAGTCGCTTCATCCAGCGCACGACTTCCTCGCGACGTCGCTTCAGATTCAGGACACCGACGCGCGAGTAGGGAGCAAGGCGGCTGTAGGTCATGTTGTCGGCGATGTCGCGCGTCTGCGCGAGGCCCTCGGTCTTGCGGTCCTCCGAGACGAGACCCAGTCCCGCGCGGATGCGGCCGCGCGTCGAGCGAGGCAGGATTGTCGAGTGCGGCAGTCCTCTTGTCCCCTCGCCCCGGCCTTGCGGGGAGAGGGCTAGGGTGAGGGGGGCTTTCGATTTCAAACCGACTTGGTTTTCTAGGTCAGCTCGATTCGACGCGATCCGCATATCTCCACTCGTCACGGCATCGAGGCCGAAGAGACAACGAAGCGTCTCAGTGCGACCGGCTCCGATCAGCCCGGCCAGTCCGAGAATCTCACCCCGCCGCAATTCGAGCGTGACGTTTTGCGGAGACCGTGCGCCGCTGAGACCCTTCAATGACAACAGCACCACGCCCGGTGTGTGCGCCACGGTGGGAAAGAGGTCCGCCACACCACGGCCGACCATCAGCGAGACGATCTGCGTGTCGGTTGTTCCCGCCAGCTCGCCTTGCCCCACCGAACGACCGTCGCGCAGCACCGAGTAACAGTCGCAAACCTGTCGAATCTCTTCGAGAAAGTGGCTGATGTAGACGATCCCCAGTCCGGCCTCGCGCAGCTTGCGGATGACCGCGAAGAGATGTTCGACATCGTGGCGCGTCAGCGAACTGGTCGGCTCATCGAACACGATGACCTTCGATTCGGAGACCAAGGCCCGCGCGATCTCGACCAGTTGCTGTACGGCAATCGGCAGATCACCGACCCGAGTTTCTGGCTTGAGGTGCGGGTGGCCGAGCAGATCGAGAGCCTGCTTCACGCGAAGCCGTTGCGCCGCGCGATCCAGCGGAACGAACGGCCCCAGCCAGCGCGACAGCCGTGAGGCACCGACTCGCCGCGCCTCTTGTCCGAGCATGATGTTGTCCTCGACCGACAAGTCCGGCGCGAGGTTCAGCTCTTGGTAGATCATGCTCACTCCGGCGAGCCGCGCGTCGTGTGGGCCACTCGGAGCGTAGGGCTTTCCCGCCAGCAACATGCTCCCCGAATCCGGCCCATGCGCCCCGCTGAGCACTTTCATCAACGTGCTCTTCCCCGCGCCGTTCTCGCCAATCAGCGCGAGAACTCGCCCGGCGGGCACACTCAACGAAACATCCGCCAGCGCCTGCGTCGCGCCAAAACGTTTCGAGATGCCAGTCATGGTGAGGAGATCGGACATGAGTGACCTGTAGGGCGATTGCACAACAGCCCGACGCGCAAGCGAGGGCTTCGCATGAATCCAACGCTCAGCCCTCACTTGCGCGTCGGGCTAGTTTGAACGATCCTCTACTCGAAGCGTTCGGGGCTGAGGAGTTTTTTCATTTCAGGGGACTTCATGTTGTCGGGGGTGGCGACGAATTCGCCGGTGCCGATTCGCTTGTCGATCGTTTCACCGCGAATCTTTTTCACCAGGGCCATGATCGACTGGTAGCCCATCTGCACGGGGTCTTGCAGGACGATGCCGTGGCAGGTGCCCGCTTCCATCGCGCGGATCAGTTCTTCGCTCGGATCGAAGGCGATGAACTTCACCTTGGTCCCGAGTTCGGTCTCCTTCAACGCACCGAGGACTCCCGCCGCGTTCGGTTCGCAGACGGCGAAGATGCCGCTCACTTCGTCTTTGTACTTGTTGAGGACTTCGATCGCCTTGGTCAGCGAGTCCTCTTGTGTCGTCCCGGCGTACTGGTCGGACGAGAGCACCTTGATGTCGGGGAAGTCCTTCTTGAGCGTGTCGAGGAAGCCCTCTTCGCGTTGCTCGGTGCTTTCGCTCCCTTGGTTGTAACGGAGCATGACCACGCCCCCCTTGCCGCCGAGAGCCTCGCCCATTTGTTGGCCCGCGAGTTGGCCGCCCTTGTAGTTGTCGGTGGCGACGTAGCTGACGATCTTCGATTCGTCTTGCAGAGCGCTGTCGAAGATCACAACCGGAACGCCCGCTTCGACCGCTTCGTGGACCGGCCCGATGAGCGCTTGCTTGTCGAGCGGTGCGACGCAAATGCCATCGACCTTCTTCGTCACGAAGTCCTGCACGACGCTGATCTGACCATCGCGGTCGTTCTCAAGAAGCGGCCCCTTCCAGAGAATCTCGACATTGCCGAGTTCCTTCGCCGCCTGCTCGGCACCCGCGTGAACCGACTTCCAAAAGACGTGCGTCGTTCCTTTGGGGATGACGGCGATGCGAAGTGTCTTCTCGGTCGGACCGCTCCCCGCACCCGTCGCACCGCCGGGTGAGCCGCCCGGTTTGGAAGTAGTCGGTTTTGTAGGGGCATTGCTGTCACAACCGACGAGAAAAGAGAAAGCCAGCATCAGTCCGAAGGTGCGTCGCATCATCGAGTCTCCCACAGAAGTCGCGTTGAAAGTGAAGGGGTCACGTCAGGGCGGGCATCGTACCGGCGGGCTGAAGTCGCGGCCAATGTGAGGAAGAGCGAGAAGTCCGGCTTACTACCTCGCACGGTCATGAGTGAGACGTTTTAGGCGAGCCGTGTGCCGTCAGGCCACGTGTTTCTGGTTGTACACAAGAACCCGCAGCCTGTCGGCATGCGGCTCGCCAACCGCTCATTCTCAGCCGTGTGCGGTATAGATTTTGTCAGCCGGACTGTCACGCTCCCAAAAGAAGGGTTCATCCGAGGTTTTGGGGGGATCACAGTTTGGAGCAAAACTGAGGTCTGCCCGATTCTTCATCCTGAAGGGATGTCAGCCATTAGCCGGGGGTTGAGCGTCCGCGACACCCCCGGTGTGGGGTGTCTTGAATTGGACTTTGCATCCTGAAGGGATGCGGGCAGGTTCCCGATGCCAGCCCGATTGAACTGTGCTGGCATCCCTTCAGGATGCAAAGCATTTTGTCGGAACTCTTCCGGGGGTGTCGCGGACGCTCAACCCCCGGCTAATGGCTGTGATCCCTGCGGGATG
>JAYSQC010000416.1:0-1551 GCA_043721755.1 Schlesneria sp.
TCTGCCCTCCGTCGATTCGGCGACGGTCAACCGGAAACCCAAATGAAATGACCGACAATTCAAAGGATCGCGTTTCCCAAAGCCATCTCGCACTGTCGCAATTGAGTGAGCTTTATAGTCAGGTTGATGCTGACGCTCGGCTAATCGCAGCGGAACATGGTGCGCGACTTCAGTGCCGAAGAGGATGCAGCCAGTGTTGCGTCGATGGCATGACAGTGTTTGACATTGAGGCCGAAAACATCCGGAGTCATCACCCGCAACTCCTCGCTATCGAGTCACCCCATCCACTTGGTCGGTGTGCGTTCCTCGACGAGGAAGGAGGGTGCCGGATTTACCCTGATCGGCCCTATGTCTGTCGAACACAAGGATTGCCGCTCCGATGGATCGATGAAACGGTCGATTTGGAATTCGTTGAATTGCGAGACATCTGTCCACTCAATGACGAAGGGACACCGATTGAAGAACTGGCTGAGAGTGAATGCTGGACGATCGGGCCAGTGGAAGAACGGCTTGCAAAACTGCAAGCCGAATTTGGTCACGGTGAAATGCCTCGTGTTCCCCTGAGAGACTTGTTCAAAAGCCAGACTCCAAAATCGGTCTGACAGCCCGTCCCGAAGCCACCGTCAAGCTGATGTCAACTCACGTCACGCGGCGGCAGTGTTCGAGTCCGAGTCTTCGTCAAGAGACTCTGCTTCAATAAGGAACGCCGCGCGGGGTTTGCGCAGTACGTCCGCGTGAGGCAGGCGGTCGAGGTCAGTCAAGCCGAACAACTCCAGAAACTGGCGGGTCGTCTCGTATAGAAACGGCCGGCCGAGCGAATTGTCTTCACCGGCAATGCGGACCAGATTGCGGTCCATCAGGTGTTTGAGCATGTCGGCACATTGGACTCGCCGGACGGACTCGATCTCGGATCGTGTCAGCGGCTGGCGATACGCGACGATGGCCAGCGTCTCCAACGCGGGGGGGGACAGCTTCAGTTCGGCTTGTCTGTGATGAATCTTTCCCAGCCAGAAGGCAAACAACGGTTGCGTCAGCAGCCGGTAGCCACTCGCCACACGCTCGATGCGAAACGCGGAGCCGTCGCGGTCGTAGGATAAGTTAAGCCGGTCGATCAGTCGCCGCGCCTCGGAGACATCTGCGAGCGTCGCCAACTTCATCAACCGGCGTGCGGACTGAGGCCCGTTTGACACGAGCAACGTTGCCTCTACGCGCGCCATCTTTGCCGTTCTCAAGCAGAGGGGATCAACTCCCGGCAAGAGTACGAGCGTCGCCGGAGTGTCACTCCGCGCGAAGAATTCCCATCGCCGACCATCCACCGGCGCGGTCCTCCACGCGCATTGCGGTTGCAGTGTTGAGTGGCCCAAATTGAACACGTCGAACCTCGCTCAAGAACGAACGCGATCAGTCTCGCTTTCCCGAAATGTTCAGCGGTTGATTGACGTGTCCGACAGAAGTCAAAGTAGTAGGCACATTCCATGTGCCGTTCACCGAATTCCTCTGCGAATCACGGTCTCGCGGACGGCACACGGAGTGTGCCTGCTACTTTTGTCG
>JAYSQC010000417.1:0-2756 GCA_043721755.1 Schlesneria sp.
CCTTGCTGGCACCCACGACGCCCGGATTCCCTCGTTCACCGAACATGCCGCCGAACATCACGCCGACAGCGGGAGCCGCTCCTCCAACGATGCCCGGTAAGCCGCGCGATCCGGCCTGCGCGATCGAGATCGTGGCCATCGGTTCCTCGACCGGAGGCCCCAACGCACTGGCCGAAGTGTTGAAGCGGATCTCGCGCGGGTTCCCCGTACCGATCGTCATCACGCAGCACATGCCTCCCGTGTTCACGCAACTCCTCGCCCAACGGCTCAACTCGATCTGTCCACTCAACGTGCGCGAAGGAGTCGAGGGAGCGATCCTCAAACCAGGCGATGTCTGGGTGGCACCGGGCAATTTTCACATGACCGTTCAAATGGATCAGGCCGACCGCGTCCTGCATCTCGACCAGAAGCCGCATGAAAATTCCTGTCGTCCCGCCGTCGATCCCCTCTTCCGATCCGTGGCCACGGCCTACGGTGGCCGCTGCCTCGGCGTCGTTCTGACCGGCATGGGCCGTGATGGCGAAATGGGAAGCAAGGCGATTCGACAGGTCGGGGGACGGATCATCGCTCAAGACGAAGAGTCCAGCGTGGTCTGGGGGATGCCCCGCGCGGTGGCTCAAGCCGGATATGCCGGTCAGGTGCTGCCGCTCAATCAGATTGCCGTCGAAATTGTGGACATGGTCTGTCGGACCCAGGTCTTGGCGAAAGACACCAACATGCAGAAGCCGGGACTGAGACCGGCGATGGCACGCTGATCCTAAAACGAACGTAGCAGAAGTCGTAAGACTTCTGACGAGTCGTCGAGTCGTCAGAATTCTCACGAATTCTGCTACAGAAATCCTGAACAGCGTTGGCGACTGGGGTAACAGTCTGTTGAAAAACGTAGGGTAAGCGTCTCGCTTGCCCGTAAATGCGGTTGAAAAAGGGGCAAGCCGGAGGCTTACCCTACGTTTTTCAACGGGCTGCTAAGCCTGGTTCCTTCGTGAGAAGGCATGCTTCGAGCGAATCCAATAACGAAGCGGACGGACGAGGTGTCCGTCCTACCAGCCTGTTGAAAAATGTAGGGTAAGCGTCTCGCTTGCCCGTGAAAGCAGTTGAAAAAGGGGCAAGCCAGAGGCTTACCCTACGTTTTCAACGGGCTGCTACGGCCCGTCCTCGAAAGAATTCACCATGCCGCTTGCTGAGAGTGATGTCGCCGTCGTTCGATCTGTCGTGGCACGGCAGTCGGGGAACCTGTTGAACAGCGGTCAGGGCTACCTGATGGAATCCCGTCTGGCACCCGTCGCCGCCAGCTTCGGGCTGCCCAACGTTGAGGCTCTGGTGGCGGAGTTGAAGCGGGCACCGGCCCGTTACGAAGTTCGCGTCGCCGAAGCCATGACGATCAACGAGACCAGCTTCTTCCGCGATGCCCTGCCGTTCGAGATCCTGGCCAAAGACATCCTCCCCAAAATATTCGAGGCACGAGCGGCAACGCGGGAACTCAATATTTGGTGTGCCGCCAGTTCGAGTGGCCAAGAGCCGTACTCGATCGCCATGACCCTGCGCGAACACTTCCCGCAACTGCTCGGGTGGAAGGTCAAGATCACCGCCACCGACATCAGCGAAGAGATGCTGACGCGGACGCGCGCAGGGACCTACAGCCAGTTCGAAGTCAACCGCGGCCTCCCTACGGCGATGCTCCTCAAACACTTCGAACGGACGGGGATCCACTGGCAGGTGAAACCCGAGCTCCGCCACTGGATCGAATGCCGCAAGGTGAACCTCTCGTCGGTTTGGCTGCCGATGCCGAAGTTCGATGTCGTCTTCATGCGCAACGTCCTGATCTACTTTGAAGTCGCCATGAAGCAGACCATCTTGCAAAAGACGCATCGCACAATGGCCGCCGACAGCGTGCTCTTCCTCGGCGGCGGCGAATCGCTCGTCGGAATGGACGTACCCTTCACCCGGGAAGCGATCAGCAAGTACATCGTCTTCCGCCCAACACGCGGCAAAGCCGTGATGCCGCTCCCCGCCTTCAACACCCCACCGAGACCCCGCACATGACACACGTCAACACCACGATGCTCACACAGATTGCCGATGACGTTTGTCACACAATGCTGGGGGTCGCCCTCACGTCGGCCGACTGCGACGCCCCGGATGGCACGCGCTGGGTGGCCACCGTGCGCATCAGCGGCGAGTACACCGCGTTCGTCGAGATTGAAACCGATCGCGCCGTGGCACAGCGAATGGCCTGTCGCATGTTCTCCCTCAACCCGCACGAACTCTCGGAAGAAGATCTACGCGACGCCATTGGAGAAGTGGCCAACATGATCGGAGGCAACGTGAAGGGAGTCCTCTCTGCCGAATGCAACCTCTCGATCCCCTGCGTGGAAGTCCGCGACTTCTTCCTCGCCGATCAAGCCGAAGGCATCGCAGTCAGCCTCTCGTGTGAAGGCTCTCCTTTCCTGATCCGCTTCGTCACCGGACACACCACGACTCTGGCAACGTAGTGGTTAGACAACGTTGTATTGTGGTGTTGGTCTCGTTCAACCGCGTAGGCCACGCCCCACGCGTCGAGGGGAGAATCAGGCTCAAACGTCGCTCAACGCGCGGGACGTGGCCCACGCGGTTAAACGACGCAAGGGGGCAATACGGGTTCATCGGATGTTTTTTGGGGGACTCATTTGGAGAGCGATGAACGACGGCGGCCGGTCTTCATCCTGAAGGGATGTCAGCCATTAGCCGGGGGTTGAGCGAAGCGACACCCCCGGAAG
>JAYSQC010000418.1:0-13859 GCA_043721755.1 Schlesneria sp.
CCGGGGGTGTCGCTTCGCTCAACCCCCGGCTAATGGCTGACATCCCTTCAGGATGAAGACCGGCCGCCGTCGTTCATCGCTCTCCAAATGAGTCCCCCCCAAAACATCCGATGAACCCAACTTTGGAGTACCTCCCCTGCGAGTAGTCCGGCTAACAAAGCCAAGCCGGACTTCGGTCGATGACGTTGAAAACCGCCCTCAAACTGGTCGTGACCCGATTGGGATCCTCACCTAGAATCCGGCACGAACTGCCGATCCTCGCTTATTTAAAGGCCATCACAGCCCGGCGCGAGGCATCATTTTACGCAGCAGGCGGACAACGAGGGACGCGACGATGAAGGTCGAACGGAGCGACGGAATGAACATGCAAACACAACAGACTTGGATGTGGATCGTTGTCTTGGGAGCGACCTGCGTGGCGAACGCGGCCTCGGCCGCACCCACCGTGAAGGAGACGATGGCCTTCGCCCCCAAGCAGAAGGATGTCGAGTTTGAAACTCCCAAGCTCGAAGAGTACGCCAAATGCAAAGTAGAACTCGATCGCAAAGGCAAGGCTTCCGGCTGGGTGGTCCTCGGCGTGAATGGCCAGGTCCTGCGAAAGTTCCTCGACACGGACGGTGACGGAAAGCTCGATCAATGGCGGTACTTCAATCACGGGATCGAGGTCTATCGCGACATCGACACCAACGACAACGAAAAGGTCGATCAGTCGCGCTGGCTGAATCTCGGTGGCTCGCGCTGGGGGATCGATCAGAACGAAGATGGCCGCATCGACGTGTGGCGCATCCTGTCGGCAGCCGAAGCGTCGAAGGAGGCCGTCCGCGCCATGGTCACGGGCGACGATGCGGCTTTGCAATCGGTGATGGTCACGGCCGAAGACCTCAAGGCTCTGGGACTCAATCAGGCGATGGCCACGAAGCTGTTGGAGTCGTCGGCCGACGCGGGCAAGAAGTCGCGTGCGATCCTCGCCAAAAGCAAGTCGCTCACCGGCCAAACCAAGTGGTCGCGATTCGATGCGTCGATGCCGAGTCTTATACCCACCGATGATGAAAAGGCGACGGCCGATCTGCTCGTTTACGAAAATGCGGTCGCCATCGTGGAGACTCAGGGCAAGTACGCCGCCGTTCAAGTCGGCGAGATGATCCGCATCGGTGAGGTCTGGAAACTAACGCAGGTTCCGCAGCCGATCGAGGGCGAAAATGGATCGATCGTCACGGCGGGCGGCATCCTCATGCAGCCACTGATGGCGGCAGGCGGCGCGGCGGGAGGACCGGCCGGTGGTGGAGCTTCACCCGAGGTCGAAAAACTGCTGGGAGAACTGGTCAAGATCGAACAAGGGCTGACTCAACCAAACGCCGATCGCGCTGCCGTCAGAGAGTTAATGAAGCGACGCGGCGACCTGCTGAATCAGGCGATCAAACTGGCCGAGACCGACGACGAAAAGCTGCTGCTCACGAAACAACTCGTGGACGGCTTCGCCCTCGCCGCACAGGTCGGCACGTACCCCGAAGGGGCCGCCGATTTGAAAGCAATGGAGCAAGATTGGCGTCGCAAGTCGCCCAAATCACCGCTGGTTCCTTACGTCGTCTATCGCCGTATTCAAGCTCAGTACTACGTCGGCTTGCAGGAGTCGGAACAGGACAAGGAGAAGGACAAGCCGGCTGAAGTTCAGAAGGAGTGGATCAAGAGCTTGGAAGAGTTCATCGCCGAGTTCAGCGACTCGGAAGACTCGTCCGATGCGATGCTCTTGCTGGCACATCACGAAGAATTAAGTGCCCGCAGCAAGGAGGCGACCGAGTGGTATCAACGCCTCGTGAAAGAGAAGCCCAAGACGGAAGCAGGCCAACGCGCGCTGGGAGCCTTGCGCCGCCTCGACCTCAACGGCAAGCCACTGGTGTTGACGGGGCCGGGCTTGGAAGGAGGGACGATCGACATGCGCAGCCTGCGTGGCAAGAACGTCCTCGTCGTCTTCTGGTCGAGCGAATACAAGGTCTGCGAAGACGACCTGCCCGATCTGCGGGCGCTCTATCAGGCCCACAAACCCAAGGGGTTCGAGATCGTCGGCGTCTGCCTCGACATGAACAAAGCCGCCGTCAAACCGTACCTGACCCAGCACAAGATGACCTGGCCGCAGTTGTATCAACCGGGAGGACTCAGCAGCCCGATGGCGATGGGCTACGGCGTGATCTCGCTCCCCACCATGTTCCTAGTCAACGCCGAGGGAGTAGTCGTCAGCCGCAACACCTCGGTGCAGGAAGTCAAAACGGCCCTCACACCCAAGGCCGCAGCCAGCAAGTAACCGCTTTTTGGAACTCACCCCACCGGGCTTGCCTAGGTGGAATCGGGGCTTTGCACTACTGAAAACCACGGGGATGCAAACAGAGTCCGGGTATCCTGCGGTGTGAAAGCGGTGATGGTGAGGCGACCTGTCGGTGGCTACGATCACGCCCGACTTCAGAAGTTTCAAACGGGAGATTTGGCATGAGCGAGATCGTGTTCCTTGTCGAAGAGGCCGTCGAGGGTGGCTTCACCGCGAAGGCTCTCGGCGCGTCGATCATCACGGAAGCGGATGACTTGGCGGAACTTCGCACCAACGTGAGAGACGCCGTGCAGTGTCATTTTGAAGTCGAGGCAGACCGCCCGAAGGTGATCCGGCTGCACTTCGTGCATGACGAGGTCATCGCCTCATGAAGTTACCGCGTGATCTCTCGGGACGTGAACTGGCGGCGGTTCTCGCCAAGCTGGGTTACCAAGTGACGCGGCAGGCTGGCAGCCATATGCGTTTGACGACCGAAATCGGTGGCCAACATCAGATCACGATTCCCGACCACGACGCTCTGAAGGTGGGCACGCTGAATGCCATTCTTCGCGAAGTTTCCGAGCATCATGGAACTACTCGTGATGAATTGTTGAGCCTGTTATTCGACTGAACTTTCGGCCTCATCAGCCCGCCCCGCTGATGATCTGCCTCGCCCCCACTTGGTGCCCAGATACGTGCAGACGGGAAACGACACCAAGTTGAGACCCCAGAACAAAGCCGGATACGGCAGCATGAGCATGTTCGCGACGGCGGCCGCCAGCAGAATCAAGCCGATCACGTAGCCGTGAACTGGATGCCGCCCCGCCCCAACTCGCGTCGCCACCCAAGTCCCTGCCAGCACGGCCAGCCCCCATCCTGCTGCGGCGATCACGTAGGCGTCCGCCGGAAGTTTGGCGATGTGAGCCTTGCAAGCCTCCATGTCGTGGAGATCGACTCCGGGAGCAGGCGGATAGACGACCGCCCACACGGCCTCGGTGCCCACGATCAAGAACATGGCCGCCACAAGACCCGCGATGACGCCCAACACGCTGCGAAGAATTGAGCCGATCATGTTTTCATCTCACATTTGAAGGGCTGAAGAGCCCGTTTCAGCGACCAATCGTGGTTCTTGTTCATATTCAGCCGGTGGAACCGGCCCGGCAAGGTTTCACGCTCAAGCGGTGATCGTCGGAATGCCATAGGCCACGACATAGGAATCGCGCGACACCAGCGTGGCTCCTTCGACGAGAGCCTGAGCGATCAGCATCCGGTCAAATGGGTCTCGATGGTGCCTCGTCAGCGATTCTGTCGCGAGTGCATGTGCAGTCGTAACGTCCAGTTCGGTGAAGCCGCAACTGAGCAATGCCCCACGCAGGTCGGCTGGCGCTGTCAATTTGCCGAGACCGCGCTTGATGGCGATCTCCCAGCAGGTGGCCGCGCTGACCAGCACTTCGTTGGTGGGGTCGGCGATGGCTTGGCGCGCTGCCATCGACAACAGCAGCGGGTCTTCCAACCACCACAGAACCACATGAGTGTCGAGCAGCAGCTTCATGAGTCCTGCATCCCAAACGCCTCTTGGATGTCATCCGGCAGGAGATCAAAATCGGGAGCGATGACGACCCGCCCCTTCCATTGTCCTCCCTGCCGGGGCTGAGCGGGCGTTGCCCCACTCTGATTCGAGGTGAGCAACTCGACTCGCGCCATAGTCCCCTCGGGAACATGCAGCGGCTGATCGAGCACAATGGCCCCGTTTTGAACATGTCCCAAGACCGTCATGAGATGAGCCTCCGAAATCGAACATGCGGACAGGTAACTCAGCTTGCCTCGTTACTGAGTTCCAACCAGCATTGAAAGAACCGTACGCAGGGTCGAAAAGACATTTTTATTGTCAGGCGGGTTACACTCTAGAATCAAAAATTCTTCGAGTGCGGGTGCCTCAAAATCATGGCCCTTCGGCATCACAATAATCGCGACACGTTTGGGAATTTGACTCCAAATCTTCTTCTGCGTTACCCTGAGTTGTCCACACCGACTGAAATGACTTCGTAATCGAGCTTCAATCGTACTTCCGGCAGATGCCTTACCGACGTACATGACGTGGTCGTCCGCCGTGAGAAAAATATACACTCCAGCGTTTGAAATATCGGGTAGCATCTTGAGGTATCCCAATTTCAATTCGATCGGATCACTAAGCGTGATCGGCGAAATATTTGGGCGGGGGAAATCACGATTGAAAGTGTTGATCGATACCCTGACTTCGGACAGTGTTTTCATATCAGGGAATCCGAACCAGTTCTTTTGGGAAACCTTACGTTCACGAATTGCAAGCGAGTCGAGTGAGCGGTGTGGTCATTGCTTAATCTTGGTGTGCAGACATGTTAGAATGCCACCATTTTGAAGTCTTTAGAAGAAATAATTTGGTAGCGAACGACACCACGGAGAACACCACTTCCGCTAAGCAGCAGTATGATTTGGTGCATGACTGTGCAGATATTTAAATCCTACAGGACTACTGAGAGACCTTACTTGCTCCTTGAATCTCAAGGTTACGAAAGGCAACACGAGACCGAAGCACCGTCAATGCAAATTGGCGCTTTGAGGGCGGCGCCCATCGTTTCTCTGCGATCAAATCGTTGGGATTACCAGTCCAATCAAAGATGTCGGCTTCGTCGAGCTTCACCTGGATCCTTGCCTTTTTTGTGCCAGTGATCGTGACATCTACCTTCACTTTGATCCATCGCTTGTTTGGGATGCTTCCATCCCGGCGCAATAGTTCGCCTTCGACAGAATTCATGTGATGATTGTTTCCGCCTGAAAACTGACCTCCGTGACCAATCCCCACGAGAACAGCTCGCTCTCCAACCGGCAGATAAATGGATATCCCTTGGTCGCCAGACTTTCGTTGCATCTCAACTGAAATTGAATAACTACCGCTAACTTCCACTGGCAGCGCAACAGAGGAGAGGTCTTCCAAATTTTCAACGACTCCATCATCCAACGACCATTTGCCATGAAACGTCGCATCAGCAATCTTCTTGATTAGCTTGATTGCATTCTTCTTTGCTCCGCCGACCTGATTCGGCGACACCAAGTTGCCACTGGTCGCGTCTGGCGTGCCCATAAGAACGTCTGACGGATCACCAGCGTCCGAGAAGTCGAACGAAGTGAGGCTTATCGTACTTGCTATCGCTATCTTTCCCGATGCAACGTCCACAACTCGCAGCGTTAGCGATGCGCCAATACGACCATTCGGAACAACACGCCCGACGACGACATATGCAGCCCCTAGTTGTTTGCCCAAAACCTGAGAGTCTTTGACCTCAAACAGCGCTGACTGTTGCAAGCCAAGCTCTCCCATCACCTTGAAAAGCTGAGACCGCTCCACAATCGGCATTCCGTAACCAGTGAGGCGTGAAGACAATTCTTCGGCGATGACGACGCTTCCTCTTGCAATTGCTCCATCATCGGATGCGACCGGAAGGATTGCTACGGGCTTCTCTTTGACAACTGGTTCAACACGGTCGCCAACTTGGAGTTCGATTTCGAGATCACCAACCAGCTTGGCCTTGGAAAGCTTATCGTTGACTTCAATTATTGTGACCCGACCAATACGCTTGCTCTGCCGACCAATTACCTCACCCGTCTCGGGGTTCTTAATTTCGGTCTCGCCGCGATAAACAAACATCTCATCACCGACTCGAACAGCATCGCCTTTGCTAACGGTCAAATAGACGCTTGTGCTATCGATGGCGGCAACCTTTCCAACGACTCCTCCTCGCGGGATAGTTTTGCTCATCCGATATGCGACGATTTGAGCAGGGGTAAGTGTCGGGATCGTTTCCTGATCTGTAGCACCGATCACGATAGCCTTGATCTCGGCTCGCGGAATTTCCTCCTCCCGTTGAGTCTTGAGATCAAAGACTTTCACTTTAATCACGTCAATCTCACGAACTTCACCGACAATCGTCTTTATCGGCCGCACTGTTACTTTGACCAACTGGCCAACTGTCGGTTCCGCTCCGGAGGTAAATTGATCTGCGAACAGTAAGACAGACGCTTTCGAGAATTCATTGTCTTTTCTCCAAGTGATGCAATGTGCTGCGAAACACATATCCTAAAGTCAGTCCGATCATGGGTAACTTGCATGCGCAGTAGTTTTGATCAGCGTAATCCACACGTCAGGTGAGAGCAATGCTTCGCGGGGTGGCCCGGCTTGCTTCAAGCCGGGGGCCGCAGGTCCAAGAAACTTTGGGTTGACGTTCAATAAAGATCAACGCCGTTCTGATAGCGACGCTCGGCTTGACGTTTCTTGTGCTACGCACCCAGCTTGAAGCAAGCTGTGCCACCCCATCGACGGCGTAAAAGTTAGATTCATTCCTCGGCCAGCTCCCGTTTCGCGGCTTGGCCAGACTCCGCTTCCGCGATTGAGCGACGCAGATGGGCCGCGTTCGCCGGATTGGACAGCAGATACAGCGTTTCCTTCCAAGAATTGAAGTCGTCCAAGGGCATCATCACGACCTGTTCGCCCTTGTCGGTCACCACGATACGCGGTTCCGCATCGGCCAGAATCTGCTCGATGAGTCGCGGCAAGTTTCGCTCGGCATCTTGGGATGTGACAGCTTGCATCGCGGTCTCCGTCGTTCTCAGGCCGATGGGTTCTCGTGAGCCAACAGCGGTTTCATCCGCGGCGGGCCATCCTAACAGATCATCTGGCGGAAGCGACGAGACCACATCTGAGGCGAAGTCACTGGGAGCGATGGTGTCGCTCGCCTCTGTGAATAGTGAGGCCGCGTCTCTCTGGCTTCAACTGTGGGCGGCGAAGCGCCGATCAACACCCACACGCCTCAGACACCCAAGGCGATATCTAAGCGGACCAGAAAAACAAGACCCCTCACTCTAGCCCTCTCCCCGCAGAGCCGGGGCGAGGGGACAAGGCGGGAGACTACTCGTCGCCGCCGGTGTCGAGGACCGCGAGGAATGCTTTCTGCGGGATTTCGACAGCGCCGAATTGCTTCATCCGCTTCTTGCCTTCTTTCTGCTTCTCCAGCAGTTTGCGTTTACGAGAGATGTCGCCGCCGTAGCACTTGGCGGTCACGTCCTTTCTCACGGCGGAGATCGTTTCGCGGGCAATGATTCGCGCGCTGAGGGCGGCCTGAATCGGGATCTCGAACTGGTGGCGGGAGATTTGTTCCTTGAGCTTCTTGCAGAGTTGGCGGCCTCGACGTTCGGCTTGCGAGCGGTGGACGATGCAGGCGAGGGCATCGACCTTCTCGCCCTTCACGAGGACATCCATCTTGACGAGGTCGGCCGCGCGGAAGCCGATGATTTCGTAGTCCATCGTGCCGTAGCCGGCGGTGATGCTCTTCAGCTTGTCGTACATGTCGAACACGATTTCGGCGAGCGGCAGTTCGTAGACGAGCTGCGCCCGGTTGGGGCCGAGGTAATCGGTCGTCTTGTAAACACCGCGTCGGTCGGCACTCAATTGCATGATTGCGCCGATGCGGTCGGTCGGCAGGATGAAGTTCACTTTGGCGATCGGCTCGCGGAACTCCTGAATCTGGCCGGAGTCGGGGACATCCTGCGGGCTGTCGATCCGCACGACCTCGCCCGTGTTCTTGAGCAATTCGTAGGTGACGTTCGGAGCCGTCTGGATCAGATCGACGTTGGCTTCCTGCTCCAGCCGCTGCTGGATGATTTCCATGTGCAGCATCCCGAGGAAGCCGCAACGGAACCCGAAGCCGAGTGCCTCGGACGTGTCCGGCGCGAACGAGAAGCTGGCGTCGTTGAGTCCCATGCGCATCAGCTCTTCACGCAGGTTCTCGAAGTCGGTCGCGTCGAGCGGGTACATGCCGCAAAAGACCATCTGCTGCGGAACGGCGTAGCCCGGCAACGCAACCGGGGCGCGGTTGTGGAACTCGGTGACAGTGTCGCCGACGTGGACGTTGCCGAGGATTTTGATGCCGCCGATGATGTAACCGACCTGGCCGGGGCCGAGGTCATCGCAGGGGACCATGTTCGGGCGGAACTGGCCGATTTCCAGGATTTCGTGAGCCGTCCCGGCCTTCATGAACAGCACCTTCTGCCCCTTGCGAACGGTCCCCTCTTTCACGCGGATGTAGGTGATGACGCCTCGGTAATGGTCGAACTTGCTGTCGAAAACCAGTGCCCGCAATGGGGCGTCGCGATCACCCTGCGGAGCGGGGACGCGCTTGATGATCGCCTCAAAACATTCTTCGATCCCGATGCCCGCCTTACCGCTGACTCGGATGCAGTCGGTGGTGTCCAGCCCGACGACGGTCTCAATTTCTTCAAGCACTTCGTCGGCTCGAATGATCGGCAGGTCGATCTTGTTCAGGACCGGGATGACTTCGAGGTTGGCGTTGATCGCCGCGTAGGCATTGGCCACCGTCTGAGCCTGCACGCCCTGAAAGGCATCGACGAGGAGTAAGGCTCCCTCGCACGCGGCCAGACTGCGCGAGACTTCGTAATGGAAATCGACGTGGCCGGGCGTGTCGATCAGGTTCAACTCGTACTGCTGGCCGTCCAGCGTGTAGTTGATGGCCACAGCACGGGCCTTCACGGTGATGCCACGTTCCCGCTCGACCTCAAGGTCGTCGAGAATCTGGTCACGGAACTCGCGCAGCGAGATCGCACCGCTCTTCAGCAGCAGTTGATCGGCGAGCGTGCTCTTGCCGTGGTCGATGTGGGCGATGATGGAGAAATTGCGGATGAAGCGTTGATCAAACATGAGGCGGCGTGGGAGGCTTTCACGAGGAAGCGGCGGTGGCCCATTGCGGTCGCATCGGTAAACCGGGCCGCGTGGCGGGCGGATTCTATAGGGAAGGTGCGATGGTCGAAAGAGAGGTCGCAATCCTCACCAACCCGCAGCGTGAGCGAGGACGCCCGGGGAAAAATGCTCTCGACCCAACCCAAACCGGTTAAACAAACACTCGTCCTCGCTCACGCTGCGGGTTGGTGTCGTTCACGAGTGCGGTGGCGTCGAGGACGGAGCGTCGAGCGGCGTGTCCTTCTGGCGTTGCCAATCATTGTGCCGAGACCGCATCTGCATCAGTTCGATCCCCAACGAAAAAGCCATCGCGAAATAGATATAGCCCTTGTCGATCTCTTGGTGAAACCCTTCCGCCACGAGCAGCACGCCGATCAGCAAGAGGAACGACAGCGCCAGCAACTTGATCGCCGGGTTCTGATCGACGAACCGGACGATGGCTCCCGAGAAGACCAACATCACGCCGACGGCGATCAGGACCGCCGCGACCATGATCGGCACCTCCTTGCTCATGCCAACCGCCGTGATGACCGAGTCCAGCGAGAAGACGATGTCCATGATCGTCACCTGCACGAGCATGGACTTCAGTGTGGTGGCACGAGTCGAGCCGTGTTGCGCCTCGTGGTGGCCTTCGACTTTGTGATGGATCTCGACGGTGGCCTGCCGAATCAGAAACAATCCGCCCGCGAGGACGACCAAATCCTTCCAAGTGAACTCGTGCCCGAGCAGCGTGCCGATCGGCTGCTTCAGTTGCACGATCCATCCGATCATAAACAACAGCAGGACGCGCGAGACCACCGCCAGCAGCAGGCCCAGTTTTCTCGCCCGATCGCGCTGCGCGACCGGAAGGTGCCCTGCCTGGATCGCGATGAAAATAATGTTGTCGATCCCCAACACGACCTCCAACGCGGTCAGTGTCAGCAGGGCGATCAGGTGTTCGACGGTCAGGTACGATCCGAGATCGTGCATTTGTTCAGCTTTTCGCGAGTGTGGTTGAAGACTAGGATGGATCGCGGCGGTATTGGAGTCACTTCCGTATCGGTTGAACAGTCCTCGCGTTTGGGAGAAACGAGTATCGTGGTCACAGCAACGGAAACGGACGATGTGGCGATGACCGATGAAGCCATGGAGGTTCTGCGCAAATTCGTGCGACGCTTGGATGGCGCGGTCTACGAGTTTGCGGAAGGGGTGGCCAAAGCGCGGCTGATCCAGCGGGGGCAACCCTTCGATTCGATCCTGATCGAAACGGCGGATGTGCTGCAAGCGCGAGACACGTTGACGACTCTGCTGCAGCGCGAGGTGGAAGCGGGCCGAATGCCTCCGGGTGTCATTTCCACATTGCAGAGAGATCGATCCGTCTCCGCCCACGCTGGAGAATGACATGGCTTCGCCCAGTCCACGCTGGCTGAAAACCGCCGAAGCCCATGCCGACCTGCTGGTGGAAAACTTTGAGGTCGATCTCAGGGGCATCGCACGCTCCATCGCTCGTCACCAGAACGCTGAGGCCGTGTTGAGGAATCATGTGGACGAAGCGTTCGACTGCTTGGCGCGCGCGGGCTTGAAGCGACTCATTTGGTGGCAGCGACCCGAATTGGAAGTCGGAGTTGGCAGCTTTCTCTTCGGGTTGGCGTTGGCCAGCCCCGATGTCTTGGGGGCGTGGTTTCCCAACTCGGCGGATGTCATCCGCGCCGCAATGGCTTCACTTGCGATTCTCGGCGCTGGCATTGGGATTCACGGCTGGTTCCGTGGTCGCCTGTGAGCGGAGTTCGCGCGCCGCGCTTTTGCTCTCAACTTCCTTCCACAGCGGGCCGTAGATCTCTTTGTCGAACGGGGGGCAGCCGGTGGCGTACTGACCGAGCGGGTGATCTTTCGCCCGCATCAGGTTCGTGCAGTACGAGAATGTGCGGCAGATGAGCTTGCGGTTCATCGAACCGTGTTCTTGCAGGTGTTTCGCGAAGTCGGGGTGAGACAGCGTGGCCCGACCGAGACCGACGATCGAGCAATGACCGTCGCGAATGTTCCCCGCTCCCGCCTGCATCGCAAAGTCTTGCAGCCAACTGTAGCCGCTGCCGATGACAGGCAACTCGGGCACGGCGGCTTGAATGGCGGCGGTGGCGTGGAAGTGGCGGAGGACTCCGATCAGCGGATGCTCGGGGGCGTGATAGCCATCGACCGGCGGGAACTCGGCGGGACGAACGACGTGCGGGTTGGCGTAGGGGTTTCCCATCGTCACGTTGATGGCCGAGACGCCCCAATCGCGGAGACACTGCGCCACTTGAATCGGCTCGGTCAGATCGAGCTTCAAGTGGTCGAGCGGATCGACGCCAAAACCCGTTTGCAACGGGAGCGAGTACGGAGCGGGAACGCCGATCCCGGCGAGCAAATCAACATCAGTCTCATTTGGCAGCACGGGCCGTTGCGATTCAGGAAGCCGGTCGCGTCGGACATACGGCATGCCGTCGTACACGTTCATCCGCGTGACGATGGTGAGCGACGGGAGTTCCGCACGGATGCGACCAACCACATTGCGAATCAGCCGCGTCCGGTTCTCCAAGCTGCCGCCATATTCGCCGGGGCGATTCTTCGACGCGAGCAACTCGGACAGCAGATACCGATGGCACTGCTTGAGATCGACGAAATCGCAGCCGATCCGGGCGGCGAGTCGCGCGGCCACGAGGTACTGATCCTCGATCCGTTTCAGATCATCGTCAGTCAACAACGGGTAGGACTCATTGATGAACTTGCCGGTCGATTTGTCGATTGTGAGCGAGTCGAGGATCGGATCGTGCGTGGCCAACTGTGGGCGGCGATAGCTGAACCGTCCCGAGTGCGTGAGCTGCAAGCCGACTGCCAACCCGGCGTCAACTCCGAGCGACTCTCGATGCGCCTGACGACAGCCGTTGAGCATGTCCTCGAGCGCCGAAGCCGTTCCGTCGTGCAGCCAGAGTTGGCGCGGGTTCATTCGCGCGGCTTCGTCGATGGCCGTTGCTTCGCCCCAGATCAGCTTCGCCCCGCCCGCACCGAAGCGTTGGTAACGGCGATACGTCAGTTCATCGGGGCCACCGTCGAGCGTGCCGTCGCAGCCTTCCATCGGCTGCACGCACAGCCGATTGCCGACGGTGAGCGACCCAATCTGGCACGGCTCGAACAGCGGCGAAAAATCATTCGACAGAGACAGTGAAGAACCGAGTCCCGCCGCGTCCGCAACCAGTTCATCCGGCGACTTGTATTTGAAGTAACGTGCCATGCCCGTCCGCTCGACCCAAGACCTGTTCGTGAGGGCGAGGAGTATAGGGACGAGCCTGCTCGCGCGGTAGCGGTTGAAGATCCGCTGGCCGTCGCTGTTGAACGTTCGCGCCGCGAATCGTTTGTAGGATGGGCACTCCTGCCCGTCTGACCTTGGCACATACCACGCGTGGTCAGAACGGACTCGTTTAACCGCGTGAGGCATTGAAGAGCGGACGGGCCAGAGTGCCCATCCTACAAACAGCGAGGCGGGCACAACGGTCGTGACTCGGTTGAGAACCTGTTCCCAAGTGGTCAGACTCCCGCCCCCTTCCCCGTTTTGATCGCCGCTTCAGGAGCATTGAGTCAGCCGCATGTCCGCGAGACCCACTTCCATTGTGACTCCCGTCCTCACGACGACGCTCTATGACCGGGCGAGTTCGTGGTCGATGGTCTTGTTCGCGGCGATCGGCATCGTCTGCTTGGGTGTCGTGACGAAGTGGCTGGCTGATCGACTCCCGCCGCCTCCGGAAGGCGTGACAATGGAGTTGGTCGAGTTGCCCGGCGGCTTCGAGGACGGAACACCCGGCGAAACATTGCGGGTCGATTCTCCGTTGCCCGAGGTACGCGATGCGGCTCCGGTGGAAGAGGTGTCGGATCGCGTGGAGATCGCCGAAGCGCTTTCGACCGTCGCCAACGCGGCGGAATCGGGAGTCGGTTTGGCGGTGGCGTCCGATCAGACTCAGCCCCAATTCGATACTGGCATCGAAAACAAAGGGCGTCCGGGAAGTGCAAAAGGAACGGGACGAAAGGGACTCGGCGTGGGAGGCGGGACCGGCGGCTTTCCGCGCGAACAACGCTGGTTCGTCCGGTTTGGAGACAAGGCGGGACTCGATGAATACGCCAAACAACTCGGCTTCTTCGGGGTGGAGTTGGGTGCGCTGCTTCCCGACAGTCGCTTGGCCTATCTCTCCAAGTTGAACCAGCCCGTGCCCGATGTCCGCTACGTAAAGACCGGGAAGGACGAACAGCGTCTGTACATGACATGGCAGGGTGGCGACCGTCGCGGTGCCGATGTCGATCTGTTCAAACGAGCGAACATCGAAGTGGGACCGGACACGACCATCTTCCATTTCTATTCCAAGGCGACCGAATCCAAGCTGGCTCAGCTCGAACGAGATTACAAAGGCCGTCCAGTCGGCATGATTCGTCGCACCTATTTTGTGGTGGAGGTCGTGGCTGGTGGCTACCAGTTTGCCGTCACACGCCAGACGTATTTTCAATGAGTTCGTACTACTACTAGGTCTCGAAATCCTGTCGTACAGCGCGCATTTCCGTCGTCAAAAAGTAGCCTTCATCGCTCCGCGTGAAGGAAGCCGAGTACGGTTCCAGCATCGATTGGCATTAGCAGCATCGACTCCCCATCGGCTTCCTTCACGCGGAGCGATGAAGGCTACTTTGGCTGCGGCTACGCCGCTTCGTTTCACCGCGTGGGCAACGCCCCGCGCGTTGGTCGCGGGACACGCCATCCACGCGCGGGGCGTTGCC
>JAYSQC010000419.1:0-1143 GCA_043721755.1 Schlesneria sp.
CTGGCTCTTGGGCGTCAGCCCGTCCGACATGTCACGAAGAACCAGGGGGCTGACGCCACCCCGCTCCGAAAACAATCAGAGGGCTAACGCCCAAGAGACACACTTGGGTTGCGGCGGAACGAAGTGAAGCCGCGCTGGAAAATCGGTTGTCGCCCGCTTCCCATTCAGGTGAAGTCGGCGCGGGGCGGTTGGTTTCGATCGGTGACACACGGGACTACTGACCGCTGACGAAGCGGTAGCCGGTTCCTCGAACCGAGAGGATGTAGCGGGGGCGGGTTGTGTCGGGTTCGATGAGCTTCCGCAGCCGCAGGACGAAGTTGTCGATGGTTCTCGTCGTGACATCGGTGTTCTGATCCCAGACCGCTTCCAGAATCTGGTGCCTCGATAACACTTCGCCTTCGTGTTCGATGAAGTACCGCAGCAGTTGCATCTCTTGCGTGGTGAGACTCTGTCGCTTGTCGCCGACGACGACCTCGAACGTTTGCGGGTCGAGGCGGAAGTTCTCGAAGACAAAGCTCGGCGGTGGAGTCGTCGCGACATCGACCGGCTTCGTCGCCTGCAGCAGCGTCTTGTGGCGCTCGAGCAGATTGCGGACGCGATTGAGCAGTTCCGGCAGCGCGAACGGCTTCGTCATGTACTGGTCCGTGCCACAGTCAAAGGCGTGCATCTTGTCCTCGCTGAGTGTCCGCGCACTCAGCACGAGGACTGGCACGAGCTTGTCGGTCACGCGGATCGCCTTGCAGATTTCGTAGCCACTCATGCCGGGCAGCATCAGGTCGAGAATGACCAGATTGACAGCGGGGGAGGCAGAATGAAACAACTTCAATGCCGTCGGGCCGTCCCCTGCGAGCAGCACGTCGTACCCTTCCTGCTCGAAGTTGAACTTCAAGCCGTTGGCGAGGGCCTCTTCATCTTCCACGATCAGGATGCGCATGGTTTTGGTCAGGAGTTTGGGAGAAGGAGTCAGGCGACGGGAGGCACGAGTCGGAACGCTGCTGGGTTTATACCTCGCGCGGGACAACGTGAGACATTTCTGAGCGGGGTGGCGTCAGCCCAATGGCACTCACTTTACTAACCCGCAGCGTAAGCGAGGGCGATGACAAGAGGCGTTTCCCTTTGTTTCCCTCGCTTACGCTGCGGGTT
>JAYSQC010000420.1:0-4348 GCA_043721755.1 Schlesneria sp.
CCGGGGGTGTCGCTTCGCTCAACCCCCGGCTAATGGCTGACATCCCTTCAGGATGAAGACCCGATCAGACTTCTGTTTTGCTGCCAGTTGTGATCCCCCCAGAACATCGGATGAACCGAAACTTCGCGGCAACACGTCAGTCAACCCGCATAACCCGCACGAGCGTTCGTCGGAACGAGCTGGAAATGGCTGACGTGGCGTGGTGGTTCGGCGCAAGGGGCGGAGCCGTGACGTAGGTTCTTCGGACGGGGTGTTGTCTTCGCGAATGAAGGCGGAACTCCAACCGAGGGGACAAATCGTGAGTGATGCGGCGCTGGTGGATGGCCCTGAAGCGGGGACGTATGGGAGCGCGGGCGTTCTCTGTGAGGACTCGCATCTCGACAGAGACGACGCGGGCGAAGGGACGGGAGAAGACCCCCTCACCGTAGCCCTCTCCCAACCACCGAAGCGGCGGTGCCCGAGCCGGGGCGAGGGGACCGGAGAAGAGCCCCTCACCCTAGCCCTCTCCCCGCCGAGCCGGGGCGAGGGGACAAAGCCAAGAACATCGAAGACCGCGCTGCCGCGCACGGTACTCATCTGTCACGCCGACGATCCGCTCAATCGAGAAGGGTTGGCTCGCTGGTTGGCGGCGACGACTTCGTTGGTCGGAGTCATCGTATTAGAAGAGCCACCGCGTCGAATGCGGCAGCGGGTGAAGCGCGAGATCAAGCGCGTTGGCCTGCTGCGGTTTCTCGATGTGCTGGCGTTCCGCGTCTACTCGAAGCTGTTTCTCGCGCAGCAAGATCGCGAGTGGGAAGCGGCGACGCTGAAATCCCTCTGCGAGCAGTTCGCACCGCTGGGTGAGACCACGCGCGTGATTCACGCGCCGTCGCCGAATGCTGCTGAAGTCGAAGCGTTTCTCAGTGAGGTCGGCTGCGATCTCGTGATCGCGCGCTGCAAGACGCTGCTCAAGCCGAGTGTCTTTTCGATCCCGACGGCTGGGACGTTTGTGATGCACCCCGGCATCTGTCCGCAGTATCGGAACGCTCACGGCTGCTTCTGGGCGCTCGCGCAGAACGACCGAGCCAACGTCGGCATGACGCTGCTGAAGATTGACAAAGGGGTCGATACCGGCCCGGTCTACGGCTTCTATCGCTGCGACTTCGACGAGACGACCGATTCGCACCACGTCATCCAGCACAAAGTTGTCTTCGACAATCTCGATGCCCTGCGCGACAAGCTACTCGACATCTACGCCGGTCGCGCCACGTCACTCGACACGCGCGGACTCCCCTCGGGCGAATGGGGCCAACCGTGGCTGACGGCATTTTGGAGCTACCGGCGAAAAGGGATGGGGGATGAGCGATGAATTGCAGGGAATCTGGTGGTCGAACAATTTTCTGTTGCGGTGCAGCCTGTGGCCGCAATTCAAGCGTGACTCTTGGGCGTTAGCCCTCTGGTCGTTTTCGGAGCGGGGTGGCGTAAGCCCCCTGGCTCTTCGTGGAGATGGCGAACGGGCTGACGCCCAAGAACCAGGGGGCTCACGCCACCCCGCTCCGAAATTCATCGGAACGAGAATGCGGACGTAACTCGCCACGATGCCCCGCCCCTTGCCCGACCAGGACTTGTTGTCTCATGCCAATCACCCTCCTCTACCACGACGTGACCTCAACCAACGCCGACGATACCAGCGGCTTCGCGGGACCGGAGGCGGCGCGCTACAAGTTGACACCCGATGAGTTCGCGCGGCACCTGGACGCGGTCGCAACCAAAATCACGCGTCCGCCAGTCATCACAACCAACCCGGACGAACTGCGACGCGCGGCGAGTGACTCGTGGCTGATCACGTTCGACGACGGCGGCGTCTCGGCCATCACCGACATCGCCGAGCAACTGGAGCGTCGCGGCTGGCGCGGTTGGTTCTTCATCGCGACCGACTTCATCGACAGACCGTCGTTTTGCTCGCGCACCCAACTGCGCGAACTGCACGAACGTGGTCATGTGATCGGCAGTCACTCATGCAGCCATCCTGAACGAATCTCGGACTGCTCGCATGAACAGTTGCTCGACGAATGGCAACGGAGCCGCAGCATCCTCGCCGAAATCATCGGCCATCCGGTCACCACCGCCTCGGTCCCCGGCGGCTTCTATTCGCGCGAGGTCGCGCGCGCGGCCGCCGCTGCGGGAATAGAAGTGCTGTTCAATTCGGAGCCAACGACCGGGGTGTTCGATGAGAGCGGCGGCCTGATCGTCGGGCGGTACAACGTCTATCGCGGAATGCCTGCGACCGACGCGGCCTCACTCGTCAGCAGCCCGTTGCGTCGCTGGCGGCAGTCCGCCTTTTGGAACGCGAAGAAAGTCGCCAAAACAATCGCGGGTCCGGCCTATAAGGCGCTCCGCCAACGGCTGCTGCGCCGCGCCTATGCGGTGGAGACTCAGTCGTGACTGCGTCGCGCTGATCGCAGTGTCGGATGGACGCCCCGTCCGTCCGATGGATGGAGAAAACGCGGACGGACGAGGCGTCCATCCTACGGCGACTTCTGGTTCATCCGAGGTTTTGGGAGGACTTCCGTGAACGAGATGAAGTCCGTCGTTTTCATCCCAAAGGGATGTCAGCGATTAGCCGGGGGTTGAGCGTCTGCGACACCCCCGCCGGTACGAAGACATCGAGATTCGATTTGCATCCTGAAGGGATGCTGGCCAGCTCGGAATGTCTCCCCGTTTTGCGAGGCTGGCATCCTTTCAGGATGCAACAGCCATTTGTCCAACTTCCGGGGGTGTCGCTGCGCTCAACCCCCGGCTAATGGCTGGCATCCCTTCAGGATGAAGACCCGGGCAGACTTCTGTTTTGCGGCCAGTTGTGATCCCCCCAAAACCTCGGATGAACCGTAAAAACAACCACGTTGAAGTTCGAGGTCAAGAGCGGTAAGAACACCGCACCGCTGGAACTCACCGACTATGTTGGCGTGAAAACCTGAGTTTGAGGCAACTCCGGCAAAATCGCGTCCCCACACATCGAAGCCTGACGCGCCAGCGAAGACAGACCATGCTCGCCTCGGCACCAGCGGTCGTTTTCCGTGCTTTCTGTTCACCAGACCTAACATGGAACCGACCGCCTATCACGAAGCCGGTTGGGTGGCCGGGGCTGGACTGAGGCTTTGCGAAGGAAGCCCCGGGGTTTCGCGAAGACGCTCCAACCCCGGTCACCCATCATCAACGCCAAAAAGAAATGAGACCCGACCGGGCACTAGCATGAAATACCGCATCACGCACGAGACGACTTATCACGGGGACCAGCCGGTTTCCGTCTGCCACAACGAAGCGTGGCTGAAGCCGCGCGACACTCCCTTTCAATGCTTGGAAGATCACCAACTGGAGGCCCTTCCCTCACCCACCAGTCTCAATCATCGCCGCGACTATTTCGGCAACCACGTCTGGGCGTTTTCGTTCAATCGGGGCTACGACAAGATGACGGTCACATCGGTCAGCGAGGTCTCGTTGTGCGAACGAGTCGTGCCGCCCGTCGAACAGACTCCGGCGTGGGATCGCCTCGCACAAACATTGCGAACGCCGCCGGCTCCCGAAGACTTGGCGGCGAGTGAGTTCACGTTTGACTCACCGCGCAGCGTGGGACTGAAGCCGCTCGCGGAGTACGCCCGTCTGTCGTTTCTCACCGGTCGCCCGTTGCTGGAAGCTGTGACGGAACTGACCGCGCGCATTCATCGTGACTTTGAATACAACCCGCGCGCGACCATCGTGACGACGCCCGTCGATGAAGTCTTCCGGTTGAGGAAAGGTGTCTGTCAAGACTTCGCCCATCTTCAGATTGCCGCGCTGCGGTCGTTGGGTCTCGCCGCGCGCTACGTCAGCGGCTACTTGAGAACTCGCCCCGCCCCCGGCAAGCCGAGTCTCGTCGGTGCCGACGCCTCGCACGCTTGGCTGTCGGTCTATCTCGGTGACGGCGATTGGCTCGACCTCGATCCAACCAACAACGTCGTCCCCAATCTGGAGCATATCACCGTCGCTTGGGGCCGCGACTACAGCGATGTCTGCCCGCTGAAGGGAGTCTTCATCGGCGGCGGCCGCCACTCACTGAGCGTCAGCGTCGATGTCGCGCTGATTGAGTAGGATGGACGCCCTCGTCCGTCCACTTCGTCGTTTCAAATAGCCGGACGGACGAGGGCGTCCATCCTACATCAACCCTGCGTCTGACTCTGCGACGGCAGGGATGTCGCTTCGACCGCCACCGGCTTCACGGCGAAGAAGGCTTCAAACACCGCCGCATCCAAATCGTTGAGCTTCGTCTGGAACGAGTCGATGAACTCGTGCAGCCCGATCTGGATGATGTCCGCCGGTTGAGCGAACTCGA
>JAYSQC010000421.1:0-3879 GCA_043721755.1 Schlesneria sp.
AGCCCCCCGGTTCTTGGGCGTAAGCCCTCTTTGGAAGAACCGGGGGGCTGACGCCCAATGGCACTCACTTTGGGATGTAGCTGAAGTCGTCAGACTTCAGAAGGTCGTCAAAGTCGGCTGAATTCTCACGAATTCAGCTACGTCGCTCAGAACGTCCATCTGAAATTCACTCAAAGTGAGTGCCATTGGGCTGACGCCGCCCCGCTCAGAAGTCTCACTTACTGACCGCGCGAGGGACTAAGTAGACCCGCCAGAAAAGTTGCCCGGCTCACCAGCTTCGATCCCTTTGCGGGTCGATTGAAGCTCAAGTCAACACGACACCGGTCAGACACTCCAGCGCCCCATCGGCCTCGCCGCGCCGACACTTTGAACGAACTCGCGCGTTCGACGGACTCGACACCAGTCTTCATCGACCAGACGGATCGTGCCGGTTGTGACGGACGGCTGACACCTATTGGCACTCACGTTGTCAAAATCATCATGTAACCCGCAGCGTCAGCGAGGGAGTTCTTCCTGTTTCGCTGCGTAATGACTCCCTCGCTGACGCTGCGGGTTACAAATTGAGTGCCATCGTGCTGGCACCCTGCCGCAGCCCGGCTCAGTCGATACCGTTCAAAACAGCCCGCCGGTACACTCTCGCCCCGCCAGCCAGTTCCCGTTTTGGGGGCGGCTTGGGGCTGGAAAGTCGCGACAGAACAGCAGGAGAGGGAGCGGATGCGCAAGGCCGAGATTCGTCGAGAAGACCTGAAGCCGGGTGAGGTTCTTTGCAGCTACTGCACGGCGCGCTGCTGTCGGTACTTCGCACTCCCCATCGACAAGCCGAAGACGTGGGAAGATTTCGACCACATGCGTTGGTACATCATGCACGGCACGACCTCGATCTTCGTGGATGACGACGTGTGGTTTCTGTGCGTTCACGGCGACTGCCGCCACTTGCAGCCCGACAACATGTGCGGCATCTATCACACCCGCCCCCAAATCTGCCGCGACTACTCGACCGACAACTGCGAGTACGGCAACACCGGCTGCTACGACAAGTTCTTCGAGGCTCCCGAGCAACTCTGGGAATACGCCGAAGCGATCCTGCCACCAAAGCCGCAGCCGAGAAAGAAGCGTGGCGAGGTGAACCTGCCGAGTCTGCCGATCCTCGGTTGAGGGTCTATGGTTGAAGGTTGAGAGGCAGAGAAGAGCAGTCGGCCGTATGTCGCGCTCGTTCGATCCGATCACCTCAACGATGCAAAGCGAAGCCCCGTCGCCTCTCAGCCCTCCACCCTCAACGATAGACCCTCAACCTCCCGTGACATCACCACTTATCACTCCGCGCACGCTCAAAGGCTTCCGCGATTATCTGCCCGAGACCATGCTCGTTCGTGAGCGGCTGATGGAGACCGCGCGTCGGGTCTTCCGCAGCTATGGCTTCAGCCCAATCGACACGCCCGCCCTCGAATACGCCGAGATTCTGACCGGCAAGGGGGGCGAGGAGTCCGACAAGCAGCTCTTTCAATTCAAGGACAGCGGCGACCGCGACGTGGCGATGCGGTTCGATCTGACGGTGCCGCTCGCCCGCTTCACGGCGCAGCACTTGGCGGAGCTTGGAACGCCGTTCAAACGCTACCACATCGCGCCGGTCTGGCGCGGTGAGAACACCCAACGTGGACGGTATCGCGAGTTCGTGCAGTGCGACTTCGACACCATCGGCACCGACGCCAACGCCTCCGACATCGAAACGCTGCTCGTCATTCACGATCTGCTCGTGGCTCTCGGGTTCGAGCGGTTCACGATCCGCGTCAACAACCGCCTGATCCTGAACGGCGTGTTGGAGCAGCTTGGACTGCAAGACCAAGCGACGGGAGTGTTGCGCTCGCTGGATAAACTGGCCAAGACGGGCCTAGGAAATGTACTCGCCGAATTGATGCACAAAGTGGGACTTACCGAAGAGAGTGCTAAACAGGTTCTCATACTCGCGAACCCTGGCCTCAAACTCGATGAGCTACCACAGATCGTTGAAAACGAGACCGGTCGAAAGGGAGTTGCTCAACTTCAAGAACTGTTCTCCGCCGCGCAGACCGCCGGCATTCCGATGGAACGCGTTGAGTTGGATGTCTCCATCGCTCGGGGCCTCGACTACTACACCGGCACGATCTTCGAGACGTTTCTTGGTGACTTACCAACGATCGGCAGCGTCTGTTCTGGCGGAAGGTACGACAACCTCGCGGGCCTCTTCACCAAGGAGCGACTGCCGGGCGTGGGTGCCAGTCTCGGTTTGGACCGCCTGCTCGCGGCAATGGAAGAACTGAAACTGATCGGCACGCAGGCGACGCCCGCGCCGGTCCTCGTCACGCAGTTCGATGCCGCGCGGCTCGGAGATTATCTTCGCATCGGGCGGATGCTGCGGGCGGACGGGATCAACGTCGAGGTCTATCCCGAAGCGACGAAGCTCGGCAAGCAACTCAAGTACGCCGATCGCAAAGGATTCGCCCTCGCCCTGATCGCCGGTTCGGATGAGTTCGCACAAGGTCTCTGGCAGGTCAAGAACTTGAAGTCCGGCGCGGCCGAGAAGGTCGAGGAAAGCCGCTTGTCACAAACGATTCGCGACGCGCTCCACGCGGGTTGAACCTCGCGGCCAATCGTGGCGGAGACTTCTTCGTACTACTCGTTCTCGAAATCCTGTCGTACGGCGCGCATTTCCGTCTTCAAAAAGTAGCCTTCATCGCTCCGCGTGAAGGAAGCCGATGGGGAGTCGATGCGGCTGATGCCAATCGATGCTGGAATCGTACTCGGCTTCCTTCACGCGGAGCGATGAAGGCTACTTTGGCTGCGGCTACGCCGCGTCGTTCCACCGCAACCTCTCACTTCGCCCGTTTGAACATCTGCACCCGCTTGCCATTCACTTCGGTGACGTAGAGCGTGCCATCCAGGCCGAGGGCCATCAGATGCGGAAGCTTCAGCGTCTCGGGATTGCCCCACGCGCCGATGAACTTCCCCTCGAAGTCGAGCAGCGTGAGACGATGCGCGTCGCCATCCGCGACGATCAGCCCTTCGGGGGTGACGAGCAGTCCGAACGGGTTGCCTGCTTCCGTCCACGCCGCTTGAAACTGGCCTTCCGTGTTGAAGACTTGCACGCGGTTGTTGCCCCGGTCGGCGACATAGATGCGATCCTGCGAGTCGATCGCCAGCCCGTGAGCCGTCGAGAACTGGCCCGGCTCCTTGCCCCCCTGGCCCCATTCGGAGACGTACTTGCCGTCGGCATCGAACTTGGCGATCCGCTTGTTGCCCGCATCGGCCACGTAGATCAAGCCCTTCGAGTCGAAGACCAGATCGTCCGGCGATCGCAGATTCGTGGGACCGGCTCCGCCCTTGTCGAGCGTGCCCAGCGTCAGTGTCACCTGTCCGTCGCGTGACATCCGGTAGACGACGTGCCGGGCATTGTCCGTCACCCAGACGTTGCCCTTGGCATCGACTCGCAAACCGTGCGGTGTCTTGAAATCGCCTTTGCCTCGCCCAGAGATCAGCTTGTGCTGACCATCGAGCACCAACAGCGGCGGCTCGCCACGATGGAGTACGTAGATTCGATCCGGCCCATCGACAGCAACGGCCGACATCGGGCCAATCGTGATGTCCGACGGCAGCGGCAGAAAACCGAGAGAGACGTAAGGATCGGCCGCGACAGCCACGGTGGTCAGTAGCGACAGAACCACCATCGTGCAAACGGCAATTCGACGGATGCGATTCATGCGGAGAAGCTCCAAGATGCTGAAAAAAGGGTTCATCCGAGGTTTTGGGGGATCACAACTGGCAGCAAAACAGAAGTCTGATCGGGTCTTCATCCTGAAGGGATGTCAGCCATTAGCCGGGGGTTGAGCGAAGCGACACCCCCGG
>JAYSQC010000422.1:0-43273 GCA_043721755.1 Schlesneria sp.
GGCTCCGAACGTCAGCAGGTACGCCGCGCGGGCACGTTCCGTCCAGACGGCCTTCACAAACTGTTCGCCCGTCAGCGATGAGGCTTTCGTGAAACAGGCCACGAGCGGGATCAACACCAGCACGCAGAGATAGAACAGTGTGAAGCCGAGACTCAGTTGCAGGCCGGGCAGAACTCGACGCGATGACATGGTTGGATTCTTTGAAGTTGTGTGAGAAGTGAGTGAGGAGTCAGTGATTCGGTTGGTGGTGAAACAAAGTCCTCTCACCCGACGCGTCGCCTTCCCAATCAGCCGCAGGGCGCTAGCCCCGGTTTGTGTCATCCAAACCGGGGCTAGCGCCCGGCGGCTGATCGGGAAGATCGTCCTGAGGCAGGGGCGGCTTGCGTTGCCTGAATCGTGGAATCCCTGCAAGATGTGCCGGGTGGCGAGAGCAAACGGAGACGCGAATTATGTTGAGCATTGGCCAGATTCGGACTCGGGATTGTCGCGGGTGGACTCGGCGCGAGTTGTTGCGCGCGGGGATGTTGTCGGCGGTGGGAGTGAGTCTGGCGGACTTCTTGCGGTGCGAAGCGGCGGAGCCGGTGGCCAAGTCGCGCGAGACGCCGCCACAGTCGGTTGGGCTGGAGACGGTCTCCACGACGAACGCACCTGCGAAGTCGGTGATCTTGTTGTGGCTGTGGGGTGGGCCGAGTCACCTCGACTCATTCGACATGAAGCCTCACGCCCCGGTGCAGTATCGAGGGCCGTACAGTCCGATCGCGAGCAGCGTGCCGGGGCTGGATGTCTGTGAACTGCTGCCGCAACTGGCGCGGCGGGCGGATCGGTATTCGATCATTCGGTCGTTGCGAGGCACCTCGAACGATCATGGCATCGCCGGGACGATTGGCCTGACGGGAGACATCGCCGGAGCCGCCAGTCTGAGCGGGCAAGTGTTGCCGGGAGCGCTGAAGCCGACGCATGGATCGGTCGTCTCCAAGATTCTGGGCTTCTCACCCACGATGCCGCGGTTCCTGACACTGGGCGGGCATCTGCATCAGGGAAAGCAGGCGATCAAGGGCGAGGAGGGAGCGGCACTCGGCGCGATGCACGATCCGTTTCGACTCGACTACGATCCCGAACGAGGCATTCAGGTTCCGCATCTGCAACTGCTCGACGGCTTGTCTCCCAGCGGCATCGACTCACGCGAGCGGTTGCTCGGTGCCGTCGATCAACTGGCGCGGCGAGTCGATCAGTCGGCCAACATCGTGCGACTCGACCAGTACTACCAGCAGGCGTTCTCCCTCCTGACGAAGGCCGGAGCGCGGGATGTCTTCGATGTGCAGCGCGAGCCTGAGGCCGTTCGTCGTCGCTATGGAAAGTTCCGCTTCGGGCAGTGCTGTCTGCTCGCACGGCGGCTGGTCGAATCGGGTGCCCGGTTCGTGCAGGTCAACTGGAGTTCGCACGTCGAGCCGGTAGAAGATGGCGGCGACGGCGGTTGGGACATGCACGACCGCCACTTCCAGCAGTATCAGGATCGTCACGCTTGGATGCTCGACCAAGCCGCGTCCGCGTTGTTGGACGATCTCGCCGAGCGAGGCCGACTGTCCGACACGGTCGTGGTCGCGGTGGGTGAGTTCGGCCGAACCCCGAAGATCAACAACAAGTCGGGCCGCGATCACTGGGAGCATTGCTACTCGGGCCTCGTCGCGGGAGGGGGCTTGCGGGCGGGACAAGTGATCGGAGCCAGCGACCGTCTGGGCGAACATCCCATCACGCGCGCCTTCACCTCCGCCGACTTGTTCGCCACGGTCCTCGGGCAAATGGGGATCACGACGACGACGCTCACCACCAACGGTCTGCTGCCTCAAGGCTCGGTGATTGAGGAGTTGGTGTGATGAGGCCCCCAATTGTGTGCGGAGTTTTTCCGACGACCCGGCCTGATCCTGTTGTCGCCCCGCGCGCATCTGGGCTGGCGATTTTCGAGCGTCAGCTCATTCCGATGAATTTCGGAGCGGGGTGGCGTAAGCCCCCTGGTTGTTCGGAGTCAGCCTGTTCGCCCGCGAAACGAAGAGCCAGGGGGCTCACGCCCAATGGCACTCACTTTGCCCGCAAAGTAGCAGGCACATTCCATGTGCCGTCCGCAAAAACGCCGGTTACGGCACATGGAATGTGCCTACTACTTTCTAAAGTGAGAGCCAGGGGGCTGACGCCACCCCGCTCCGAAAACGACACGAGGGCTGACGCCCAAGAGTCACGCTTGAGTTGCGGCCACTGGCTGCTCGGCGTCGTCATCGCCCTGATCTTTGGTTGCAATTCAATGTGCTCCAACTCATGCGCGGCCGAGCCGGACGTGATCCGGCTCACCAACGACGGGCACTTGAAACAGCGGCCCTGCTGGTCTCCCGATGGGCAGCAGGTGGTCTTCGCGCGGCACCGGGGGGACACGATCTTTTTGTTTCTGCGCGACGTGAAGTCGGGGAAAGAGGAACGACTGACCTCGCAGAACGCTCCCGAGTACGACGCGGTCTTTTCGCCGGATGGCAAGGAGTTGCTGTTGTCGTTCGACAAGCTCTCGCCGAACCAAGGGGACATTGAAGTCCATCGACTGACGCTGGCGGATCGCATGTTGGTGCCACTCGCCACGACGAAGGGAGCACTCTCGCACGAAGAGTCTCCGTGCTGGTCGCCCGATGGCAAGCGGTTCGCGTTCACCTCGACACGACACGGCAATCAGGAGCTGTATGTCGCGGACATCCAGGGAGGCGAGTGGCTGCGACTCACTGACGATCCCGCCATTGATGCTCACCCCGCGTGGTCGCCCGATGGTCGAACGATCGCGTTCTCCACGGATCGTTGGGGCGACTTGGAGATCGCGCTCATCGAACCGGACGGCTCGAATCTCAGGCGGCTGACGGAGAGCCGGGGCCTCGACGACTATCCTGCCTGGTCTCCGGATGGCCGTCACCTCGCATTCACCTCCAACCGCGATGGCAACCTAGAAATCTACGTGCAGCCACTCGATGGCCCAGCACAGAACGTGACTCGCGACCCCTCGATCGACAACTTCCCGGCGTGGACTCCGGAGGGGCACATTGGCTTCGTTTCTAATCGCGACGACGGCTTCGACCTGTATTCGATGACGTGGCGTGCGAGCGGCTCGAAGTGATGGTCGTTGTGTGCCCGATCTCGATTGGCGCGAACCACCGACGGTGACACGGGTGGTGTGGCTGGCGTCCGCGCCTCGCGGCCCCCAGCGAAGGTGAGTTCACAACATGAGTGGGCAACGTAGGATGGACGCCCCCGTCCGTCCGGCTCTGATGGACAAACCCGGACGGACGGGGGCGTCCATCCTACGGTTCTACAACAGGCGGCTGATTTTGGTCTCCGCAAAGAATGAAACAGCCCGACTCCCGTGAGGCAGTCGGGCTGTTGTTGCTTGATGAGCGAGGCTCAGGCTGTCGCGTGATGTCGGCTCACACGACCTTGGTCAGACCTGGCACGGCAATCGGGTAGACCCCGTTGGCGTCGGGCATGACGAGCGGATCGGCGTCGAACGAGAAGACCTTAGGCATCAGGCTGATGTTGGAATTCAATGCGGCATCCCACGTCACTTCCTTGCCGCCGTAGGTGGCCATGCGGCCGAGGATGGCGGTCAGCGTGCTGTGCGCTCCGTTGTCGGCTTCGTTGTAGTCGAGGCCACCACGAATCGCTGCCGCCAAGTCATCGTGTTCGACTTGGTAGGCGTCTTTACTGCCGCCCTTGAAGTGGAACGCTTCGCCACCGATCGGCATGACGTGGCCGTGGGGATCGGCGGTCCCCTTGGAGCCGTGAACGAACTCACTGACGCTCTGCCAGCAGCCGGGCTGGTGCCGACACTGGCTGTACATGCGACTGCCGTCCTTGTACTCGTACTCGACGTAGTGGTGGTCGAAGATTTCTCCGTACTTCTTGTCGATGCGCACCTGACGCCCACCCATCCCGTTGGCCTTCACCGGGGTCTCGCCCTTGACCCAGTTGCCCACGTCGAGGTTGTGGATGTGCTGCTCGCAGATGTGATCGCCACTGAGCCAGTTGTAGTAGTACCAGTTGCGTAGTTGGTACTCCATTTCGCTCTTGGCGTTGGCTCGCGTGAGTCGTGGATCCCACACACCGGCGCCATTCCAGTAGACGCGCATCGCGATGATGTCGCCGATCGCGCCGTCCTTGATCCGTTGCAGGGCTTCGAGGTACGGAGCTTGATGGTGACGTTGCAGGCCGACGCCGACCTTCAGTTTCTTTTCTTTGGCAATCTTGTTCGCTTCGAGAACCTGTCGGACACCGGGAGCATCCACGGCAACGGGCTTCTCCATGAAGATGTTCTTGCCGGCCTTCACGGCGTACTCGAAGTGAATCGGGCGGAAGCCGGGCGGTGTCGCGAGGATGACCAGATCGACGCCGCTGTCGATCACTTTTTGATAGGCGTCGAACCCGGTGAAGATCTTCTCGGGGACGACCTGCACACGGTCCCCTTTCTCACCGAGACTACCCTTAATCGAGCGCAGGCCGTTCTCGGCACTGTCCTTGAAAGCATCGCCGACGGCGACCAGTTTGACGTTGCCGTTGGTCGAGAGGGCTTGCGTGGCGGCTCCCGTACCGCGACCGCCGACACCGACGAGGCCGACCTTGATCGTGTCGTCACCACCCGCGAAGGCCGAGTTGTAAAGACTGAACTGGCCGAAGGCCGTGGCACTGACGGCCGCGATCGTCGAGGTCTTTAAGAACTCACGACGGCTGGCGTTGGTCGTGTCGGGGATGTTCGAAACTTGATCCATTGCGGGGACTCCAGAGGGTGAGGGGCGGACAGAAAACGAGGACGGTGAATGGCCGCTGACGAGACATCTGAGCGGGGTGGCGTCAGCCCCCTGGTTCTTGGGCGTGAGCCCTCTTGTTGCCCAATCGTGAATAAGAGGGCTCACGCCCAAAACGAAGAACCAGGGGGCTGACGCCGCCCCGCTCAGAAACTTCTGACTACTGGCAGCGTGCTGTATAGCAGACTAATCTTCGATTGTAATCCGCTCCTTGGCGTCGGTGGGCAGGACGGCATCGAGGTGCAGGTTCTTGCGTTCTTCTACGGTCGGGACGCGGAAGGGGCGGATGATGCGGAAGCCGACGAACAGCGCGTCGGTCATGTACCACGCACTCTTCGGCAGGTTCGGGTCTTGCTCTTTCCAAGCGGGTTCTGAGGCGAGACGAGACGCGCTGCGCAGCTTCTCGGGAGTGAAGTTCCAAGCACCGCCGCGCGCCGTGCGCGGGTACTCAACATCGCCGATGTTCAACGGAAAGACAGCAGACTTATCGGCGGGGAACTTGGCGTAGAACTCGGGGTCGAACTTGTCCTGCACCCACTCGGCCGCGTTACCATGCATGTCGTACAAGCCCCACGGATTCGGCTTCTTCTTACCGACGGGCTTGTACTTGCCGTCCGAGTTGGCTTCGTGCCAAGCGTAGTCGTCGAGTTTCGCCACATCGTCACCGAAGTGATAGGCCGTGGTCGTTCCGGCTCGGCAAGCATATTCCCACTCGGCTTCGGTGGGCAGGCGATAGTAGTGGCCGGTCTTCGCGCCGAGCCATTGGCAGTACATTTTCGCCGCGTGTTGAGTCATACAAATGGCGGGCTGACGTTCGTCCTTGCCCATGCCGAACGACATGTCGGTGTAGGGATTCGTGGGCTTCGTGATCGCATCGGCAGCGGTCTCCAACGCGGACGTTGTCGCCTTCTTATAGTTCCGGAGGCTGCGTTCCATCCGCAACGACCACAACTCGAACTCTTCCCAAGTCACTTCGTACTTGCCCATCCAGAACGGTTCGATCTTGACCTTGTGCAGTGGCCCCTCCCCGTCTCCACGATGGGCTTCTTGGACGGGGCTGCCCATGACGAACTCGCCACCGGGGATCGGGACCATTTCGTAAGAGACATCCGTGTTGCGAATCTCCTGTTTGTACGGCTTCATTTCAGCGGGAGTCTTCGCGGCGGTCGTGTCAGCGGCCGGCGCATCGGCGGCGAAGCTCGATGCCGTACTGGTGATCGCGCAGAGACAGACTGCGAACGCCAATCCTTGGACGACGCGAAGGGAAACTCGTAGGCTCGATGTCGTGAACGGTGTCATACGGAACTCGATACGGGAGCGAACATCATTATGAAGGCACAATGGACCAAGGCTGTGATCGTCGTGTGGCTGCTGGCGGGACTGCTGCCGGTCACGGGGACGGGCGGTTCGGCGGCGATGGCTCAAGCTCTGAAACGCTATGAATTCTCGGAGCCACACTTGGGAACCCTCGTCGCGGTGACACTCTACGCGCCGACTGAGACCGTCGCAACTGAAGCTGCGGTGGCCGGGTTCGCCCGCATTAAGGCGTTGAATCGCATCCTGAGCGACTACTTAGACGAGAGCGAAGTGTCGCGACTTTGTCGTACGGCGGGGAGTGGCACCGCAGTGGAAGTCAGTCCGGAATTGCTCGATGTCCTGTCGCGATCGCTCGCGCTGTCCGAGGCCACCGACGGGGCGTTCGATGTCACGATCAGCCCGGTCATCAAGCTGTGGCGCACCGCGCGGAAGCAGCGACAGCTCCCCAATCCTCAATACCTAGCAGCCGCGCGCGAGCTGGTCGGTTGGAAGCACGTAAAGCTCGATGCCAAGCGTCGCACGGTCGAGTTGCTTAAGCCGGGAATGCAGCTCGATTTTGGCGGGATCGCCAAAGGCTACATCGCTCAACAAGTGCGAGACCTCTTGGCGCGGCGCGGTCAGAATCGCTGCCTGATCGCGATCGCAGGCGACATCGTGGCCGGTGATCCGCCGCTCGATGCGGATGGCAAGGAGACCGAAGGCTGGAAGATCGGTGTCGCGCCACTCGACAAACCCGATGGCCCGCCGAGCCGCATGTTGAGACTCAAAAACTGCTCAGTCTCCACATCGGGTGATGCCTTTCAGTTCGTCGAGATCAACGGCGTCCGTTACTCGCACATCGTCGATCCCCAAACGGGACTCGGCCTGACGCAACGGAGCAGCGTGACGATCCTCGCGCCCGACGGAGCGGACGCGGACGGACTCGCTACGGCCGTCACGATTCTGGGTGTGGAGCGTGGCCTGAAACTGATCGATCAGTCGCAACACACGGCCGCCTCACACAAGATCGCCGCGCTGATTGTGCTCGCTACGAGCAACGGCCTGACGGTGAGCGAGTCCCCCCACTTCAAGGCATTCGTGATCGCCCCTTGAACCACTTGATCCCGATCTGCCCGTCAAAAAACGTAGGGTAAGCGTCTCGCTTGCCCGTCCCCGTTTTGTCACTCTTCGCTTCGACTGTTCTCGTTTCGCGGGGACGGGCAAGCGAGACGCTTACCCTACGGGCGGCTCACCGCACCACGGCAGGTTCTGCGGAGCCGCCTCGCGCAGGTTGCACCAACAGACGCGCGGAAGATTCGGCGCGACGAGTGGAAAGTGTGAATCGACCAAGCCCCGTGCGGCCGCTTCGCTGACAGCCAACTCGCTCGGAAGACCGACCGACTTGAGCAGCACGAGTTCAGCCGCGGCCCAGTCGTGAGCAACCCACGCGGCGATCGAATCGGTCGTCACGTTCCAGCACTTCGGCAGCGGACAGCGCTGCTCATGCTCGGCCATGCGCAGACAGGCTTCCACGTCGAGCAACAGCGGCACGTGTGAGTCGTCTTTGGGGAGAGCTTCTGCACGCGATGAGACCTCGCGCGATTCGGGGAGCAGGTGCCGCACGAGCGCCCGATTGAGTGACAGTGATCTCACCGCCAGCCAGTGTGCTTCCGACTCGGTCAGAGCGTGCGTGACGCTCCACCCCCGCACCACATCCGCCGCCGAACCGCCCCCGACCACGATCAATGCGCGGTCCTCAGGTCGCGCGCGCAGCAGAAGTCTCAACCGCGCCGCGAGGTCGTCGAGCGACAGCAAACTCCCACCGAGCTTGTAAACCACCAAAGCCACGAGCGGCGTCCTTGTACTTCGACCTCGCGCGGTCTGTGATGAGACATCTGTGCGGGGCGGCGTCAGCCCAATGGCACTCGCTTTGGGATGTAGCTGAAGTCGTCAGACTTCAGAGGGTCGTCAAAGTCGGCTGAATTCTCACGAATTCAGCTACGTCGCACAGAACGTCCATCTGAAATGCACTCAAAGTGAGTGCCATTGGGCGTCAGCTCCCCGGTCCTTCCAAAGAGGGCTGACGCCCAAGAACCGGGGGGCTGACGCCGCCCCGCTCAGAAATGCCTCACGCAGTGCCGCGCTGAACTCTCACTCTGCGCCGCACGGAGTACGGTGAAGTTCCGCACGGCAGGCTCCGCAAACGAAAAAAGCTCCGCACTTTGCGGAGCTCGGTGAGCGTGATGGAAGTGGCCAGGGCCGGGATCGAACCGGCGACACCAGGATTTTCAGTCCTGTGCTCTACCAACTGAGCTACCTGGCCAGCTTGTGACTCGTCTTAGACGGGCCGCGAGCGGGGCGGGAGAATGACGGATGGTTCGAGACCTGTCAAGGTTCGCGTCGGCGTTGGCGCGAGCCTGTTTCAGTGGTTGATTTGGCCTCTTCAAGCGTTATGGCAGGCTGGCGACATTGCCGGAAGGTTGAGACACTGCCGCGCGACTCCAGGACCTCAACGTCCCGAAGTCCGGCTTTTCCTAAAGCCGGACTTCTTTTCTTAGTGCGCCTCCCCCGGCAGGAAGTCCGGCTGACAAAGCTCAGGAACGGGAGCGCAATCACTTCCCGAGGTTCCTGCTTGTTCCCTCCCCTCGGCGGGGAGGGTTAGGGAGGGGGGAGGGTTGAGAATGACGCTTCTCACTTGATCCTCCCCCCTCCCCGGCCCTCCCCGCCGAGGGGAGGGAGAATGCCAAAACACTTCGGGAATTTATTGCGCTCCCGTTCCTAAGCCGGACTTCCTCACGTTGGAATGACACCTTCTTATGTCCGACATCGATCCCACCGCCCTGCGACGCGCCGTCATCCAGCACTTGGAAGGCTTCCAACGCGCGGGGCTGACACACTGGAAACGGATCGCGCCGCTCGTCGTTGAGACACCGCAGCCGGTCGCGCCGAACGTTTCGTCCGTAATGAAGCCTCATCACGTCGATATCAGTCCGTCTCACTCGCCACACAGTCCCTCCACCCAATCACCGCCCTCAAGAGTCGAAGTCATGCCCGCTGCGCGTCCCAATAAATCTTCCACGGCATCCACCGGCGCGGTTGCTTCACCGGCAACGGCCTCGGCGTGTGCGACGTTTCAACCATTGAACCTGCCGCGTGGTGAGCGAGTCGCGCAGCTCAGTGTGCTGTCCGAACGAGTGGCCGCGTGCGTGAAGTGTCAGGAGTTGGCAAGTACTCGTAAGCAGACCGTCTTCGGAGTGGGAAACCCCGAAGCCAAGATTCTGTTCATCGGTGAAGCTCCCGGCGCGGATGAGGATGCTCAAGGTGAGCCATTCGTCGGTCGAGCCGGTCAGCTACTGAACGACATCATCATCGCTTGCCGCTTGAAGCGCGAGGACATCTACATCTGCAACATCCTCCGCTGCCGACCGCCAGGGAATCGGCTGCCGTCCCCCGAGGAAGCGGGCAACTGCCGCGAGTACCTCGACGGCCAGATCGCGCTCGTCAATCCCGAGTACATCGTCTGCTGGGGCACTACTGCGGCGAAGAATTTGCTCGCGTCTGAAGAGACGATCGGCAAGCTGAGAGGCCGATTCTTCGAGTACGGCCGCGCGAAAGTCCTCTGCACGTACCACCCGTCGTACTTGCTGCGAAACCCGGCGGCAAAGAAGGACGTGTGGGAGGATATGAAGCTCCTCTTCAAGGACATGGGCGTGGATTTGTCCGCGAAGACGTGAACGATGCCACACCCACCCGCAGCGTGAGCAAGGATGATTCCACACGGAATGCCCCGACATCCTCGCTCACGCTGCGGGTTGGTGTGGAAACAACCGCAGCCCGGCCTGTTCGACAGACCGGGCTGCGGCGTAGAGGGCATTTCAAAACCTGTTTCGCCTCGAAAAACTAGCCCGACGCGCAAGCGAGGGCTGGACCTTCGATGATGGTGAAGCCCTCGCTTGCGCGTCGGGCTAGTTTTGAAATACGCTTATTGAAAATCAAACTGCGGTGAGCATCACCAACAGCCAGTTCACTTGTTGTTGATCGTCACGCCCGGCCAGTCGTCGGTGCGGAACGGAGTCAGCGGCAGACCGGCCCCGCTGAACATGTTGCAGATCGGGTTGTCGGCCCAAGCGTAGCGAACGGAGACCGGTTCCTTGACCGCATCGCTCCAGACTTCGATCTGACCGTTGGGCAGAATCTTGGCCGAGGCGTTGACGAACTTCTTGTCTTCGCCCGCGATTGTGAAGCCGCGTGGTTCGTTCACGTCGAACGGACGCCAGCCGCCCGAAACGTGTTCAAACGTCAGGACGATCTTGCCCGCTTGCTGCTCCCTCGACTTGTAGAGCGGGCTGCGCGAGGCGAGTCCCGCCACACCGTAGTCGTTGACCAAGGCCAAGCGTGCCAAGCGGCGTCCGACATCGACCTTGTTCTTTGGATGAATGTCCTTCCCTTCGCCGATGTCGATGATGACCGCTTCGCCGGTCTTGGGGAGGCGGGTCATCGTCATGGTCTGAGCTTCACGCAACTCGGCCCAAGAGCTGTCGCCCGGTTCGGCCTTCTCTGCCATGAAGTCGGCGAGTTGGACCCAATAGAACGGGAAGTCGCCTTGTCCCCATTCCTTCCGCCAACTGTCGATCATCAGCGGGAAGAGGTCGCGGTACTGATAGGCTCGCCCGGCATTCGATTCGCCCTGATACCAGATCGCGCCCTTGATGCCGTAGCCGAGATGCGACTTGAGGACGCCGTTGTAGATGTTGCCCGGGCGCGAGTTGCCTCGCATCTGACCGTTCAATCCGCCGAACGCCTTCTTCTCGTCATCGGTCGGTGCGGTCTTGGCCGACAGGTCGGCGAACGCCTTCTCGCGCGCGGCCCAGCTTTCCATCATCGGCTTGTACTTGTCATCGGCGGCGAGCGTCTCACGCTTGATCCACGCCTCGCACGCGCTGCCACCCCAGGCATTGTTGATCATGCCGACCGGCACATCGAGCGTCTGATGCAGTTGCCGACCGAAGAAGTATCCGACGGCCGAAAAGCCACCGACCGTCTCGGGCGTGCAGACCTGCCACTGGCGATCGTTGTGCGTCCAGATCGGCTCCTGCACTCCGATCTGAGGGAAGTTGATCATGCGAATCTTCGGGAACTTGGCGGCGGCGCGTTCGAGGTCCGGATCGGTCGATTGATTGACGTTCCACTGCATGTTGGATTGGCCCGAGCAAACCCAGACTTCGCCGACGAGGATGTCGTTGAACTTGACCTCGTTCTTCCCCTTCACATTCATCTCGTAAGGCCCGCCCACGGCGAGTGGATCGAGCATCACCTGCCACTGGCCGTCCGTCCCGGCGGTCGCTTCGTGCTTCTGCTTGTCGATGGTCACGGTCACGGTTTCACCGTGTTCAGCCAGTCCCCAAACTTTGTTCTTCTGTCCCTGCTGCAAGACCATGTGACTGCCGAAGATGTTCGGCAACTTCACCTCGGCCCGCGCCTCGGTCCCGGTCAGCGCGACCAGCGCCGCCCCGACCAACGTCCAACAACACATCCTGTTCGCCCAAGCCATCCGCATAAGACTGTCCCCTCTTCCTGATGCACTTCTCGGCTGACCAGCCGCCGATTGCGGCCTTCACCTTCACGGTGAGAGACCACGCTCCGCAGCAACGTGAGCGGGAGCATATCGGCCAACTCAGATGAACTGAACCGAGTGAGGTGCGAGTTCATACTTTGCACGGCCAAGACGGCTTCGTTTACCGCGTGGGCAACGCCCCGCGTGTTGTCCGACGTTGGATCACGTTTCACCGCTCGACGCGCGGGGCGTTGCCCACGCGGTTAAACGAGACCGTAATAACTTCCCGAGGTGTCTCTGGCATTCTCCCTCCCCTCGGCGGGGAGGGCCGGGGAGGGGGGAGGATGGTCCAGTCGATTCGCCCTCGTCCCCCCTCCCTAACCCTCCCCGCCGAGGGGAGGGAATAAAAAGGGGACTCGGAAAGTTATTGCGCCCCCGTTCTTACACGTTGGTATGGTCCCCCGTTTCGGGCCAAGCGATCCGCGATGGCCGTGTCCATCACCAGTTGCGCGGCGTGGAAGAGCAGGATTGGAAACGTGATGAACGGCAGCGAGCGGTCTCCCGTGACGGCGGGCATGGCGGCGAGGAGCAGCCCGACCGGGAGCGTCTTCTGACTGCCAGCGAACAGTGTCGCGATGGCGTCTTCGCGGGAGAGACCAAGCCAGCGGCTCCCTCGATGCGCGATGAACATCGCGAGTGCGTGCAGTCCCGCGCACTCGATGGCCAGTCGCGCGAAGTCGATCGCCGTCGGCCAAATGGCCTGCGCTTGCAGCCTCCCGCCCGCTTCGACCGCCGTCTTGGTGACGATCAGCAGCACGAGGCATTGCGCGACGAGGCCGATCCCAAACTTGCGAGTCACCGCGAATCGAAAGAGCGGCGGTACAAACCGCGCGAGTTGTCCGAGGATCGTCGGCAGCAGCACCGTCAGCGCGAGGTTGCGAATGATCGGCAGCGTGTCGATCTGCGCGGCATCCAACTCACCACCGGACGACATCGTCCAGCGCAGCCACAGCGGAGTCAGAATGACTCCCACCAGATTTGTCAGCAGTGTGATGAGCAGCGATACCGCATCGTTGCCTCGCGCCTGTCGCGTCGAAACGGAAGCGGTCGCCAAGGTGCAGGGGACCGCAGCCGCGATCATCAAACCGAGCGAGAGGTCGGTCAGCGAATGAGTTCTCGCCAGCGGCCACGCCATCAATGGCAACAGCACAATATTGACGAGCGTGCCCCAAATGACGGGCTTCGGCGCGCGAAACGACTCGCGCAGCTTGCCGCTGTCGAGACTGAACGACATCAGAAATAGAATGCACACCGTGATGATCGCGGGATGCACTCGACCGGCCGTCGCCAGCCGCCAGCTCTCGAACGTGGACCAGCCCCACGTCATTCCGCCCGGCAGCAGCACGAGCAATGCGACGAGAAACCACGACTTGGCCAGCCATCGTCCCATGAAAGTCTTTCGTAGGGTAAGCGTCTCGCTTGCCCGTCTTGGTCCTCTTCAATCACATCTGTCCGTCACGACCGCATCCGTCCGGAAGACGGGCAAGCGAGAGGCTTACCCTACGGCTTCAGTCCGCCGAGGTTGTTCGCGTCGGCAAACCGATCGCGGATCGCATCGACTGTCTGCGCGAACGACTCGACGCGATCGCGTTCCCGCGTGAAGTCGTTTACCTGTTGTTCGAGGTCGGGGAACAAGCCGTCTCCCACTTGGAGCGACGCCAGTTCGCGCGCCAGTTCGTGGACGTGCTGCGTCAGTCCGCGACGCAATCGGCCGGTGAACGACATTACCAGCAGGCCCGCCCACAACACCAAGAACAGCGCCGCCGGAATGTAGAAGTTCGTGTCGAGATACGGCAGCGGTGGCGTCCGCAGAAACGTGTCGTAGAAAAAGTTTCGACCGATACGGTAGAGCAGGAACAACGGCAATTCGGCGAACATCACTTCGTAGACGGCCCGCACGAACCAGTGCGAGTGGCGCGTGGCGGCTTGCAGAATGATCTCGTCGATGCGGCGGGCGGCATCGGTGAGGAACTCGTGCTGCACGCTGGACGCGGCATGACGAAGGGAATCGAGCGTTGAGGCCGATGATGTCGGCCGGTCGAGCTGCGCCGTATGGGCATGTCCCGCGATCACGAGCTGCGCCTCACGCAGTTCCGCATCGGAGAGGCCGAGCGACGTGAGTCCCTCCAACCGACGTTCGGCCTCGTGTTCCTGTTGCGACGACGCCAGCCAGCGCGAGCCGTGAACGAGACCGACGAGTGCCATCTGCGCCGTCGTGCGTGCCCGCGTCAGCGCGAACGACGCCAGTAAACTCGACTGGCCGTGCCACAGTCGCAGCACCGACGCGAACGGGCTGTATCCCCACAACTGCGTCACTTGGCCGAGCAACCGCTGTTCCCACAAGCCGCGACTGACAAGCAACTCGTCCCGCAGTCGGTTCGCCATCCGTTCGGTCGCACGATGGCGTTGGTCGGCCAGCGCGAGTGCGAGCTTTTCCACCAGCGGCGCGTGTTGCGAGAGCGATCCCTTGACGTGACCGAGGACTTCCTGCACCAGCCCGAGCAAGTTGGCGCGTCGGATGCGAACGCGTTGTGCGGCGGACAACTCGCGTTGCAGCAGGTCGATCAGACGACCGAACTCACCCGTTGGCCGGATGTTCGATTGCTGTTCATTCAGCGCTCGCTTGGAGTCCACAAAGAACAGGTCGCTCACTTCAAAGCGGCCGGTCAACTGCTTCCGCCAGTCGTCGCGAATGTCCTCATCCAACTCAGCGTGAGTCTGCACGAAGACGATCCGACAGCCCTTCGCCGCCTCCAATAACTCGTCGCTCACACGAGCCGAGCGGTACTTTTGCTGTGTGCTGACGTAGAGCAGCACATCGCAAAACGGCAGCAGCCGATGCAGCCGCGCGAGATTGCTCTCGGCCGTCTCGGTTTCACTGGTATCCGGATCGGGGCAGTCGATCAGCACGATGTCCCGTAGGAGCGGCGTGTCGGCCCGGACGACGTGCAGGTCTTCGCTTCTTGTCCCCTCGCCCCCGAATGGCAGTCCATAGCCCGACAAGTCCGTCTGCGGATGAGCGATCACGAAGGGAACGGTCGTCGTCGGTCGTTGTCGTCCCGCCGCCGTGACCTCGGCCCCGACGAGGGCGTTCACCAACGAGCTTTTGCCGACACCGGTTCCGCCGAACGTGGCAACGACGAGCGGCGATTCGACTCGCGCCCGCATCGGTTCCAGCCGTTCGAGCGTTCGTTGCACGAGCCGTTTCTCGCGCTGGACCGGCTCCCACGCGGAGGACTCCGCCGACCACGCGGACAGCCGCGTGATGAGGTCATCGACGTTCGATAGCAGTTCGAGTTGAGCGAGTTCGGTGGTCATGAGCTTGTGCCTTGGTTGTTGATGTCTCGTACTCCGAGGTCTCGCAATCCTGTCGTACGGCACGCATTTCCGTCTTCAAAAGTAGCCTTCACCGCTCCGCGTGAAGGAAGCCGAGTCCGATTCCAGCATCGATTGGCATCATCCCCATCGGCTCCTCATCGGCTTCCTTCACGCGGAGCGATGAAGGCTACTTTGGCTGCGGTTAAACGACTGACCCCAATTGAACCTGATTCAACGTGTTCGACAACTCGATGATGGCCGCTTCGACTTCGATGAATGCGGGTGATTCGGGGACGTTCGCGCCGGCTTGCAGTTCGTCGAGGAGTTCGCCCAGCAGATGCTCGCGCAGTTGGGCGAGCAACCAAGCTTCGCGTTCCGCTTTGAATTTCGTGTGGAGTTGCAGCAGCCACGCTTTGGCTTGGCCGAGGACTCCGCTGGCAGTTTCGACGACGGCCTCGCCCGCGACGGTGGTCGCTGCCGCGCCGGTCGTGTCGATGGCGACATGTGTCAGCGTTTGTGTGGCCGCTTCTGCGATGAGATGGTCTGCACCGAAGCCGCCGCCCATCGCGAGCAAGAGCGTGAGCGCGGGTCGGAGGACGGCGGCGGCGCGGTCGGCGTGACGCAGCATTGTGAAGAGCTGTTGGCGGTCGGTCTTCAGCTTCGACATCTCTTCATGAACGAGTCGCTTCACCAACCCAGTGAAATCGAATTGCTCGTGTTCGCGATGGAACTGGGCCAACACGGTCTCACACGATGAGCCTGAGAGGAGCCGCTCCAATCGAGCTGTCAGCAGTTCGTTGTCGAGTGTCGTGATGACCTGCAACTGGCCGTATACCTGCTCAAGCACCCGGACGATCGCATCCCACTCCGCCTTGCGGTACTCGTCGAGCGGCGGAGGCGGTGTACCCCAGACTTGGTCTCGCACCAGCCGCACTCCCCCCGTCAGCCAACGGCCGAGATGCGCGTAGAAGCCATGCACGCTGGCCGTCCACGCCTCACGATGCCCGTCCCACCACGACCACATCTCATCGACCAGCAGCCCGTTCGGCGGTGCGGGCCAGTCCGCCTGCTGGACCATCGTGCGCGAGGCAAACATATCGGAGGCATCTCGAAACTGGCGACTCCTCGTGGCAACTTCACGCAGGTACGCGGGGACGCCGGAGTCCGCATCGACCAGCCGCGTCAGTGACCCGCGCAACGTCCGCAGCTTGATCTCGGCGAAGCGGAGTTGGGAGAGGACGGTGGAAAGGGAGGAATGTGGATTTGAGATTTCCGACTCCTGTCCCCTGCCCCCTGACTCCGACTTCTTCCCCCACGCCCGCTCTTCAAACCGCAGCGCGATCGCCTCGGCGGCCTTGCGGTTGTTCTCGGCGAGATAGACGTATTCGGGCTTCAATCCGGTTTCGGTGCAGAAGGTGTTGAGCCAGATGGGCCAGTAGGGTTCGTCGTCGGGAAGCTCGACTTGGTTGAAGACGATGATGGCCGCTTTGTCTTCGCTGGCCGCCTTGCGGAAGAATTGCTTGACCGCCGCGTCGTTGTACTTCTGCTGCGTGAGGACCGCGACGAGGACATCGGCCGCCTGACGAACCGCATCGGCGCGCTGCCAGTTCACCGGCGCATCGCTGTCCACGTCCGGCGTGTCGAGGATGACGAGGTTCTTCGGCACGCTCTCGTGAGTTCGCCAGAAGAGGCAATGCGCGTCGCTGCTCAGCAGCGCCTCATCGCCGCTCGTCCACGAGCGGAGTTCGAACGCGGGGAACATCGCGCGGAGATCGTGCTGCTCGGCAAACCCCGTCGGGACGAGACAGACCGGATGCTTCGTCCCCGACGCCAACGGACTGCTCGCGCTGGCGCGAAAGCCCGCGATGTGGTTGAAGACGACGCTCTTCCCGATGTTCGTCCCGCCCACGACCGCGACGATCAAGTAGGCTCCGTCGGCCAGTTGAGGCACCAGCTTGCGAGCCAGCAAATCGAACCAATCCCGTCCGGCCAGCGGCTCTAAACGTAAGGGCTTCGCGGCGAGTTCGAGGTTTGTGAGATTGAGTCCGAGCTTCGTCACGATGTTCGCGTAGAGACTCAGCCCCTCATGATTTCCGTTGGACGGGGTGGAAGTGTTAGGAGCTGAGCCTGATGTCACCGCGAATGATTGGTCCGTCACAAACGCCTCCCGAACTGCGCATCATTCCAGCGTGAGTTGACCGGCCCGAAAGTCGATGGTCAGTTTGCGGTCGCGAAAGAAGTCGAGTCCGATCACGCCATCAAACTCAATCTCTTCCGGAAATTGTTGAGCGACGACGGCCAGTCCGAGTCGATGGACCCCGAGGGCGCTGAGTCGATTGAGACGCACCACAGGTTGTTCTGTGACGCTGCTCACCGAGACAATTCTGACGGTTTCGTCTGCCTGAGCAGGGTCGTAACCGAGATGAATCAGAGACTCGGCGCTGAGCGATGTCATTGAAGCTCCCGTATCCAGCAATAGCCGAAGCTCCATGCTGTCAGAGGGACCGCTCGCAGACGCCCGCACGAAGATTGATCCTCGCTGACCATCGAAAGGAAAAGTGGTCATAGCATGTAAACCAAGTCGGTTCGCGCCGGACCAAGCTTGAGAACGGCGATGTGATGCAGTCCCAGCTCCTTGGCCCGCCGATAGAGTTCGGAGCGACTTGTGGATCGCTCGACAACGCGACCTCCCAGCAACTGTTGAACTTCGTCCGTCTTTGGTTCGTCGATGAGAACCCAATCGGGAGCGTACTGAGCTTCGATCTCTTCGAGTGTGAGGTAGTCATCCATCGCTTGTTCCTTGGCGGCAAGTGTTGATTGCCATCATCCGGAGATCATGGGCGGAGTCATAGCACCAACACCACGTCTTCCAGCCACGGTCCCAGCTTGCGAATGGCGATGTGGTGCAGTCCCAACTCCTTGGCTGTTCGGAATAGCACACTTCGATCCGGAGAATGAGCAACAACACGTCCGCCCAAAAATCGCTGCGAATCATCCTTCTGCGGCTCGTCAATCAGCACCCATTCCGGTGCATACCGGGCTTCGATCTCTGCGAGTGTGAGATAGCCGTCCATTTCTGGTTCCTTGGCGGCAGGTGTTGATCACCATCATCCCGCGAGCATGGGCGGAGTCAATTGGTGACTGCCTCGTTTAACCGCGTGGGCAACGCCCCGCGCGTCGATGGAATATTTAGGCTCAAACGTCGCTCGACGCGCGGGGCGTTGCCCACGCGGTTAAACAAGCGGAATGGCCGTTGCGACCGCACATCACGCGACATTAACGAAGACCTTCAGTGCCTCTTTGTCTTCCACCAGCAGTCGCATCATTTCGGCGTAGTTGTCGAGGCCCGCGACGGGGTTGGTGAGGATGCGTTGGGTGACGCCGGGGAACATCGCTTCGCCGTGCGACAGGGCTTGCAGGCCGAGTTCAAAGTGGTGACGGTTGCCGTTCACGCTCGACACGAGCAACTTGTTGCCGAGTACCCATTCGAGGTTGATCTTGGCGGCGTCGATCGTCACTTCGTGCGTACCGCCGGTGATGCTCGTCCAGATCAGCGCACCGTTCAGATTGAGCACCTCCATCGCACGGAAGCACTGCTCGGCGTTGCCGGTGGCTTCAAAGATGATGTCTGGTTTGCCGACGCGCTTGGCGAGGTCGTGCATCGACTCCTGCTTCGTGCTGACGTAGGTGGCTCCATACGCCGTGGCGATCTCGGACTTGCGATGCGGTCCCGGTTTGGTGGCGAGCGTGTAAACATCCAGCCCGCGCAGCTTGAGCATCATCGTGGCCAGCAGCCCGATCTGACCGGCTCCCAGCACGAAGGCGCGCCGGGGTCTCCAGACTTGCAGCCGCTGCTGGGCCAGATATGCCTGCTCGATCGCTTTGGCGCAGACGCTGGCCGGTTCCGATAACACGCCGAGATGCTTCAGTTGCGGCGGGACTTTCACCATGTACTCGGCGTCGTCCACGAACAGCTCGGTCAGGTAGCCGTGACAGAGATTGATGCCGCGCTCGTAGTAAGTCTCTTCGCTGGTGATGTCGTTGCGACCGATCACGTCATAGACCGAACCACCCGGTCGGCGGACGGTGCAGGAGACCAGATCGCCCGGCTTCAGCTCCGTGACCTTCGCGCCCACCTCGACCACCTGCCCAAAGCTCTCGTGCCCGATGACGAGATGTTCGCCGCCGGGGGGAGCGTTGCCGTAGAGAGCCTCGTTGATCTCGCGATCAGTCGCATCGACGCCGATTTGCAGCGTCTTCACCAACACCGCGCGGCCTGCGGGAATCGAGCAGACGTGCGGATGAGGCTGATCGGTCAGCTTGGGCTGCGGGATGTCGCGCAGATGGACACTGTTGGTCTTTCCGGGAAGAACGGCGACGGCTTTCATGAGGGACCACTTGTCGAAGGGAGGCGGGGATGTCACGAAGTCCGGCTTTTCCGAAAGCCGGACTTCTCTGCGGCGGTGCGTTCTCTTTGAAGAGAAGTCCGGCCAACAAAATGAAGCCGGACTGCCCACGACCGGGTCAACGCGGGGCGGAGTGTATCTGACGGCGGAGTGTCGTTCCACGAATGGCAGCCGATGTCACTCTGCGTCGGATAGACTTGTCGCTCAGGATCGCTCGAACATTTACTGTCGCGTTTCTACTGTAGGTTTGACGCTCCGTCGGCAAACCGTCCCGTCGGCGGAGCGACGGGACTACAGTAGTCTGGCTCAGACTGGCGAAGGACAATTCGAAACCGGTTCGACACGGAAAACTGACGAGCTGAGGTGCCCGCAGACCAGTTTGCCCTCTTTCATTCGCGCTCCCCTCAATTCGCGCGGATCATTTTCCGCGCGAATTGAGGGGAGCGCGAATGAAAGAAGGCCAGATCGTGTGTTTGACGTTGTTTCTCAGCTTGAATCGAGCGGAGACTTGAACGACTTTCCAAACTGCTCTCGTTCACAACAACGTTCAATGCCCACGCGTTCTCGCCAGCCGCACGGCGGGTGAGTTTTGAAATGCGTTCTCGTTTGCGGCGTCATCGACCGACGATGGCGTATCAGCCCGGCCGTCCTTTGGAATCAGCCACATGCTCATCGGGATCTTTGCGGACAGTCACGATCACCTCGACCACATTCGGCGGGCGGTCTCCACTTTCAATGACGCCGGTTGCGAGCTGGTGGTCTTCGCGGGAGACCTCGTGTCGAGCTTTGCCGTGCCGCCGCTGCGAGCTTTGAACTGCAAAGTCATCGCGTGCTTTGGCGACAACGAGGGGAACAAGATCGGTGTCGCCGCTGGAATGAAAATCGTGGGAACGCTGGGCGAACCGCCGTTCGGGTTCCAGACGCCAGACGGCAAGAGGTTTCTCCTCACGCACATGGACCGCTCGTTGCGAGGACTCGACGGCGAGTTCGATGTCGCTATCTATGCTCACACGCACAAGCCGAGCATCACGCGCGATGAACTCGGACGGCTGTTCATCAACCCCGGCGAGACGAGTGGCTGGTCGTATGGCCGCCCGTCGGTCGCGCTGCTCGATACGACCACGATGGAAGCGAAGATCGTCTGGCTGAATGAGGAACCCGACCGTTTGGGAGTGACCGCGTCATGCAGCCAGCAGTGAAGGCGGCTCTGTTTTTGATCGTGCTGTTCGCGATCCCCATCGTGCCGTTTCTCTGGTTGGGGGAGTCGTTTGAACAGAGCTTGCTCAAGGCGCTGCGTGAGCCTTCGTCGCCCGAGGTCGTCGGTGCGTGGGTCTTCGGTCTGTTGGCGGCCGACATGTTCCTGCCAGTCCCATCGAGTGCCGTGATCACGTATGCGGGAGGGACACTGGGCCTCGTTCCGGCAACGCTCGTGTCGTGGCTCGGCCTGTCGGCGGGAGCGATCGGTGGGTTCGGGCTGGCGCGCGTGTTCGGTGAGACCCTCGCACGGCGGTTCAGCGAAACGGCAGACGTGACGCGGATGAGCGACTTCACACGCAGGCACGGTCCCGTCGCGCTGATCCTCACCCGCGCGTTGCCGATCCTCGCGGAAGCGTGCGTCCTGATGTTGGGGGCGAGCCGACTGAGTTGGCGACGCTTTCTCCCCGCGCTGCTCGGCAGCAACTTGGCTCTCGCGCTGACGTACTCGGCGTGCGGAGTTTGGTTTCGCGAGTCGGCTTCGCTGCCGATCGCCATCGTCGCTTCGGGAGCCATCCCGTTGATTGCCGCGCTCCTCATTCGCCGTAGGTGGAAACCTGGTGGCACCACGCAGGTTCCGTATTGAGCGATTCGATTGTTTGAAATACCGTCCCGCCGCGAGCGGCGAGTTGAGCCAGCGTAACTTGGACGCCCTCGTCCGAGTCTCTTCCCCTCAGAAGAGGACGGACGAGGGCGTCCATCCTACGTTGCGCATACGCGAACCCTTGTCGGTCGCCTACTTCCTCGTCAATCACTCATCCTTGGGCGCGGCGGGAGCGGGAAACGAAAGTTCGTTTCGCACGGACCTCACACCGGGTTCTTGCCGCAGCATGTTCTCGGCCAGCTTCGCATCATCTGCAGAAGCGACCTCGCCGCGTAGGACCACTTCGCCTTGATCCTCGATCGCCACCATCACGCTCTTCAAACTGGGCCGTTTGACGGAGAGCTTCGTCAGGCGGGCTTCAATCGTGGACTGGATGGCCGATGAGGAGGGGCGGGTGTACTCGAACGCGATCTTTTGGCGAGGTCGAACGATCGGTGTTTGATTCGCGTTTCCACTGTTCCCACCGCCACCGTTGAGTCCATTCAACCCATTTCCACCGCGATTGCCGCCGCCGCCGCGCCCACCACCACCTCCACCCAAATTGTTGCCCTGCATTCCTTGGTTCTGCACGTTGCGACCGAGGAGGCCGTTCTGATTCGCGCCGCGACCGAGGAGGCCGCCGTTGGCACCGTTTTGGCCTTGTCCACCGACGCCGGTCTGTCCGTTGGTGCCGAACCCGCCCGCTTGACCACCGGTCCCCGAGTTGGAACCAAAGCCACTTGCGCCTGTCGAGCCAAACCCCGACGAACCCGTGCTGCCGAAGCCACTGGAACCCGTGCTGCCAAAGCCGGATGACCCGGTGGAGCCGAACCCCAATGACCCCGTGTTGGTGTTCCGGTTCTGCTGATTCTGGGCCGAGGCCAATTCCGGAACGACACAGGCCACCGCAAACAGTCCACAGGTGATGAGTAACCGTCGCATGATTCCCACTCCTTCGAAGATTCCCGCCGCCCAGCGACTTGTGCCGTAGGCGGGTGAGGCTGGCACATTTCATACTATCACCTCGCGCGGGGCAAAGTGAGCCTTTTCTGGCTCTCCGCCACTCCTGTTGGACAACACTCGTGAGCGGCAAGGCGCTAGCCGCCGGTCATGCAGGAAAACGACCGGCGGCTAGCTTGCCGCTCACGGGACACCATTTTCAACAGGAATGGCGGAGAGTCCCTTTTCTGAGCGGGCCGTCGTCAGCCCAATGGTTCTTCCAAAGAGGGCTGACGCCGCCCCGCTCAGAGGTCTCATCATTGACCGCGCGGGGTATAAGTCCGCGCCACCATTTGTCACCCGCATCTTCTCGGCGATTCCACAGAGCGTCAACAAGTCCAACTGTTCGCCGGTCACAATTCAGGTCTTCGCAAACGGGATGGCTGGCTGGAGAAATCAAACAAGCGGCCCCATTCGGGCGATGCCGCACACCCGCTCAAGTGGGACATCTCCCTCACCACCGTCACGGAACAAACAACGCCATCTCATGTGGAGATGGCGTTGTCGTGTGGTCAGGAAGTCATTGCATATCGAGCACTCAGACTACGGGGTGAACGGATTGTTGGGGCTTTCGATGTAATCTCTTGGGAACAGCGGGTTGACCCACGCCGGATCGAGGACCGTTCCTTCCCAGCCACCATTGTTGAGGAACTCGTTTGCCAGTGGCGTTGTGAAGGTGTTGTTGGCATCCACGTTGAGGACATCGTCCACTTGGAACATCTGAGCCGTGCGAACAAAACCGGTTGGAGCATTGATGAAGGGGCTGCCGTTCTGATTATAAGCAGCGGCTCTGGCACCCACTTGTGCAAAGTTGATAACAAACTTGGAAGAGATTTCTCGGCCAATGTTGTCATTGAGTCGCAATGCGAGTTGAGCCGTGTCATCAAGAAACAGTTGGTCAAGCCCTGGTGGAGCAGCGGCGGTAGACACGTTTGGAATAGTGGGGGTGATCCCATTGACCTGAGTGGCCGTGAACGACTCGAATCGCAAATCGGCTTGTTGGTTTCCTGAGAAGATATTCCCTTGGGCACTACCGGCCGCCCCACCAATGTCAGCCGACAGGTACGAGTTGGTACTGACCCGGATAAACACGCCGTCGCCCCCGGTGTTGAACAACGGTGCCGGGATACCAGGGTCTCCGTTGGAGCGAATCTGGTTGTTGTAGAGTTCCAATCGTGAGTTCAGGTCCGTTGCGATGCTGTAGTAATCCGACTGGAGACCGAAGACCGGTGAGGACGAGTTGAAAATCGGGCCAATGAACGTTGCGGCCACCGTATCCGGATCGAACGCAAACGGGGGGGCCGTCGGTTGCACGAAATCTTGGAACTCCACGCTCCAGTGGTCGGTGTCCGCGCCCGGCCCGAGGTTGCGTCGTTGGATAACTCCCGCGTTGGCTTGATATCGGAGTCCATATCCGAGATTTCGTTCGATCAAGTTGGCACTAAAGTTGAATTGATTGGCAGATACGACGGAGTAGCTGGCTGGGACACCAAAGGCCACCGTGTACTCTCCAAACTTGCCTTCCAAATCGATGTTCACACCATGCCGACCGTTGACGGAAATCGTCGAGCCGCTGACGGTCGAGGTGATCAGGTTACCGACATTGAATGTGTCGTTTGATCCGTCGCCAATGTAGTTGAGTCCGTCTCGGCCGTTGCCCGAAATCTGCGAATCCACAATGGTGACATTCAAGCTGCCAGCCCGTCCGGTGAGGGTAGAACTCCCTGGGGCGGCCGCCGGTACGTCGGCCACAAGATCGCGGTTGACATCCTGTGGCGTGGGCGCACTCGAGACGCCACTGAAGTTTTCGATGCTGGAGACGAACATCTGGATTCCATCGACCCCGTTGCCCAGATTGACGCTGTCGTTCACGTTGACATCGCCAATCGCCACATCCTGCACATTCAACACGCCAATGCCGTTGAAGTCATCGAACGAGTTGAGCTCGTAGCCGTTGGTGAAGAAGAAGTTCAGGATTTCATTATTGGCACCATCGGCATCGCCATCCGTGCGAGTGGCGTTGTCACTGGCATCGTCACCGTCGATGGCGATGTCCGCGACGTTGAACTCAATTCCGTTGCCCACATTCTGCTGAATGAGCGTGGTGAAGCCACCCAACTGCTGGCCGACAATGTTCAGGTCGGTGGTTCCAAACGGAATGCTGACTTGAATCCCGTCATCACCGTTCAGAGAGATGTTGGTCAGCCCCGAGTTGCTGTTGACTTCCACGAACTGCGTCGGCCTGGACGAGAAGGAGCCCATGGCGAACAACTTGATCCCGTCACGACCGTTTTCATTGATGGTCACCCCATCGAATGTGGAACGAGTGCCGGCCTCGCCAAAGGAGCTGTTGCCTCCCGAGAAGACTCGAACACCATCGGTCGCATTGGAGCTGAACGAGGTCTGAGTGGCATTGACCACCAGCGTGCTGGTCCCCTGCGTGACGACTTCCAAGCCGTTGCCGCCATTCGCCGCACCGGTGACGCCGTTGTTATCGACGATCACATTATTCAGATCCAACTGATTCGGCTGGAAAGGGAGCGGCTGATTGGGATCGGAAGGTGCGGCTCCAAACGTATAGAACTGGATGCCGTCGTTCTCATTTCCTGTCACCAGCGAATCCGCCACATCGGCGAGTGTGAGCGACTGTCCAAATCGGTTGAAGCTCAATCCGCTTTGCAAGTTCAAGGTTGCATCGACATCGCGCAGCGTCACGGTCAACAGGCTGGCATCTCGGCTGCTGGTAAACACGCCGTTGAGTTCATTCTCGGAAAAACTGGTTCGGGCGGACACGAGCGGATTGGTGAGATCGAGGAGCGGATCAACGGGGCTGATGAACGTCAGATTCAATTCGGATACCCCTGTCGAGAGGACGTTCACTCCGTTGAGCGTATTCCCGTTCGCGGACGTGTTGCGGAACAACGAGACGATGCGTGCCGTCCCCTCGCCGAGATAGGACAAGCCGTGGCCCCCGTTATTGGAGGCGATATTGCGGTCTCCATCGACGAGCAACACTGCGGCATCGCTGGCATTGAACGACATCCCGGCACCGTCGTTGCCTGTAAATGTATTGTCGAACACGGAGACGGTCACGTTCGGGAGATTCGTTCCCGTCGCGACAACATTCAGTCCAGCCAGGCTACCGCCAGTCGCGGTGTTCTCCGTGACAATCGCATTCAAGAATGCGGAGTCGTTTCGTTCGAGGGTAATGCCGTTTCCGCTGCCCGTGACCGTGTTGCGGGTCACCGTCAGATCGGGAATTTGGGACAGGTCATTCGCGACGACATGGATGCCATTCACACCATATCCGCTGACGGTGTTGTCGTGAATGGAAGTTGGTCGCAGGAAGGCAGTGTCCGCAAGGTTGACGCGGATACCATCTGTTCCCGCTCCATTGATAAAGCCGCCCGCGTTGAGCCGTGCATTCTGGACGCCGATCGAAACATCCTCGGTCACGCCGCCCAGTGTGCGGGTTTCAAAAACCGTGAACGCCGGGTCGGCCGCAGCGAACGAGTTATGCGTCGGGAAACCGTTGATCATGCTGGTGAACAGAGACGCGTCCGTAATGCCGATCGCGGTACCGGCCGGCGTCGCTACGAACCCGGTCGCTCCGACCAGCGGTACGCCGGTCGCCACGACACCCGCGGGCAAGAAGTTGTAATAAGTGGCGCTAGCGGCTCCCGCGTTGGCCCACACGTCCGTGCCGCTGCTGATCGCCGTCGCAAATCGAGCCGCCTGGGCGTTGATGGCCAACACGCCCGCATCATCCACGTCGCAGCCACCGCAACTCGTGTGAGACAGGATAATGATTCCGTCATTGGCGAAGACCTGATCCCACAGGGCGGGAGTGGCGGCCAGCGTGTCGAGATCGAAGAAGGTCGTACTCTGATAACCCGCCTTAACTTGCCCACCCCCCGTGAAGTCAAAACTGCCAACCCCACTGCCGAGAACCGCGAGCGAATACTGATCGGCTGGAATGACGTTTGCCGTTCCCACGCCACGCAAGAAGTCGAGAATGGTCGAGTCAAAGTCGTTTTGGCCCAGGTGGAAATCGACATCGTGTCCCGTCAGAAAGATGCTGCCGCCGCCGCCGCCGCCAGCGAGAGCAATCGAATTGAAACCGATATCCAAAGTGTTGTCGGAAGCGCCCGTCAGATTCAGGACGATGCCGTTCTCCAAGTTGCCGGTGAAGAGGTTTCCATCGGCCAGAGTGGCACCGCCGATTTCAATGTTCGTGAGACCACCGTCAGCAGAGATGCGCAGGCCATCGTCTTGGTTTCCAGTCCCTTGCAATCCGGGAGTACCAAAAGTGTTGGCGGTGATCCGCAGCAGGAGTTGCGAAGCGTTAATCGCATTGATTTCCACGCCGCTGCCGATGTTGGACGCGAATTCGTTTCCGGTGATGGCATAACCCAACACGGCATCACGGAAGTTGGCTGTACTGTTGTCGAGGTCCATCCGCAGACCGTCGTTGACATTCTGATTGAACGTGCTGGTGGAGATGCGTCCCGCGATGGTGCTGTTCGTGACGTTGATTTCCATCCCGTTGTCACCGTTGGAACTGTAAACGCTGGGATTCTTCGTCGTTCCGTCGGCGTTCGTCGATTCGCCGACCGTCAACACGATGGAGCTGCCCGCGTTGGCGGTAATCTCGGCACCGTCGTCCCCGTTGTTGATCGCACGGTTGCCGAGCATCCGCAGTTCGAGCGGTGCGGCAGCGGTGTTCACCAGTCGGAAACCATCGTTCAGATTGTCGTGGAACGAGTTGTCCGAGATGACCGCAGCCATCCCACCGACGCCCGTGGTGTTGGTCAGCACCACGCCATTCAAGGCATCGTGAATGTCGTTGTTCGTGATCACGACCCAGGTGTTATTGGCCCCCTGAATACCGTTGCCAGTCGCGCTGCCCGTGATATCGAAGCCGGAGACCTCAATGCACTGCGTCGTGTTTGCGGCCAGCGTCACGACATTGCCGCCGGTACTGTTGAAGATGTTGGGCAACTCAGCACCCGCCACAAAGCCGGGGAGAAACCCGAAACCGCCCGTAATCACGTTGGAGGCAAACTGGTTCCGCACGGAGGTACTCAACAACCGCTGTCCATCGAACAACGTCAGCGTTCCCAGTGTGGCACCGGTGTCGAGATTCGTATTCGTGTCGTCCGCACGAGGGCGAACGTACAGGATGTCCGACTGCTGACGCCGGGCGAGGCTGAGGTTGTTGTACGCTGCAATGCTGTTCAACGGATTCGCGAGCGTTCCCGCACCTGTCGCCGTACCGTTGGGGTCGATGTGAGTCACGAAGTACGGCTGGCCATCCTTGGGATTGATCGCCGCTTCAGGAACATCAAACGTATCGACCTTGGCTAGCACCCGGAACTGGCGGAAGACCGAGGCGGTCAACCGATCCTGAACGCGGGGATTGCGCAGCCAGCGACTGGGAGCCCCGTCGGGCAATGTGACGAACACTTGGGCCTGAACGTTGGTCCCGAACACATTGTCGTCGGTCAGTTGCACGCCGACCGAAACATCTTCGTTGACTTGAGCCATCAACCGGGTACTCAACCCCGTCACGCTGCCGCTTTGCTGGCCGTTCCCGACAAAGTGGTATCCACCGAGGTAGCCGTTCACACCGTAACGACCGAGGAGCGGAACAGGACCGCCGACTTCCGTGTCGAAGCCGGTGAAGGTTTGTTCCGCTTGAGTCGTGCGGTTGAAGAACAGGCCGTTGCCGATGAAATTGGTGTTCGTCGAATCCAGCACCGTACCGAGCATGTGGTCACGTTTGCCGATCGGCATGTAGCCGTTCATGCGGAAATCGACGAACCGACCGAGCGACTCGAAGCTCAGTCCGATTTGGTCGTAGCTATGGACATGGCCCGCGTCGAAGTCGTACCACGCCGACAGACCGATGATGCGGTCGATGTCCTGCATCCACCAGCGCCAACCGCCACCGACGTTCGCACCACCTTTGCCGTTGTGCGTAATGATGGCCCGGACATCGCCGAACAGAATCGCCGTGTCGTCCTCAATCGTGTACGGCAGGAACATCCCGAGGTTGGTGTAACCCGGTTCGTATCCGTACAAGCCGCCGCCGCGCGTGTCCACGTTGATGCGCGGCCGGAACGTCCGGTCGTATTTCGTGTAGCTCCCAGGGCCAGTGCCGCCGAGATTGACCTGTCCCATGTCCCCGTTGAACGTCGTCAACGGAGGAGGAAGTTGGCCATCGGCGGGCGTTCCCAACCGGACGGATCCCTCAGGTTGGGCACTGGCCATTCCGGCCATTGCCACCCAAGTTAGGAAACCGAACAAACACCAATTGCTTCGAAGATTCATCGGTTGCTCCAGCGACTGCTGAGAAAACCTCGCACGCGACCCGTCGTCCTCGATCACCATCCCGAGCAGCGACGCTCTCAGAGACGATGACGAATGTTCCGCCTATAGCGGTTATTCGTACTCATCGGACGCGGCGACGGATGAAGATGAGTGAAAAGCCGGTACGAAAGTTAATTTCGCCACAACCGGCAAAGTCATCCGCACCGGGAAGGACTCGTGCAGCGGCGGAAGCCGCCGATGTCGGGGCGAACGGCAGGAGTTGGTTTACCTGTGCCACACCAACCCGAAGTGTGAATGAGGGCGTCGATAAACTTCGTCCTCGTTCACACTTCGGGTTGGTGTGGGTAAGACAACTCTTTCCGATCGCCTTATACCTCGCACGGCCATGAGTGCGATGTTCGAGGCGAGCCGTGTGCCGTAAGGCCACGGGTGGGTTTCCTCCTCGAAATCAAGAACCTGCGGCCTCACGGCACGCGGCTCGCCAAACTCTCATCTTGCGCCACGAGAGGTATCACTCTCTCGATGCCAAAACAAAAACATTTCGGAGCGGGACGGCGTCAGCCCAATTCCGTCCAGAGACGTTTGCGTGGTGTGATGAACGCTCAACCCAACTCGAACCCTTTACGCCGGTCGCGGCTCAGCCAGCGGTTGGCTTCGACATCATCGACGAACCGTTCGAGATCGGGATCCCAGGCCAGCGGTCTGCCGAGTCGCATCGAGATGTTGGCGAGATGGCAGACGCTGACCGAGCGATGCTGGCTGGCGACACCGGCGAGCGGCGGCTGGCGATTGAGTACGCAGTCATAGAAGTTGCCCATGTGGTTGATGATCGCATCGAGCTTCCCCGCGCGTTCGGGTCGTGCCAAGTTGTCGTGGTTGTAGAGCGAAAAATCCTCACGGCGCAGCGGTTTCGTGGTGAGGTCTTCCACCGGTTTGCCTGACACGGTGCCGCGATTCACGAACAGGCGGCCTTCGGTTCCTTCAAACAGGATGCCGTTGCGGTCAGTGTCCTTGATCTCCATGACGACGCCGTTCGCGTAGGTCAGCTTCACGTCGAAGTCGAGCGCCACGGTGTAGCCGTTCTCAACCTGCGGAAACTTGGCGGTCGTCTCGATCTTGGTCGGCCCCGTGTGCTCAGTCCCCATCGCCCACTGCGCGATGTCCACATGATGCGCGCCCCAATCGGTCATCTGTCCGCCCGAATAGTCGTACCACCAGCGGAAGGTGTAATGACATCGCTCGGGAATGTATGGCACGTCGAGCGTTGGTCCCTGCCATTGGTTCCAGTTCAAATGTGCCGGTGGCTGCTGTGGCGTGAATGGTCCTCCGGCGATGTTCTTGCCGAGGACCACCGTCACCTTTTGCAGTTGCCCGATGCGGCCGGACCTCACCAATTCACTAGCGAGTCGAAAGCGCGAGTCACTCCGCTGCCAAGTGCCGACTTGCACGACGCGCTTCGTCTCGCGCACCACCTCGATAATGCGTTGCCCTTCGGCGACGGTCAGAGTCAGCGGCTTCTCACAGTAAACATCTTTGCCCGCTCGACAGGCGTCGATCAGCATCTGCGCGTGCCAGTGATCGGGAGTCCCAATCGTGACGACATCGACATCGGGCCGCGCGAGCAGCTCGCGATAGTCCTCATGGATGTCGGCCTTGCCGCCGAACTGAGCCTTCGCCTTGTCGGCGATCTGCCGGTCCACGTCACAGATCGCCACGATGTCGCCGAACTCTTGAGCCTTGTCGGCGATGACCGAGCCTTGATACCGCATCCCAATCGAACCAATCCGCAGTCGGTCGTTCTTGGACTTCGGCCTCGTTGCCACGTCGGCTCCGCTGGTCCAGACGTAGGGAGCCAAGCAGGCTCCCGCCGTGGCGGCTTGCAGAAACTGGCGTCGTGTGGTGAGCGGCAGCATCATGTGTCTCCGAATAGCCTGTTGAAAAACGTAGGGTAAGCGTCTCGCTTGCCCGTGATCGCCGTTGTACCTCGCGCGGCACAAAGTGAGACAATTCCGAGCGGGGCGGCGTAAGCCCCCGGTTCTTTGAAAGAAGGGCTTACGCCCAAGAACCAGGGGACTTACGCCGCCCCGCTCAGATGTCTCAGTTGAGACCGCGCGAGGTATACCTCGTGATCGCCGTTGAAAAGAGGGCAAGCGAGACGCTTACCCTACGTTTTTCAACAGGCACCTGGCGAACGGCTGAAGAACTTCGGCGGGTTAGCGAGTGAGTAGGTCACCGTTTCGGTGGCGAGGCGGTCGCGCACATACTTTGGCATCTGGAGCAGGCCGAGCAGCGTTTGGCCGTCAAACATGCGGAAGCGACCGTTCGTGTCGCTGGCGAGCAGTGCGTCGGTTGCTGCGATGTCCGGTTGCGAGTCGATGTGTTTGTCGCTGGCGAGGGCCATGCCCCACGGCGAGCCATACGTCGGGACGTTGGCTTGAATGACGGTGGTGTGAGCGAACACGGAACTGATCGTCTTCACCGTGCGAGCCAGCAAGTCCAAGAGTGGCGGCGACAGCGAACCGGCTTGGTTGACGAAGACGCCGCCCGGTGCGAGAGCGTTCTGACACAGCTCGAAGAACTCGCGCGTGAAGAGTTTGAACGCCGGGCCGTGTTCAATCGGATCGGTCAGGTCGGCGATGATGACATCCCAGCCGTGCGAGTTCGCGATGAAGTCGTAAGCGTCGCCGATCTCGATCCTCACGCGCGGGTCATCGAATGCACCTTGATGAATCTCGGGTAACCACTCGCGACAGGCGGCCACCGCGTCGCCATCAATGTCGGCGATGACAATCTCTTCCACGTTGTGCCATTTGAGCGCCTCGCGCGCCGCCCCGCCATCGGCTCCCCCCGCAATCAGGACTCGTCGCGGATGCCCATGCACCACGAAGGGCGTGTGGACGAGTGGCTCGTGGTAAAGGAACTCGTCCCCTGTGCAGGTCTGCCACTTGCCGTCGAGAACCAGCGCTTTGCCATAGGCTCCGCTCTCGACGACGTACATCTCTTGGAACGGCGTCTGACGATGAGCCAAAATCCGCTCGACCCCATGCTGCCAAACATCGTGCGGCGTGAGGTATTCGCTAATCCAAAGGTCGGCGGCGAGAGTCGCTCCGGGCATGGAAGGGATCCAGTGTTCGGTGTTTCGTTTTCAGTGTTCAGAAAAGACGGTCAAAGACTCGAAGTCCGGCTTTTCCGAAAGCCGGACTTCTCTTCGGATCGCGACTCCCTGGAACGAAGTCCGGCTATACCGCGCACGGATGAGGATGGCACATTTCACACTAACCCGAAGCGTAAGCGAGGACGTGTGTTACATCCTCGCTTACGCTTCGGGTTAGTGTCAGCGTGTACCGCGCGAGGTATAACAAAGCTAAGCTGGACTTCAACGGTCTGGCTTCAGTGCTTGGACCTCACTCGACCAAGCGCGCCACCGGCAAACTATTGCCGAAGCGTTTGAAGTCTTTAAGGGTCCAGATGACCTTCTTCTCGGCCGTCACTTCGATCAACTGCGGGTTCTCCGGCCCGGCGTGGCAGTTGACGATGAACGTGTTGCCGTTGGGGAGGCGTTCGACCATCGTCACCCACGCCAGCGTGATGCCGGGCAGTTCCTTCTCTTCGACCGACCAGACCGTCTTGCCGTCCTTGTTCACCTCCAGAACTTTGTGGCCGTCCCCTGCGCCGATCAGCGTGTTGCCGTTGGCCAGCCGCAGCGCGCTGTAGACCTTCGAGCCGACTTTGTACTCCCAGACGATCTGGCCGTCGGCGTCGTACTCTTTCACCGCGTGATCGGATTCATGGGCGACGAGGTAATGGCCGTTGTCGAGCTTCCGCACCAGCCGCGTGTCGGTGTGCGGATTCGGGTTCTCGACCTTGAGGGCGATCTGTTTGTGAATCTTCCCATCGGCATCGACCTCAATGATTCGGGCCGGGCCGCTCTCGACGATCATCGTGTGACCGTTGGCCAACCGCTGGAAGGCGTGGACCTCGACACGCTTTCCCTTATTGCCGTTCTGCTGGCCCGCGTTGTATTGCCAGACCGTCTTGCCCTCGGGCGTGACCTCGACGATCTCGGTCCACGACTTCTGAAAGAGGATGTTGCCGCTGGCGAGCTGCCACGCATCGTGGATGTCTCGAATCGGCTGCTGCCACGCGAACTCACCCTGCTCATCGACGAGAGCCAACACCTTCGCCGAGTAATCGCCGATCAAGACCTTTCTCGGCTTGCCAGTCTGAATCGACGAGTTATCAGCGGCCAGAGCGGCCAGTGTCGAACAGAGCGTCACACACACCACAGCCAACCAAGTCACAAACGAGCGCATGAGCAAGAGCCTTCCCAAAAAATGATGTGGAACTGAGGAGTCGATTCGACGAAGGAAGATCTCCTTTGCCGTATCTGCTTTTTTGTTTAACCGCGTGGGCAACGCCCCGCGCGTCGTGCGGTAAAACGACTTCTCACGCCACTCAACACGCGGGGCGTTGCCCACGCGGTTAAACGACGCGACCTTTGGTCGCAACAATGTAGCCTTCATCGCTCCGCGTGAAGGAAGCCGAGTGTGATCCGGACATGGATTGGCATCGTCATCGCCCCACTCCCAATCGGCTCTCTTCACGCGGAGCGATGAAGGCTACTTTCAGACAATCCAAATACGCGCGGCCCGACAACATTAAACACCGATTCAACGTGTCGTCTCAATCCGTCCCGCCTCACGCGAAGTCGCCCTTCGTGATACGCAGGACTTCGTCGAGTGTGGTTGTGCCGTCGAGGACTCGCGCGTAGCCGTTCATGCGGAGCGTCATCATGCCTTGCTTGAGAGCGTAGTCGCGGATGGCGGCCGAGCTGGCCCGTTGGATGCACAAGCGGCCGATCTCGTGATCGGTTCGCAGCAGCTCGAAGATCGCGCGGCGGCCGGAATAGCCCGTGCTGCGGCATTCGCGACAGCCGACGGGCTTCCACAATTTCTCAGGCAGCGGGCGCGGGAAGTCGGTGGGGAACTCGTCCGGGGCGTGAACGTAAGCTTGCTTGCAGTGCTTGCAGAGAACGCGGATGAGGCGCTGAGCCAGCACGCCCTCCACGGTACTCGCGACGAGATACGGTTCGACACCCATGTCGATCAGTCGCGCGAATGCGCTCGGGGCGTCGTTCGTATGCAGCGTGCTGAACACGAGATGGCCCGTCAGCGACGACTGGATCGCCGCGTCGGCCGTCTCACCATCGCGGATTTCTCCGATGAGGATGATGTCCGGATCGTGACGCAGGATGCTTCGCAACGCGGCGGCGAACGTCAGGCCGACCTTCGCGTGAACCTGAATCTGGCTGATACCGGGGTTCTGGTACTCGACGGGGTCTTCTACGGTGACGATCTTGATGGTCGGGTCTTTGATCTCGTTGAGAGCGCTGTACAGCGTCGAAGTCTTGCCGCTCCCGGTAGGTCCCGTGACCAGCACAATCCCGTGCGGCATCGAGATCAAATCGCGGAACGTCTGCGCCATGCCAGCGTCCATCCCGACGTTCTTCAGATTGAAGACCATGCGGCCCTTGTCGAGCAGTCGCAGCACGACTCCTTCCCCATGCACCATCGGGATGATCGAGACGCGCACGTCGATCTCGCGGCCACTGATCTTCAGCTTGATGCGACCGTCCTGCGGGATTCGTTTCTCGGCGATGTTCAGCTTCGACATGATCTTCAACCGCGTGACGATCGCCGCGTAGAAGTGCGCGATGGACTCGGGGACCGGCTGGACTCGCAGCAGGCCATCGACGCGGTAGCGGATGATCAGGCCGTGTTCCTGTGGCTCAATGTGAACGTCGCTCGACTGCTGTTCGAGAGCTTCCATTAATAGCTCGTTCACCAGCTTGATGACCGAAGCGTTCTCGGCCTGAGACGCGAGATCCGCGTCATCCGCCGACAGATCGCTGAGCAACTCGACGCCATCGGCCGTCCGCTGCGCGACCAGTTCATTCAGCGTGTCGCCGCCGACGCCGAGATGCTCCTTGATCAGTTCCACCACATCCAACCGGCGAGCCAGCACCGGGACGAGATGAAACCCGCTGACCGACTCCAGTTCTTCCAGCGCCTCCAGATTGAAGGGGTCGCACGTCGCCACGACCACGCTGCCGTTGCGCCGAGTGATCGGCAGCAGCGAGTGCCGGAAGACGGCCGTCGTCGGGAACTGCATCAGCAGGTCGTGGTCAATCAGCTCTTGCTTGACCTCAATGAACGGCATTCCCAATTCGTCGGCGAACGCCTTGAGCACTTCGTCTTCATTGACCAACCCCAGTTCGATGAGCGCCCGATCGAGACGCCGTCCCGCCACCTGAGGCGATGCCGTGTCGATCTGCTGGCGAGTCACCAAGCCGTGTCGAATCAAAGTCTGTGCGATGTCCATGAAGTCAGGGTCTCATTGCGGCGAGGACGGGAGCGACAACCCGCTGGTCGCCGTGATCGCCCGGCATTCTCGCTTGAACCAGACAAACAGAGCAAGGCGGAGTACGATTCGGCGCGGGTTGATTTCAGAAACGAGGCCGCCGTTCACCGGAGCAGTCCAGATGAATACGGAACTGAATGCTTTGTAACATCACCGTGATTGATGCCGTGCTGTGCGGAGGCTCCGTGATGAGTCTCGTCGCGCAACAAACTGACAATATTGACGGCCAGCGCGTCACCACTGACCGCCAAGATCCGACGAAGTTCGAGCAGCTCAAGAAGGTCGAACTGGAAAAGATGAAGACGGTGTGGGAGTTCCTGGAGAAGTTGAAGCAGACTGCAGAGCAGGGTGAAACGCGGCTCGACCGCACGATGGTTTTTTTCAGCAGCAATCTCGGCAACGCCAGCTCCCACTCGACCAAGAACCTGCCAGTGCTCTTCGCGGGCGGCGGCTTCAAACACGGCCAACATCTCGCGTTCGATCCGAAGAATGGGCCACCGCTCAGCAATCTCTACGTGAGCATGTTGCAACGGCTCGGTATCGAGACGGACAAGTTCGGTTCGAGTACGAGCACACTGACGGAACTGGAACCGGTGAGTTGATTTCTACCACCGTCGAACGAGCCAAGCTTTGTGAGCCGGACTTCGAGAAAGTTAGCGGCGTAGGGTGCCATCGCGAGATAGAGGCGGACATAGACTGCCCAGAGTAATCGCCTTTATCAAAGTCGTGCAGGACGAGTCTTCGACGGCACACGATCTCGACCTGTTTTGGATGGGCCGCCGAAGGGATGTCCTGCCCACCTTCAAAAACGTATTGGCCTGAGATTGCACATCGAGATCGACGACGATATTTTCTGCCTCTCACTTCAATGACCTCAATTGATTTTTCGGGTAGCAGATCGCTTTCGGCAATCCTCGATCAATGCAGAGGAGTCTCAGTTGCCTCAATCGCCCCCTCAGCCCTCATGGCGAAGGGTTCTCGCGGCATTGTGCTGGTGTCATTGGCGCGTCCGATTGGCGCACAGTCATGCAGTCGATTGCGTGAAATGTTCGGGCGGTCCCCGGCAGGTTCCGAGACAACGGGGCTATTTTGCCGTCGAGATTCCCGTGTCTGCCTGGCGGATCCGTTGGCTTCGGATCGCTGCCAGCCCTCAAAGTTCCGAAACACAATTACGATCACTGAGGAGGAAGCATGAACGCGCCCATTGATGGTCACCTCCTGGAAGAATCGTCAGAACGCACTGTGGCGAAGGTCGCACCCTGTTCGCGGACGCTCCCGCTTGTCGCCCAAGTGGCCGGAATCTCAGTGTTGTTCGCAGTGGCCCTGTTTGGGTACGCGTGGTGGCAGACCGGTTCTGTGGAACTTGTGCGGCCGTGGTTGCGAGGGGAGCGGCTGCTGTTTGAACCGACGCGGGTCGTCCTTGGCGACGTTCCGAAATCCGAGATCATTGAGAGACAACTGCGTGTGGTCAATCTGTCATCGCACCCGTTGACATTGCTCGGTTCGCAGCCGAGTTGCGGGTGTATTTCGCTGGATGATTTCCCGATCGTGGTTCCACCGGGCCAGGAACACCACCTGAAGCTCAAGCTGGGCACATCGGCGAAGACCGGACCGTTTGAATATTTCATCAAGTTCTTTTCGGACGAGCCGGGTTACACGTCGGTGGTCGTGACGATTTCCGGTTCGGTTCAGTAACTGCGTGCAAAATCCGGGGCTGCGTCGGTCCTGGTTGTCAGGGTGCGGTTTTTGATTTCAAGAAGGAGTTGAATCATGAAGCGATCTGGGTTGCTCGGCAAAGTGTGTGTGGCGCTGGGAATGCTTTTGGTAATGCTTTCAGTCGGCGCTTTCGTGGACAGGGCGGAGGGAGGTTGTGCTTGGGTTAGCGGTGCCGGAGATTGCGTGGACCAGCCAATTGCCCTTTGCGGAAATGTTGACTGCAATCCGTCAAATTGGGAAGGTGATTGTGTCTGCGCGTTTAATATACTTACTTTTGGATGCAGGTGCGACTCGCTCTAGTAGTCTCGGCTACGCCCGCAGGGTCGCCGCACCTCGAACGGGATAGCGTACAGTGACTTGAGGCTTCGGCAGATTACGCCAGCGAAGAAGCCCGCTAAAAACATGTGCGATTCTTACCGGCAAATGATGCAGCTTCTCGAAGTGGCGTTCGTGCTTGGGGTTTGAGATGCGGCGACCCTGGCTACGCCCGAGCGAAACTGCGGAACGTGTTTGAGCCGAGAGTTCGATCCCGCGGTTTCGCCCGGATTTTTTGGGAGTGAGTGCTATGGATCGGTTATTCACCGCCGTGAAGGCGATGCTGGCGGTTCTGTGTACCATCGGGGTATGGGTGCCGGCGTGGGCGCAGCAAGACGATCCGGCATTGCGTAGCCGTTTTGTGAAGGGGGTCATGCAGGCGTCTGCAAAAATTGAACGCCTCTCTTTTCGTGCAAAGTGCAAGTACAGCAGCCAAAACATCTCGGTCTCTGAAGAGGTTCGTGAATCATTTCTCAAGCGAAAAGCCGATCCTTATAAACTTGACATCAGAGAGTTTGAATGTGTGCTGCGAGGACCGCTATGCCTTGATCGCCGGAAGAATAAGAGAGGAATTGATAGTTACCAAGTCCGAAATGGTTCGTATGCGTTCTCCATCTGGCGGACTTCGGAGGGGGGGCCGACCACCCTGCAATTCCTCGAACAATTGGGCGTCAATCCCACGTTCGACTCAAAAATCGCGGCAATCGAGAAACAAGCTCGAGGCATCGCTCTGGGGGGGTTTCATTTGTGGGGAGACCCGCTGTCACAACTTGTCCAGGGCAATGATTTCAAGATCCAGCGAGTCTATGCCGTCCAGGCCGATGACGGAAATAAACTCGTCCGCGTGGAATTTGATCACGAAATCAACAATCCCATAGAACGCGTTCATATTGCTTATCTCAATAGCTTCTTAATCTGTGATCCGGACAACGAGTGGGCGCTGACGGAGTATGGCTGCACCCATGAAAATTATATCCACAATAAAAACAGCGGCATGCGCCATGTTAGATTAGAATATGGCGATCCTGTCCTAGGGGTTCCCATCGCCAAAAAGGCCGAAGAAACCATCACATTGACCCGTATGCCTGGCAATACGATGCAAGTCACGTATTCGGTCGAAGTCATTAGCCCAGACGAAGTCCCCGAGGAAGAATTCTATCTGAGTTTCTACGGCCTGCCGGAACCCAACTTTTCTCGAAGTTGGGTTGGCCCGTGGCTCTGGTATCTGATCGTCGGAGCCGTGTGCCTTGGCGTCGGCGCGATCATCCTCAAACGGCGAAATGCCCGAGGTTGACGCTGATGGCGGTCAACGACGGTTGGGAACTTCTGCTCTACGTGCTGCCAATCGATTGGCAAGATTTGATCGTGCTCATCGGTGCGGCGGCGATTGTGGCCAAGACGAGGCGGCGAATCCTCGCCATCAGCGCCGTCTTGTTGTTCACGGTCTCTTTTCCCCCATTTTCCTGGCCGACGTGGTGGTTCTGCCTGGTGCCGCTGGTTTGGCTCTGGAGGGATCAAAACGTCAACCTGTCCCGACTTCGGTTGACGTTGGAAGCCGTCGTGATCGGCTTTGCGATGGCCTGGGTCTCGACGGGGTTTGTCCGCGATGCGGTTCCCGTAGGGGGAGGTGTTCTGCACGGTGCTGCCTGTCTCGTGTTCAGTCTGCAATTCGTCGGACTCGCGATGGCCGTGCGGCTCATGCGGGATTGGCCCGTCGCCAGCGCCGCCGCCTTGTCGGCGGCGGTGGCGGTGGCGGTGGCTGGCGAGTTACTGCAGGCAGTGTGCGGTGTCGCGTGGTCGGTCACCAGCTTCTCTCTGGCGGCAGCAGACACGCCTGTCGCCCAATGGGCCGCGACGGTGACTCCGTTTGGCGTCTCCGGAATTCTCTATCTGGTGAACTTTCTGTTCGTCCGGAACCAGTCGCCAGTTTTTTGGCTGCGCTGGACCGGACCGATCAGTGGCGTCGGAATTGCTGCGGCGGCGTGGTTCGGTGGCAGCCTGTTGGCGTCGGGAACTCGGGTCGAACCGCTGCCCTTCTCGGTCATGTTGGTTCAGCCTCACGTCAGGGTCTCGGTGAATATCCCGTGGCGGCCCTGGAGGGAGCTCGATCCGCTGACGCGATCGAGTTTGGCGCAGTCTGGAGGTGTGGACCTGATTGTTTGGCCCGAAACGTGTCTCAGCGAAAGTCAGCACGACGACCAGAATGCGGCTCGAAATGACGTCGCCACACGTTTGACCGTTCAGGATTTTGCTCAGACGCTCCAGCCACTTTATCAGACCAGTTGCCTCGTGGGCGTTTCGATGTGGAAGCGCGAAACCACCCATCGTTACGGATTGGAGGTCGCCGAAGGTCGGCGTTACAACTGCGGTTGTCTCGTCTCCGGCCCCGACGAAATCACGTATCACGAAAAGCGGGCGCTGGTCCCTTTCAAAGAAGGTCTGCCGGGCTGGCTCAACCAAGGGTGGATTCGCGGGAGGATTCTTCCGGCTCTGCAATTGCATGCGCCCTTTACACCGGGAAGCCAGTTTCGCTTGTTGTCGTTTTTGGATCGCCATCAACAACAGCGAACGATTGCGGTCTGCGTGTGCTACGAGTCTTTTCTTCCCTGGCTGCCTCAGTATCGAAAAACGGCTCCCGTGGATGCGATCGTGCATCTCGTCTACGATGGCGACTCGATTGATCATCCCGAACTGCTGCAGCGTCAGATTCTCGCTTGCCGATATCGCGCCATCGAAACGAGGACCTGGAATTTGGTGTGCTCGACATGGTCCGGGACTGCCATCATCGATCCTGCGGGAAGGGTCGTCTGTCAGTTGCCCGCGACGGCGGGAGTTCTGCGAAGTGATGATTTGGGAAGTTCAAAAGTGGCACGGCTTTCAGGCGGTTCACTGCCGTAACATCGGAGTCGGGCCATCGCGTTCATCGTTGAGGAGGCTGACCCATGGTTAAGCGAACTTCGCGTGGATTCACGCTGATCGAGCTGTTGGTGACGATTTCGATTATTGGCCTCCTGGTCGCAATGCTCCTTCCCGCCGTGCAACAGTCCCGTGAAGCGGCCCGGCGGCTGCACTGCAAGAACAATCTCAAGCAAATTGGCCTGGCGTTACACAACTACCACGACGCGCACGGCGTGCTGCCCCCGGCGATGATCTGGTCCGGTCTGGGCGAACCGTACGGTGCGGGTCTGCTTCCGCTCGGCACATTCGACCGGGTCGCGATGGGAATCTCTCCGGGAACCGAACCGGATCGCCTGCACGCCAACTGGGTCATCTTTCTGCTGCCCCATCTCGACCAGAAGACGCTCTATGACGCCTTCGATCTGAATCTGCCCGTCGATGCCCCTTCCCACCGCGCAGTGCGGACCAAGAACCTGTCCGTCATGAAGTGCCCCAGTGACAGCTATAATGAACTCTTCTATGAACGAGCCTTGTTGGCCGGCACGAGAGGACACTCGTATGCTCGCGGCAATTACGGATTCAATATGGGTCCGAACCGTCCCTGCTTTATGTTTCAACCGGGATGTCCCACCGGCTTTCACACGGGAACCAACGATCTGATCAATACCAACGCCACGCTGTGGGGGAGCGGAGTGGGCGGCTTCAATGTTTCGTTCGGCTTTAAGAATTTCCCCAACGGCCTGTCCAACATGGTGGCGATCGACGAGCTTCGAGCGGGCATCGATCCCATCGACCCTCGCGGCACATGGGCGCTCGGGATGGCCGGGGGCAGCCTCACGGCCGTTCATCCGTTCGCAACGAACGGTCCCGACGGCATCAACTCCTGCACCATGCTGACCCTGACGTATTCAACTGCGGAACTGAAGCGTCTCGGCATGCCCTGCGCCGACTCGCCGATCCCCGCCAATTTCGCCGCGACCGCCCGCAGTCAGCACGTGGGTCTTGTGAACGTCCTGAAATTGGACGGCTCGGTCGAGTCGGTCAGCGACAACATCTCACAGGAAGTCTGGGTTCGCCTGCATTCCAAGGACAACCTCGTTCCGTAATCTTTGTGTCTTCCACCTGACCCCAACTTCGACACGCCTCACGCTTGGCGACCCGCAGCTTCAGTCATGCCTTCGCTTTCACCCTCAACCGCCAACCCTTGCCAAGCTGCTCGACTTCGGTCTCGCGCGGTCGGTGGGCGACATGGCGAACCTGACTCAGTCGGGGATGATCCTTGGGACGCCCGCGTACATGGCTCCCGAGCAGGCGCGGGGTGAGGTGGTTGATGCGCGGGCCGACCTGTTCAGTTTGGGATGCGTGTTGTACCGGATGCTCACCGGTCAGTCGGCGTTTGGTGGCAAGGATGTGATGGCGACCCTGATGTCGCTCGCCACGCACGAACCTCCTGCACCGCGCACGCTGCGCGCCGACATGCCGAGCGAGCTGTCGGACCTCGTGATGAGCCTCCTCGCCAAGAATCGAGACGCTCGACCCGCATCGGCTCGCGAAGTCATTCGTAGGATGGGCACTCCTGCCCGTCCGGCTTTGGCTGTGGATGAGAATGCGAAGAGGACGGGCAAGAGTGCCCATCCTACGACGCGAGTGGCGCTGCTCAGCCTAGTGGCGATGGCACTGCTGGCCGTTGTCATCGTGACGATCAAGACGAAGGACGGCAAAGAGACAACCGTGGCGGTCAACGTGCCGGGGGAGGTCGCGCCCGTTTCGGCCGAGACCCAAGCGGACACTGCGGTCAAACCCGTTCCAACGCCCAACGCCCCGCGTTCACAACCCGCACTCCAACCAGTGATCGGTGGTGCAGCGGCCACGCCTGCGAAGTTCATCACGCTGGATGGCCTCGACCCGGCCCAGATTTCCGAATCCGAACGCTTCGACTGGCAACCGGAAGAACCGGTGGCCGTGATCGGCGAACACCGGCTTCGGCATTGGGTTCGGGTTATGCGAACCCGGTTTCATCCCAGCGGCGAGTTTTTGTCACTGTTCCTGACACTCACACAGCCAAACTCACTTTGACAAAATCACTGGGGAGTTTGATGAACGACTTGCCGGTGAATGTTGCTCAATCGATTTCTGGCGAGGGGTTCGAGTTCTCGCAGGATGGCAAATGGATGTACTCCGCCAATCGCGTTTATTCGGTGAACACGACTGACGCTGCCAATCCTCGGATCGAGTTAGCTCACACGCTACCTAGCGGTTCGAGCGATGTGGCGATTCACGACAATCGGTGGTTGATTCTTGGGGCAGATGCTCCGGGTGAGTTGCTGATCTGGGATCTCTCCGTCAAACCCGGTCGTCGCGTCAAGACCGTCAAGTTTGAATCGAGAGAGCGAACAAGAGGGCTGTCCTTGTCCACAGATGGGCGAACGTTGGCTTGCAAAGCCTTCGGATTGGAGAGTCCGCGTCTGGGACATCGACTGGTCGAACGCCGATGATCCTGTCTTCACGCTTCGCGACCAACAGGTTTTGGGAATGTTGGCTGAAATGAGTCCCAATAGTTCCCTCACGGTTGCGAGCAGTGATGGGACCGGCAAGCTTGAGCTGTGGGATGTCTCTCAAACGCCCTTCCAATTGCTGCATCAAGTTGATGGAGGCCAACGGTTCGCCTTCTCACCTGACGGGAAACTCCTCGCCGTTGCGGTCCAACTGAGCTTGCAAATCTATGCTCACGAAGACGCCGGTTGGGTGAGGCGGCATTGGTTGACTGAAGGCATGGCAGCGGTGACCTCGCTGGCGTGGTCGCCAGATCAGAAAACGATTGTGGCGGGTGACTACGGAGGCGGGATTCATGTTTGGGATCTGACCGCGAATCCACCACGGCGAAGAAACCCAACGCTTCCCGGTAGCAACATCGACCACATCGCGATTCCCCCGGATGGTCGTTCGATGATCGCTTCGGGAGCGGACATCATGACAACCGCTTGGAAGCTGGATGGTGCAACTCCTGCGCGGCTGGAATGGGATGCCCTTAGGAACTGGCTCGAAATAACTTCCCGTCTTTCGTTGCTTGTTCCCTCCCCTCGGCGGGGAGGGTTAGGGAGGGGGGCGAGGGCAAATCGACCTGACCATCCCTCCCCCTCCCCGGCCCTCCCCGCCGAGGGGAGGGAGGAAAGCGGGAAGTTGTTTCGCACCGAATCCTTAGAACTTGTCCAAGAACAACACCAACCCGAAGCGTGAGCGAGGACGAGAGTCGAGCGACATCCGTCCTCGCTCACGCTTCGGGTTGGTGTTGTTC
>JAYSQC010000423.1:0-2956 GCA_043721755.1 Schlesneria sp.
CCCTCCCCTCGGCGGGGAGGGCCGGGGAGGGGGGAGGATGGTCCAGTCGATTTGCCACTCGCCCCCCCTCCCTAACCCTCCCCGCCGAGGGGAGGGAACCAGAAGGGAAATCGGGAAGTTGTTTTGAGCCAGTTCCTTACCGGGTGTTGCCCTACTTTTTCACTGGCTCAGTCACGGTGATCGTCACGGTTTGGCTGGAGACTGAGACCAGCGTGTTGGGCCGATCGGCGGACTTTGGATCCTTGTGGAACGGTACTTGTGCCTGACCTTGGACCGACAAGGTGTAGTCTCCCGGTCGAGTGCCCGCTTGGACGTTGATCGTCAGCGTCGCTTCGGTTTGATCGGCGGCGATCGTGCCGTTGCCGAGTTGAAACGAACCCTGCCAATTCAACGGCTGGTAATTCACGGCGTTCTTGAAGTCGCTCCAGTGACGAGTCAGCTTCAATTTCACTTCGGCTTTCTGGCCACTCTCGACCGTCACGCGATCGGGAACCAGCGACAGTGCGAACGGGGCGCGTTCACGCACGGCGACGAAGTGTTCTCGCAACTCACGGCTACCCACAAGATTGAAGACGCGGCAAAACGGACGGACTTCGCGACGCAGCGTCTTGTCACCGACAACGGATGTCGCGAAGACCTTGAACGCACCGACCGTCGGCGCCGCGTTGTCATCGGCCCACAGCACCAGCGTGCCGCGCGTGTTGTTGTTGATCGTCAGTGGCGACGCATGGAGTCCGGCGGGGAGGCATTCGACCGTCACGGTCGTCGGTGGATTGAAGCCGTCGCGTCCATGAATGACGACATCGATCGACTCGGAGCCGCCTTGCCAGACGTTCAGTCCGGACAGGTTGTTGTTCGAGTGCATCGATGCCGCGAAGAAATCCGGCTGAGGCTTTCGCACGCTCAACACATACTGGTAGCGAGCACCGCCGCGGTTGTACGCATCCTTCACGAGGACGCGGTACTTGGTCTTCGGTTGCAGGTTGATCGAGCCGGACGGGTCTCGCAGATGTCCGTCGAACGAACCGATTCGGTGCCCGAAATCGTCGATCGATCCGACCGAGTTCCCCTGTTCATCGGTCACCGCGAGATACGGGTCGGCCCGGCCCGCGATCCGTTCGCAGTAAACCTCGAAACCATACGGCCCCCCCTGTTCATCGGTCTCAAACGCGAACCAATCGAGGTCTCGTTCACGATCGAAGCGGCCACTGACAACGGCGGGGAGCGTCAACACTTGAGGCTGCTCGCGCACATCGTTCGGCTCGACCTCCACCGAGGTCGGGGTCTCACTGACGAGCAACGTCTGTGGGTTGGCATCGAGCGGCGTGATCTGCTCGCCGATCAGCGTGCAGGTGGCGGCGGTCGGCAGGACCGAATGTTGAGTCGCATGTTCGCGAAAGCGATACGCGCCGAGTGGCAGCAGCGCTTCGGAACCGCGCGCGGGCAGCTTGATCGCATCGAGCGGTAGTTCACCTGACAGCCAACTCGTCGGCTGGGAACCCGCGCCGAGGTTGCGGCCGAGGACCGTCAGTTCAACGCTCTGGCCCGCTTGGACTGCGCGCGGAAAGATGTTCTCGATGTGAGGCTGATCGGTGACGATCAAACGGTACGGATAGCCGCCGCGATACGTGAGATCACGCACTTCGATCAGGTACTCGCCAGCGGCCGGTGCGAGGAAGTCGATCAGTGGATCGCGACCTTCATAGTCGCCGTTGCTCGCGAGCTGACGGCCATCGCTGGACTTCAAGGTCAGCGCGGGGTCCATCTCGGTGTCCAGCCGCGCCGACTGACAGTGGATGACCACGCGCTGCCCGCTCTTCAACGCCACGCGAAACAAGTCTTGGTTGTTCCCGTCCGAGGCACCATTCACCGCCGAATTGACCGCGATGGTTTGAGCCTTGTCGGACTCGTTGTTCGGCTCGACTTCCGCCACATCGACCAGACCGCGTGTGACGGAAAAGAGTCTCGCGTTCGTGACGCCGAAACGGCCGACCGCTCGCACGTCCCACGTTCCCACCGGGACATCAGCGGCGACTGAGAGCTTGAAGGTCCGGTCCTTGATGAACTCCGCCTTGAAGCCGGGATGCTCGAACAGCAGAGTCTCGACTCCCTCAATGTCCGCACCGAGCAGCTTCAATTCCACCTCACCCGGCGCGTTCAAGCCGACCGGCTCGATACGATGCAGTTGCGGAGAAGGCAATTCCGCGAAGACCGTGTGCGGTGCGATAGCCAGCAGGAATAATCCCATCAGGGGGCGAAGTGGCGTCGTCATGGGAAGGCTCAGGGAGAAGGCGTGGGCAAGGTTAGGCAGGCGGTGAGAGTGGTCTATACCTCGCGCGGTCTGTACTGAGACATCTGAGCGGGGCGGCGTCAGCCCTCCGGTTCTTGGGCGTTAGCCCTTCGCTGGAAGAACCGGGGGGCTGACGCCGCCCCGCTCAGAAATGTCTCACGTTGTCCCGCGCGAGGTCTAAGGAACGGGGTCGCAATCACTTCCTGATCAGCCGCAGGGCGCTAGCCCCGGTTTGCGTAACTACGGCTGATTGCAGCTTGTTTCACATCGGGAAGTTATTGCGGCCTCGTTCCTAAATCACTCCCACGCCAAGCGTGAGCGAGGAGGCGAGGAATGGCATCTGCGATGCCGTTCCTCGCTCACGCTTCGGGTTGGTATGGCCGGAGCGACATGATTCCCCAGGGACGCTGACCAATCAAGTCCGTGAACGAACAAAGGACGGGCCTCAATGAGAGGTCCGTCCTTTTTGTGTCTTTGAATTGAGAATGTCGTGGAACATTGGTCCCCACGAAGTCCGGCTTTTCCGGCTCTCCGCCACTCCTGTTGGACAACACCCGTGAGCGGCAAGGCGCTAGCCCAATGGCACTTACTTTACTAACCCGCAGCGTAAGCGAGGGCGATGACAAGAGGCGTTTCCCTTTGTTTCCCTCGCTTACGCTGCGGGTT
>JAYSQC010000424.1:0-7185 GCA_043721755.1 Schlesneria sp.
ACTTTAGTAGCGGTACGGCGCGAGCCGTCCGGTTGAAGCGAGAGCAAACTCGACAAAACCGGGCGGCTTGCGCCGCTCCGCTACTCGATCGGTTCTAAGGGGCTGTGCATTTTCTACTTCCGAGAGTTGTGGTCGGTATTCAAGTCACCCACAGCGTCAGCGAGGGAGATCTGAAATCGACATGTTTTGGGATGTCCTCCCTCGCTGACGCTGCGGGTGACTTCCGTGAACTCTCGGAACTTGATCCTGCACAGCCCCTAAAATCAGTGCCATTGGGCTAGCGTCTAGCCGCTCACGTCGCACAACGTTCAGCAGGAATGGCGGGGAGCCGAGATTCGTTCAAAGTGTGAGCCTGTCGCGACACATCGCCTGTTCGGCATCACTCCGTTTTTGAGGCATGGTTCAAACGGGAGCGACTCTGGATGTCATCCGCATTCCGAAAATTAGCCGCGCGGCGCTAGCCCCGGTTACGCAACATGAACCGGGGCTAGCGCCGCGCGGCTAATTTCTGCGATCCGTAACAGTTGCCTTTTCCGGTCCCCTCGCCCCGGCTTTACGGGGTGAGGGGGCTTCTGCTTGGCTGTTACCTCGATGCCTCATCTGGTACTTCGGGGCGGTCTCAAGACGGCTGAGTTCCACCTTCATCTCCAGACAATTTGTGATTCGTCAAGCGAATGGGTACTGAGTCTGGTGTCTTAGGATCGGCCCAGAATTAATTGTCGTGGTTCGCTCCGCAAACCGAACGTTGGTTCGCGGAGCGAACCGCGACAATCCGCGACAGTTATTTCCGCGCCGATCCTTAACCCGGAGGGCGGCAGGTCGCGGCCGAGCATGAGACGTATGCAAGTTTAACCCATGGCCGCGTGAGATATAAAGCTCGCATCGACAACCGCCGCCATTCACCTGATGAATTGGAATAGCTCCGCATTGGCTCGCAGTGTACCACAACATCGCCAACAAGATCCGCAAGTTGGTGTCTGCGGTACGTTGCTTACTCAGGTGTTGATTTTATTTTCTATAAAGTGCCTTGTTTTCAAAACTTTTCCCAAATAAGCTCTGCCAAGTTCACGTAGGTGAGTCCAGTCAAGTTGATTGGCTTTATTTGGTGGGTGTCATGTCTTCCGCAGTGGTTCGCATCGGTGTCGTGGTCTTGGCGCTAGCTCAGCTTGGCGTCACGAGTTTCTACGCACCTGTCCACCGATTGCTGCATCACACGCTTCGCCCGATTGCCTCTGTCAACCCGCCCGCCTCGGCAATCGGATGCCGTTCGGGTTGCTGCCAGCACAATGTGAAGAAGGCGCATGGTGCCGCCGCCAGTCCGAGCGCTGAGCGGACTCCGCTTTCGCTGCCGACCGACTCTCCGTGTCCCGACGACGAGGGCAGTTGCGTTTGGTGTGCGATTGCTCTGCAACAGGCTGCCTCAGCGACACCTGCCGTTGTCGCGGCTTGTTCCGATCCGGTCGTGCTTGTCTCGACTCCCGGTCACTTTCCGGTTGCCGCACGTCCGGCAACCCCCTTCGACGTGCGCGGCCCGCCCACACTCTGAGCGATGGCCCCGTTGATGCGCTCGCCCCGACCTCCGATTCCGCTCGGTTGAGTCGTGCTTCGAGTCCTCTTTTCACGCGAACCTTGGATTTGCGATGCCACCCCTTCATCCCGTTTTTGGGGTGAATCGCGCGGCTGCGTCTTCTGCTGCGATGCCGTCGCCCTTTATTGGCGCAACGGGCAGTGAGTCGCTGAGGCAGCTTCGGTGGATCGAGTTTATTCAATATATAAATCACGCAATCGCCGTTCGTCGCGTATTGCCAGTGCCTGCGCGCACGTTCGTATTGTGTCTATAACCGTAATTTATTATTTCGACGCCCCGGAAGTGGTCGTCGAAAGGAGTATTATATGTTCACGCTTACTCAACGCCGTCGCGCGTTCACCCTGATCGAACTGCTCGTGGTCATCGCCATTATTGCCGTGTTGATTGCGCTGTTGTTGCCGGCCGTTCAGCAAGCGCGGGAAGCCGCACGCCGGTCGCAGTGCATCAACAATCTGAAGCAGCACGGGCTGGCGTTGCACAACTATCACGACACGTACAATGTCTTTTCCCCCGGCTGGATTGGCGCGCAGGCAAACGCCGCCCACATGGAAGGCCCGTCAGGGTTTGCTTGGGGAGCACACACGCTGCCGTACATCGATCAGGCCACGTTGTACTCGCAAATCAACTTCAACGTGTCGCTGCTCGATCCGTCGAACGATGTCGCTCGCAAAACGGTCATCGGTGTGTTCCGCTGCCCATCGGACCCGTCTTCCGAAACCTGGCAGTTGGGTGAAGAGGGGAACCCAACGAACATTCTTGCCACACTTCCCACAGCCAATTACGTGGGAAGCTTCGGGACGGAAGGAGCCGAGGATATCTGCGTCGGCGGGTTGTTTCCTGCCGCGCAGTGTGCGGGCGACGGGATGTTCTCGCACAACTCCAAGATTCGCATGGCCGACATCTCGGATGGCACCAGCCACACGATCCTGCTGGGCGAGCATAAGTCGGACCGGACACTCAACTGGCACAGCACGTGGGTGGGGATGGTCCCCGGCGGCGAAGAGGCGACCGCGCGGTTCCTGGCTGCCTCAGATCACACCCCGAATTCTCCGGAACTGCACATCGACGATTTCAGCAGTTGGCATACGGGAGGCGTGCATCTGCTCTTCGGCGACGGTCGAGTCCGCTTCCTGACGCAGAGCGTCGATCTGGGTGTCTTCCGCGCGATCACAACTCGCGCCGGGAGCGAAGTGACGGGCGACTACTGAGACGTTTAGCCGCTACGCCCACGGCGTGCGTGCGATCCACCATTTACTCTCGCCCACGCCGCTGGCGTGGGGGCTAAACGAAAACGTCTCACTTTTGGTCGCGAGAGAGATAGCTCCTACGGGTGAATCTCAACGGGCTGCTATTGGAGGGAAGCAAATGAAGCGAACGGATTTCGTGGGATTGATATTGGCCGCCACCTGCGTGGTGCATTGCCTGGCGATGCCGCTGGTGTTGGTTTATCTGCCGGTGCTGGGCATGAGTTGGCTGACCGATCCGAGAGTCCATTACGCGTTGCTCGGCGCGGGACTGACGTTGGGCGGGCTGTCGTTTCTGCCCGGCTATCGCGTCCACCGCCGGGTGTGGATTCCGGCGCTGGCGGCTGGCGGGCTGGGAACGATGGCTTACGCCGCCGTCTATCAGGAAGACCAGTGCTGCCGCCGTCCGCCCGCGAATTCCGTGGCCGAAGTCATGCAGACCAGCCTCGTGGCGCGCGAGGTCTCGCAAACTGGCGTTCAAGTGGTGGAGGCGTCTCACCTCAACACTCAGGGGAATGGACTCGCTCACGACTCCGACCTGCCCGAGTGCTGTCGAACCGGACACTGTGCGACGAAGGATGAATCTCTCTCCGGCCGCGTCTCGGCGGGAGTGGCATCACTCGGTCTGACGCCCTACCTGCCGCGATCGAGCACGCCGGTCGGAGCGACACTGTTGCTGATCGCCCACATTTTCAACCTGAAGTTTCGCGGCTTCCGGGGCTGCACCGCCGACTGCTGTGCGAAAGACGAACACTCCGCGCCCGAGTTGACGGCCGACGCGAACCAAGTCCTGGCATCAGTGCGTGACACGCCTGAACCCTCTGACGAAACGACGAGGTGACAGATGCAAGCACGCCGCCGAACATCGCCCTCAACTGGCAAGACTCCGCACCGGCCATTGGCGTGGTTGCTGGAGTACGACTTTTGTCCGTGGGCCAATCGGTGGCTGTATTGGATGAAGCGGCCGATCGCCAGTCTGGCCTTGGCGGGGTTCGCGGCTTTGGCGTGTGCGATCTTCGTCAAGCCGCTGGCCCTGGTGGCCTGTGCAGCCACGCTGCTGGTCGTGCTGTTGGGATACGTCTGGCCCTCGGTGGCCGTGCGCGGTTTGGATTGTTCCCTTCGATTCACTCAGACACGCGTGAGCGAGAACGAAACGGCCACCGCTCGCGTGCGGATCGTGAATCGGTGGCCGTGGCCGGTCTGGGGGATGTCGCTCGAAGGGGGATTCGATGGCGGCAACGAAGGAATCAACCCGCGAGCGGCCAGCGTGGCGCTGGCTCGTGTGGCGGGATGGGCGACGACCGAGTTCGAGTGGTCCTTCGTTCCTCGATGTCGTGGCGAGTATCCATCGCGCCCGCCTCGACTGGTGACGGGATTCCCGTTTGGTCTGAGACACGCCAGTCGTCCGGTGACGGTTGATCAGCCCTTGCTCGTCTGGCCGCAGATCGTGCCGCTGGAGACTCTGCTCGACGCGACCGAGACCCGGCCATCGGATGAGTTCTGTTCCGATCATCGCGCGGGCGACAGTGGCGACATGATGGGGACTCGGCCGTTTCGTGACGGCGATTCGCTGCGGCGAGTCCACTGGGCGCAGACCGCCCGTCACGGACGAATGATCGTCTGTGAGCGACAGGCTCCGGCGCAGTCCGCGATTCGCGTCGAATTTGACTCGGATCAGCACCTGCATCGCGGAACAGGGGGCGACAGCACGCTCGAATGGTCGATTCGTCTTGCGGCCAGCATCTGTGCGGCCTACCACCGCGAGAACGCTCACGTCGAATGCTGCTTCGGTCACGAAGTTATCCCGATCGCGCATGGCCCGCGTGGCTTGCAGCGTTTCCTCGACGTTCTGGCCCGCTGGCAACCGGCGGCCTGCGAACATGATCAACTCCACTGCCATCGCATTCATCCGCACAACTGCGGTCTGTTTCAACTGACGATCACAACCGACATCGGCCTGCAACGTCGGACCGCACACCGGCACGTTCACGGCGATCAGCGACTGGTCGTGTTGAACACGGCGGCCTTCGGGGGACCGTTGCATGTGTGCGGTCAGACCCACGCGCCGCTCAGTCGCCACGCCATCGTGCTCGACCGGCCTGACGGCCTTGCCGCCGAGTTCCGCCGCAAATGAAGGCACATCTGCCATGCCGGGTGATGTTTCCATGAAAGAGGCCGTGTCGAGTCGTGCTTCCGTGAAGCGGGCTTCCGTCTCCGTTTCGCAGCGTCTGGCGTGGCTGCTCGCGCTGTTGGCGTCGCTGACATTCGAGGTCGCGGTGGCGGATGACGAGCGGTCTGCGTGGGCCATCGCGCTGCTGCTGATCGGCGAAGCGATGGCCGTGCTGTGCTGCGGTTGGATCGCACGGCGAGTCGATTCGCATGCTGCGGGCGAAGCATCATCCCGCCTCATTCCGGTTTTGTGTCTCGCCTTTGTGCCGTTCGTTGTGGAACTGCTGGTCCGTGGCGCGCCCCAGACGATGCTGCCTCTGGAGTTGTTGCTGTTGACGGGGTTTCGCAACGTCGTCCTGGTACTCGCCGCATTCTCTCATCGCCCGAGTTGCCAGCGGATGTGCTGCTCACTGAGCACGTTTCTGACGATCTTCGCTTCGGCGCTGTCCACACAACTTTGGCTCCACGGATTGGTGGTGGTGTTTGCCATCGTCGGCATCTGGTGGCTGATGGGAACGTACTGGGAGACACTGCAAGATCGGCTTGCCGCATCGTCCGAGAAGGAACTGCCGCGACGCTGGTGGATCGCCCTGCCATTGATGGTGCTTGTGATGCTGATTGGATTGCCGGTCGCGGCGACGCAGACTCACGCTCTGCGCGGATTCATGCCCAGTTCGGGCGGGACCGGCTGGTACGACCCGAACGCTCGAAGCGGTGTGGGCGACGGAGATGCTCTCGTTGCGGGGACCGACAACATTCAGAGCTTCGCGCCGATCGAGGACGCTCCGTTCCTGAACTCGCACGAACCGAGTCTGTATGACCTGTTCGACGACACCTAGACCTTGCACGGGCAAGACTGCTTCGTTTAACCGCGTGGGCAACGCCCCGCGTGAATGCGGCAAAACGGCTTCCAACGTCGCTCGACGCGCGGGGCGTTGCCCACGCGGTTAAACGAAGCAAACCTCTCACTCTGGGCCGTGCAAGGTATACAACGAGCCGATCAAGCCGAAGAAACAAGAGCGGGCGATCGCACTCCCGAAGAGTCTGGCCGCGAACCAGAAGAACCACGACATCGCCGAGTCGAAGCAGGCCGGACGGCAGTTTTCCACGCTGCGCAAGCCGGGAGCAGGCCCGCGTCAGAAGATTGGCAGTCTCGACTCGAACGCCTTGTTCTATGTGAAGGGGCGCGTGCCACTCCATCTGAAGCTGGAGGTCTTCGACCGCTACGACGGCATCGACTGGTTCCCTGAGGAGCTGCGCGGAGAACAGCCGCGACTGACGATGGAATCGCTGCACGACCGCCCGTGGTTGCGGCCCGCAAACTCGGACAGTCTCGCCTTGTACGGCCTTCCCGAAACGCACGCGCTCAAGATTGTGCGGATGGACACGAACCGCATCCCTTCGCCGACGCAGTGGCTGGGCGTCCACATCGACAAGGTGGATCGAGCCGACCTGTTCGCGTGGGCACAGTCGGGCATCGTCAAAATGGATCGTGAGCAACTGCCAGCCTTGACGGTGATACATGTGCAATCGCGCACGGTCGATGAGCGACTGATTCCGCAAGCGATCACCTTCTGGAGCGGTGGCTCGGACGAATACCGTCAGTGTGGCGACGGCTTCTTTTCGCGGCAGGTCCGAGAGTTGGCGAAGCGGTGGACGGAGGATGTTGCCTCGGGCTGGCCGCAGGTGCGAGTGATCGTCTCGCGGTTGCGAGAGCATTACGTTTTGGATCGCGCGGCGCGACCGCCCGCAGACTGCCAGCACACGGCAGCGCACTTCCTGCTCTCGTCCCGGCGCGGCCCCGATTATCAGTTTGCCTCGGCGGCGGTGCTGCGGCGGCGGTCGTTGGGAATGTCGGCGCGAGTGGCCAGCGGCTTTCATGTCGAACCGTCACGATACGATCCCCGCGCGCGACACACGCCGGTGTTCAAGGACGATGTCCACTTCTGGGCCGAGGTCCACGCCGGAGGCGGCAACTGGATCCCGCTCGAACCGACTCCTGGCTACGAACTGCTGGGACCGCCGCCGACTCTGGCCGAGCGAACGTGGCGGGCCGTCCTCCCGCAGACTCCACGCACCCCACGTCCACTAGTGGTCCGCCAACTTTATCTTGAGGGGTTGACCTCGTTTAACCGCGTGGGCAACGCCCCGCGCGTTGATGGGGAACAGACTCGAACGTCGCTC
>JAYSQC010000425.1:0-3364 GCA_043721755.1 Schlesneria sp.
ACACACCCGGAAGCGAGGCGATGTCCACCTATTCCTGGCGCGCCGAACGGCATCTGCTGCTCGAAATGCTGACGGTCGCCGAGAACGCATTTCTGGGACTCGGCTTGGGACAAAGGCAGTTTGAAAGCTCGAACTCGGGTTGGGTCCGCGTCGTCAACCTTTGGATTTCCACATCCACATTTGCGCGCAACTGGGAAACGATCAAATACGAATTCAGCCCGGAATTCCGACGATATGTCGAACGCCACAAGCCGTCTCCAGACGCACGGAAGTAATGCCCAAAGCCTGCGAACGGCATGGATGAGAATGGAAGTTGACCATTGCCTCGTGGGGTGGCCGGGTGGGGTGGCCGGGTGGGGTGGCCGGGGCAGGAGCGTCTTCGCGATGCCCCGGTTTGGTGCGGTGACCCACATCCCCGTGGCTTCGCCCAAAGCGGATCCAGCCACGGCCACCCGGCCGTTACTGCGGCCAATGGATCGCGTGGAACCACGAGCAATCGCGAATCGTCGCCAGCGGCCCGACACTTCAGTCGGCCCTGGAAGCCGCCATCGCGTCGGGTGCATTGCAACCGCTCCTGACCAAGGCCCCCGAGGCCCGAACCCGGTTTGTCGGACTGTCCCATTTTGGATGACTCACGATGTCGGAGTACTACTATTACCGTTCGCCTTCGGGTAATCCTGTCGGTCCATACACCGTGGCCCAGTTGAAGGAAATGGCGAAGCGCGCTCGGATTTCCCCATCTACACTTATCAGTTATCAAGGGTTCGAACGATGGAAGCCCGCGGGAAACATGCCAGGGCTATTTCCCGAGTCCAACAGTTCGCGACGTGTCGAACACTTCGCGACAGATGACGAAGCACGGCCATCAAGTGAGACAATGTCGGCACACACCGCGTTGGCGAAGACAACTCTTGATGCGATTGATGTCCTCCATGCCGACATCATGGTTTCATTGAAGCCTGACGGCGCGATAACCGAATTGGTCGAGTTCCTGCATCAGCGAAGTAAACACGGATACTGCGTCGCAGCCAATGATCTCGTCAAAGACGCCACGGTTTCGGACGTGAGTACAGTCGTCAGTTTCGCCTTGGCGGCTGACTGCGTATTTGCAATTTGCACGGTCACGGATGTCGATGGATTCGTTTCTGCGGCTGAGTCTGGTTTAGCCGCCGTAATTCTCGCACCCATCGTCGGCCGGTATCACGGACGGTTGCTAAAGCCGTATGCGCGGTTTGCGCATCTTCGTTCAGCAGAATTTGAGGAGTTCCACCAACTCTTCCGGAATGACGTCGAGATCTTTGGTGGCAATGCTGATTGCGATACGTGGGGATGGGGAATGTACTTTGCGGAATACGCCGCACTGAAAACTGGCCAAAACCAATTGGACCAATATGAGTCCTGTGTCATGACTCCTGTGGTCGCGATAGCACGCTTTCACGGAGTCGATGAAAAGGAACGCGAGTTCATTGGCTCAATCAAGAAATGGATTGACAGTGCAAGGACGCGTGTGCTGTCTGAACGCGCATTTGAAGCAGAAGGCCGCAATTCGTTTTCTGCAAAGATTCCGGTTCGTAAAGGAAACACAGTGACTCCGGAAGAGACTCTGGAGTCAGCCCAACACGATTTGAGCAAGCTCGTCGGTCTTGATTTGGTGAAGCAGGAAGTAAATCGACTGATGAGCTATTTGTCGATCCAACTGGAGCGGCGAAAACACGGCCTTCCTGAGTCGGGACAAACATTGCACTACGTCTTTCATGGAAATCCCGGGACGGGCAAGACGACGGTGGCGCGTATCCTGAGCCGAATCTTTTATGGTTACGGTGTGCTGAAGTCGCCGAATCTCGTGGAGTGCGACCGTGCAACTTTGGTCGGCGGTTACGTTGGCCAGACGGCGATCAAGACGGACGAAGTGATCCAGAGCGCACTGGATGGTGTGCTGTTCATCGACGAAGCCTACACGCTGTCGTCTGAAGAGGGGTCAAATGATTACGGACGAGAGGCAATCAATTCGCTTCTGAAGAAAATGGAGGACTATCGAAGCCGGTTGATCGTAATCGTGGCAGGGTATCCGGAATTGATGGCCAAATTCCTGAAGCAAAATCCCGGACTGCAAAGCCGGTTTACGCGGTTCATTCACTTTGAAGACTACGATGTCACTTCGCTCTGTCAAATTTTCGAGCGACTGAGCGACGAGCAACATTACCGTTTGACACCCGAATGCCGCGGTCAAATCAGTTTGCTTTTCAATGTCGTCTGGCGGCAACGAGATGAGCATTTCGGCAATGCCCGTCTGGTGCGAAACGTTTTCGAGTCTGCACTGAGTCGCCACGCAGATCGCTTGGTCCGATTGGGCAACATCGACAAGGCTGCGCTGACAACATTGGATGTTGACGACGTTCCAATCGGTGAGTTTGTTTCACCAGCTAACCTCCCACGTTTTGAAGATATTCGTTGGCGAGGTACTTGCCCGGAGTGTGGCAAAGATCGAAAAGCCAACGTGGCCGTGTTGGGTTTGGCTGTCCAGTGTCCGTGCGGCGCAAAGTTTGTGTTTCCGTGGTCGCGACCGGCAAACAGAGATGGAAGTGATCTGGAACTGTAGGGACGGGTGGCCCAGCTCAAACCGTTTCTGTGTCCCAAAGATGTGCCACTGCTTGTCGGCTTTGGGGCAAGCAGTGAGGTGGGCGAGTTGGCTGGCCATTCGCACTGCTTCTCCGAGGACTCCGAAGCCGTGGCACGTCTAACTGTATTTGCAGCGTTAGCCGGGCCACACCGCAGTTGATAATCGACGATCCCTCTGAAGTTTCTTGTGCTGCGCACCCAGCTTGAAGCTCTTTAGACCGGGGACAAGGGTCACAGTCGTTCGGGGACATAGGTCACAGGTTGAAGGGGACGAGAACTGGTTCCCAAGTCTGCGGCGTGGCCTCGCCCACGCCGCGCGGCCGGAGACACCGACTGCGAGGAGTGAGCGGCTGGCCGTCATTCGTCACAGTCAGGTTCATTCGCGGAGAACGCGGTAGATGATGCGAAAGTTGGCGACGTAAATCTCGCGGATGTTTCGCGACTCGACTTCCGGCAGCCAAAATGACCCGCTTCCGGATTGGCCGACATCAATTCAACCGCTTCGCGGATGCGGGCGGTCATCCGGGCGGCGTACTTCTGGGAGTCTCGCGCGATGAAGCGGCGAATCTCCCGCAGATCCTGTCGCGCCGTTTCGGTCCATTCAATCGTCATCGCGGCTCAACTCCGCGAAGACCTCTTCGTGCGAGACAACTCGCCCCGCGTCGGCATCCGCGATTCCGGCCTCGATTTTCTGACGCACGAACAACTCGGACATGACGTCGTCCCAGGTGCATCCGTCGGGGAG
>JAYSQC010000426.1:0-2844 GCA_043721755.1 Schlesneria sp.
GAGCGTCTTCGCGAAACCCCGGGGCTTCCTTCGCAAAGCCTCAGTCCAGCCCCGGCCACCCAACGCTTGACGCGCGGGGCGTTGCCCACGCGGTTAAACGACTCAGTCTCGCCCGTTCGCGCGATCACTCCTTCACGACGGGCGAACTCCAGCCTGCGTAGAGTCCTTCGTTCGCGCCTGCCAACTCGAACAACTCGAACGTCAAGTCGTCGATCGACTCCCAATCGATGGCGTGTTCGCGTTGCAGGGTGACGCCAAATTTCAGTTCCTCATCCGGATCGTCGCTCAAGTCCTCGGAGAGTTTTGTGTAGCCCACCGCTGCGGCGGCTGCGACAAATCGCGTGCGGCTGTCGTCATCGATGAACGTGGCGTGGTGCTCAACAGGTCGCACCGTGGTCAGGGAATCGCCCTCTTCGGACAGATTCTCGATGACCCGCATATTGAAGATCTCCTGCATGTTCTCCGGCTCCGGGTAGAGCACATTCAAGTAGTGATTCCACTCTTCGTCTTCCTGCTCGCCCGTTTCGTATTCGTATTCCTCGAACGCCTGCATGGACTCGGCGATGGAATCGTCGAAGCCCTCGGCCGACTTGGCGTAGAAGTAAAACTCCCGCCGTCCGCTGGTCGTGATTCGTCCGACGAGGATCGCATCGCCCGTCAGTTCGACGGCGTCGATGAATGCGTCTTCGATCTCGACCAATTGCGGTTCCTCTTCGTCGGTGGCGAAGCCGTCGTCGTTGGGCGACTTCAAGTGCAGCCACATCCACAACAGGACCGGACGCTCGGGATCGGGGGCCGAGGCGGCCGCTCCCATATCGACCAGCATCGCTGCCGGAGCCTCGTCCACATTCGTAAAGTACATCTCCCAATTGTCGGACATCAGACTCAGCTTTCGTGTGATTGGAATTCGATTCGGCGCGACGCACCGACGGGTTTCGGCGCGCTCGGCACGGGACCAGTTTCGCCGGGGCGAGATTGTGGTGGCTGCGACCCCGTTTGAGAAGTTCGGCTCTCCGCCATTTGTGTTGGATGCTTGAGTGAGCGGCGCGGCGCTAGTGGTCGTACAACATGAGATTGCGGGGTTGTTCAACAACGAGCCCGACGCGCAAGCGAGGGCAAACCGTTGTCGAAAGTGAAGTCCTCGCTTGCGCGGCGACCTAGTGATGAACCCCTCAAGACAAAGTTGTTCGACCACTAGCCGCCGGTTTAGGCGAAAACGACCGGCGGCTGGCACCATGCCGCTCACGGAACACCATTTTCAACAAGAATGGCGGAGAGCCACAAGAACTTGACTCAATGAGTCACGTTTCAAACTCGAAGACTCCACGCACCTTCGACCGTCATCTGTCTTGACGGAAAAAAAGTTTTCTGGGAAGCCTCGCCCTGTCCGGCATTCGACTCCCGCCGTGAGGGAAGGACGACCCGTTTGCCGCATCTCGCACGAGGCACGATCTGAACTATGCACGTTTTCTTTTCCGTGGGTGAGCCGAGCGGCGATCAACATGCCGCGCACCTGATTACCGAGCTGAAACGCCAACGTCCCGAGCTGCGAGCGTCGGGTTTTGGCGGGCCGCTGATGGACCGTGCCGGCTGTGGCTTGCTCTTCCCGCTGACGACGATGGCGGTCATGGGGCCGTTCCAAACTATTCCGCTGATCTGGAAGTTCTTCAAGCTGGTCCAGCAGGCGGAAGAGTATTTCAAACGGCACCGGCCCGATGTTGTGGTCCTGATTGACTTCCCCGGCTTCAACTGGTGGATCGCGAGTAAGGCCAAAGCGGCGGGCATTCCGGTGATCTACTACATGCCGCCGCAAATGTGGGCGTGGGCACCGTGGCGGATCAGTCGCGTCCGAAAGTATGTCGACCTGATCTTGTCGGGCCTGACATTTGAGACCGACTGGTACGCCGAACGAGGCGTCCCGGTGCTGTATGTCGGCCATCCGTTCTTCGACGAAGTCGCCGATCACCCGCTGGACGAGGCGTTTCAACGCGAGTGGACGACGGACTCGGCCCCCACCGTCGCATTGCTTCCCGGTTCACGCAAACAAGAGGTCACGCGAAGCTGGCCGCTCATTCTGGAAGCCGCGCGACGCCTGCACGCACGCCATCCGCAGGTCAATTTCCTCGTCGCCAACTACAAGGAAAGTCAGCGGCAATTCTGTGTCGAGCAGTACGAACGACTGCAAGAAGAGCTGCCGATCTCGTTCTTCGTGGGCAAGACCTCCGAGATCATCGAGCTGGCCGACTGTGCCATCATGGTGTCGGGGTCGGTCAGTTTGGAGATGCTGGCCCGGCGGACTCCGGCCGTGGTGGTTTATCGCACTTCCTGGCCGATGTACTTTTTGAGCAAGCTGCTGCTCACGATCAAATGGTTCTCGCTGCCGAACCTGATCGCGGGCAGAAAGATCATGCCCGAATACCTCAGCGTCGGCAGCCCGGCACCCGTCCTGGAGGCGGTCGTGGAGGATGTCGATCGCTGGCTCAGCGACCCGCACAAACTCGCCGCCGCCCGCGCGGAACTCGATCAGTTGCGAAAGAAGATTTACACCACCGGTGCCACCCGCCGCGTGGCCGAAATTCTCTTACAACGTCTCGATGCCGCTGCATCGTCCGATGAAGACCGCGCCGCGGCGTGACTCACCCTCAAACAAGCGACCCCACCGGGCTTGCCCCATTGGTCTCGACACATCTCAGATCGACCGTCGCCAGTTTTGGAGTGCGAGGATTCATCACCGCTTTCTTTTCTCTGACTTTGATCACCTTGTTTCGGGAGACCTCGAAGACGACTGTGTCCATCACGCAGCGAAACCAAATCCAGAACAGAAAGCGGCAATCCATTGCCGCA
>JAYSQC010000427.1:0-5870 GCA_043721755.1 Schlesneria sp.
ATACGCCACGAACGCGGTTGGCCATTCGACCAACCGTCGCTCGTTCGTACACGGCCCGACAATCCTGAATCCAAGAATGTCGGTCATCATGTTCACCCCTTCAAAAGTTCTCGGGAGTGAACGACGAGTCCGCGTTGCCATCCGGCTCGGCAGCGTCACCCGGCGGCTTCGGTGCGAACTCATCGACAACCGGCTTGTCGATGCCGACAACCTCAAACGACCGAACGCGGTTCCGTTCGATGCCGTCGTCATCGCGACGAACAACAACCGTCACCTTGCAACGGATGCCCCTTGGCAACGGCCGTTCCATCATCTCGGGCGACGTGATGCCGAGCTTGCCCAAGTCGCGTTTCGACTGTGCCAACGCGGCGGGAGTGAGCCAGCAATCGTGCCAGAGTCTTTGCCCCGCGAACTGGCCTTCAATTATCTTGAACTCGATTTTGTAGCCCGGCGTCCCTTTCGTCCGTGACGATTCGAGTTCGCCCTTGGTGACGTGAGCGATGTACTCGCCACGGGGAACCGGCCCGAAGTCCCCGGCCGCTTCGGTGTTGTTCCACTGGTCATTGAAGTTGCCGCCGTTGCCGTTCAAAATGTCACTGAGCTTGCCCATTGTTCGTTTCTCCGTTCGGTGTGTGAGTTTTTGAGTCCACAGCGGGCGAGTCGGTGACAGCCGATTCGCCCGCGTCTTTTTGCAGTTGAGCGGCAAGTACCGCCCGCAGTCGTACCGCTCCATCTCGGTCGATCAGTCGCCACTCGACCGACGGACCAGCATTGCGATGAAGACGGCACGACCTGACGTAGCCGACAGCCACGATGATTCCTGCCGCCCGCAGCCTCTTGACCACTGCGCCTCGCCACTTGCCGCCGTCAGCGTGTTTGGCCTTCAGGTCGGGCGTCGCATCGTCGAGCGTCGCGCAGCCGGTCGCACTCGACAACAAGGCGTCGAGGAACCGCAGTGTGTCCCGGCGTATCTGCGGTTCGTGAAAGTACGCGGCTCGGTTGATGCTGCGTCCGGCCCGCTTCTCGCCGCGTTCGCGGCCTTCGGTTGGGGTCATGTTGCGCCCCCGATCTTCTCGTTGACTTCGCTGGCGAGTGTCCGCAGTGCGTCACTGAGCGTCATCAGGTTATTAGCCAGCGATGGCATTTCCTTGATGGCCTCGGTCGAGGTACGTTTGATGCGAGCGATTAGCGATTCCACGTCCCGCCGAATTTTGCTCTGAACGATGTACACGCCCTTTAATTGCAATGGCTTTAACGGTCGCTTGCATTTCGGTGACGTGCCCTTGCTCGGTGCCGCAGTAATCGCCTTATGGGCCGCGTTGATGCTGGTCTTGCCCGTGAGCATGTCCTGCTTCAGTGACTCGTCATCGGTGTTTAGGACAGCTTCAACTTTGCGAACGGTGTCCCTACCCACTCCAGCCGCTTTGGCAATTTCTTCATCGACACGGAGAGGTTGTTCGTCCGAATTCGGACGAACAGAATCCGTAGGTTTCCGCACCTGCTTCGCCTTGGCCTTCGCTTCAATCATCGGCCTGAGTTTCAACGCAATCTTCACCCGCATTGCATCGGTGAGGTTGCGCCTCCCGAGTTGCCGGTGAAGCATGAACTCCTTCACGTCGTCTCGACTCGCGAATGGCACTTCGCGAATCTCCGGTGCCTTGTCCTCTTCACTGGCGTACACGTCACGCCAAATACGATGCCTGTTGTGACCATCGACTAGGATGCCGTAATTGAGCCACACAATGATCGGATCGGTGAAGCCGTCCTTCGCGATACCGCGAAGCAACTCCTCGTTTTCGTCGTCACTGAGCGGCGGGAGTAGTGACTCCAATTCCGCGTCGATGGTGATGTCTTCATTCGCAATCATGCGTGCCTCGCTTTCGAGGGACGGCACGACGGACAGCCGGACTTTACCCATGCTTCGATTTCGAGTCGGGACCAGCGGACCAACGCCCCAAGATGGCGAGGTCGCGGCATCGCTCCCGAGTCAGCCAGTCGATAGACGTGGCGCGGCGAGCAATTCAAGATCGACGCAACTTGATCGACATCAAGCAGCGTCGCAGGCGAGTCCGTGGCGGGACTCAGGACAGAGACAGTCATGGCACATACTCCAGCGGAACGGTTGTCGTTCGGCGGCGACTACTGGCGTCGCTCGCCCTTCGCTGGATATGGCGTAACTTTCCGCGCTACTTTGTAACTTTCGGCGCTACAACTTTGGTGACGTTCCAAGTCAACCCCTCAACCGCCGGTCGATAGACCATGCAACCCGACTCGGAAGTGACCGCCGGACCGAAGTGTTCGGCGAGCTTGTCGAGGTTTGCTTCTCGCAGCTTTTTACCAGCGGTTGAGATTCGTTTGAGCAACTTCGGTCGGAGCCTGTCGAGCGGGTTGTTGAGGTCGCGGGGTGTCCCGTTGAGTCCACTCATCCCCTTCGCGGTCTTTTCCAACTCGGCGAGTTCCGTTTCCAGTTCGCTCCGTTCCATGTCACTCCCGGCGGATTCGATGTCGGCCTTGAGTTGATTCCGCTTGGCGGCGAGTTGCTTGATCGTCACGCCATCAGCCACGGGTTGAGGGCTTCGCCAGTCCCCTTCGGCTCGTTCCACTCCCGGCCCGGCGTCGAGTTTCAACATCGGCACGGGAACGCCCGGCGTTTGAACGAGCCGAAAGAGGTCATGCAGTCCCTTCGCACCCTTCGCCGTGACGTGGCCCGATTCACCAAAGCCACTGAGGAAGTACCCATCGCCATCCGGCCGGAACACGAACTCGGCTCCTGTTGGTGGCTTGTCGTTCACTACGCCTTGCCCGCCCGCAGCGTTATCGCCAGCCGATTGCTTGCCCGGTTCCTGCTCCACACCCCATGAACTCTTCGTGAACGACAGTATCTGCAACGGATTTTCGTCCAGTCGCTGACACAGCAAGGCGAATGCTTCCGGTGTCCACAGCGCCGATTCGCTCTCGCCGCTCTCCTGTTGCTTCGCTGTGATGCCCTCGGACAACGCGGACGCCTCGAACGCATCGTCGAACGGACAATAGTGCTGCAACATGATCTTGTTGACGACACCGGCCCATGATTTGTGATGGAAGCCAAAGAAGCCCGGCTGCGGCGTATATTTCGCCCGTCGATCAAATAGCGTCACCATCTGCAAAAAATCGGCTCCAACGTCACTCTGATGCAACTTGTTGTGTCCCCGATGCAACTTGTTGTGTAAGTAGACGAGTTTCCCCGCCACTTCGGCGGCCATTCCGCACCGCTGAGGGTCATCAGAAAAGCGGTACTGATGAAATTGCCGTGCGAGCCGAATCATTTGCTGAAGGTGGTCCATTGCCAGACGCATCTTCGCTCGCAACGGCGGCTCCATGTCGTCGCGATTCGTTGTTTCGACAGACTCGCTATTGAGCAGCTCGGCTAAGCGGTCAAAGAATGAGTTGGCGTTCCGGGCTTTTTCTGACTGCGAAACAATGGCTCCGCAACGCGACGACGACGCTGACATGACGGGACTCCAAGTTCATGAAGCGGGTCGCACGGGAGAGCGAGCAGAACTTGGAACGCCCCTCTCTCCCGTGCTGGTTTCAGTCGTCCACAGTGGCCACCGTGTCACGACACCCGTTCCCAACAAGCTACCGGCAGTCAGCCTCGCGACAAAGGCGAGTTTGTAGGTTGAAGCTCAGAATCTCTCACTCGTCGGAAAGCTCGTCGCGAATGGCCGTCACAGCAATCTGATCGCCGTGACCAGCAACCCTACTGGGAGCGTCCACAAAACGAGAGGCGATGATTGCTGTCGCCAAGCGTTCAGCCGCTTCTACCAACGGTCTCAAAGCATCAGCGGGACGTGGAGTAACATCGACGAATTGTCCCTCGGTTTCCACGACTATCTGTGCTGCCTCAACGAACATGCCATGACTCCTACGTCTTGAGAGAAACGGGCCGCTCGGCGAGTGGGCGGGACGTAGGAAACCGCACACACTCGCCGAGCCGATTTCAGCGATGAGCCGTTGCAACAACTCATCACACCCGATGTTGCCATCGTACCGATTTTCGCCGAGAACAAACTTTCAATGGAACGCCCGAAGGTGTTCAGTCACTGCTGGTTTATAGCCCGTTCCCGCTATAAACGAGTCGAATTGCCGGAGCGCCGCCGAAAACACGCCCGCAAACCTTTTCTGCGCTTTCGTGACCGCTCGCTGGATTTTGCGTCACCTTTTCGTTGCAATATTCCGTATCCGCCACCAGAGTCTGATTTACCGATCACCCCGAATTGAAGGAGCAGAACGATGAACGCGATTACCGCCCTGATGTTGATTGTGGCTGGACAAGATGCCGCCGTGCCTGCAAAGGCCGAGACGACGAAGGTGGAGACCAAAGAGAGCGAGGCTGCGAACGCCCCGTTGTCTCCGAGTTTCGAGCATTACTTCAAGAATGCCGATGACAACAAGCTGGACCTGACGCGGCAATCCGGCTACAGGACTCGCGAGTTGAACGCTTCCTTCGCCCGTTCGTCACCGCAAGGCAAGACCAAGATCAAGGCCGAGATTGAGTTGGAAAAGATGAATCTGGCTGCCCACGAAGCTGCGCAAGGGCGATATTGGCCGAATGCCGGAATTGTCAGTCCTCTCTGTGATTGACGACAACTCCATACGTGTCTCAGCACCGAAGATGTCCGTCCCGTGGAACCCGATCGTCAAGGTGCCCACGACGAAGGGCATGAAGGAACCCTCCAACGGACGTGCCACGAAAATCACGCTGGATGGAACATGGCAAGTTGAAAGCATGGGCGGAATTGAATACTTGGAAGCAGCGGGCCAAGCAATCTACGGCCCCAAGCCCGGAAGCATTGCGATCCTCGTCCGCATCGACAACGCGGTCGTCCGCCAGCAACGTGCGGCCTACTTGGCCAGCAAGAAGAATCCTCCGAAGTCGAACTAGCTAGGACTCACCGAGTTCACCGCCCGGAATATCAGTTGTCATGAACAGCGTGTCGTGCAACTCACCGAGGGCCGCCATCATTTTGTTCGGGACTCCCGTCGCCTGATACATGATATGCCACGCCACCATGTACAGCGTGCAGCCGTTCACGTTATTTCTTGGGGTGGCGTACCTCGCTGTCGAGTAGCGTCTTGTTGACGGCAGAGGTCCACTCCGTGGTGAGCTTTGGTAGCTCCGGATCAAAACCAAGCCGCGCCGCCCGGCCGACGATCGCGAACTTGAAATCGGTGCTATTCTCGTCTGGCTTGGAAAAGAAAGACTTTTGTTCTTTCGACCGCTTCGGACCAGTTGTGCGCAACCAACTCGGACGTGATGAACGTCGATTCTGCCAATTCGCCGTGAAGAGGATCGTTGCGTCTGAACAGCCACTTCGTTGCTGCTTCAAAGCCCCACGGGACGGTGGCGTTCTCGTTCATGTAGGCGAGCATTTAATGCTCGGCGAGCGGATTCATCACGACGATTTGGGACTCGTCGAAACGACTCTGCCACCGTGTCACGACACCCGTTCCCAACAAGCTACCGGCAGTCCGCCTCGCGACAAAGGCGAGTTTGCGACTTGTAGACCAGAAAAGCTCATTCCTCCGAAATCGCCTCGCGAATGTTCAGTCTGACATGCGTCAGTGCTGCAAATGCAGAGGCCATGTCTCGCTCTCGATTCGGTGGCAGGTGGCGAGCCGGAGTCTCCTCCTCGTAGTGTTCGCGTTCCTGCTCAACGTCGTCAATTCTCCGCCGAACTAGATCGCTCAGAATCTCTTCGGCATCGTGCGGCTTCTTCGCTGGAGCAGCTAGCCGATGAAGCCCCGTCATTCGTAGAAGCTCGTGTGCTGTCGCCAAGGCATCCTTGCCATCAAGTGCGGACTCCAAAACGCTGATGGCTTTCGGGATC
>JAYSQC010000428.1:0-2785 GCA_043721755.1 Schlesneria sp.
TGCACCCGCTCCGAAATCGACAACCGCACCACAGACTTGGCATCCGTGCCCATGACCTCGCTCCTGATGAAGATTGGGACTGCAACCCCAAGTCCTCCCTCAAAAGCCATTACCTAACAAGATGAAGTTGGCAGACCACTAGTGGGCGACACTTCAATCTTCGATCAACCATCGACGTGTCGCCCTCCGGGCTGGCATCGCCCCTTGCGCGCTCAACCCACGGCTCGCGCCGTGGGCTACCTGCTGCCGCCCTCCGGGCTGAAACGACAAAACTGACTGCGAAAGCCGCTGGCATCCCCTCCGGATGCCCCCTCATCAAAAAGTGCCGAGACTTCAATTTCCAGCCGCTCACTTTATAGTCGTCCGCCATGACCACCACCTTCATCACCCGCCGCCGTGTTGAGTTCTGCGAGACCGATCTCGCGGGGATCGTTCACTTCGCCAACTTCTACCGTTACATGGAGCAGGCCGAGCACGAGTGGTTCCGCTCGCTCGGGCTGAAGATTCACGGGACGCTGCCGGACGGGACCGTTTTCGGCTGGCCGCGCGTGGCGGCAAGCTGCTCGTTCCGCTCACCCGCGCGCTACGACGATGAGATCGAGGTCCGCGTCACCGTTCTCCGCCGGACATCGCGATCGCTCACGACCTCGTATGAATTTTGCTTGGGTGAGACCGTCCTCGCCACGGGTGAGATGAAGACGGCCTATTGCCTCATTCCGTCTGATGGAAAACTCTGCTCCGCCGACATCCCCGCCGAATACGCGGAACGCTTGGGCGAGGGAGTGGCGAAGTGATTGAACAACCGTGCCGGAGTGGACCAGCTCGTTTAACCGCGTGGGCAACGCCCCGCGCGACGCGCGACGTTGAATGCGGTCTCGCCCATCGACGCGCGGGGCGTTGCCCACGCGGTGAAACGACGGATTCCTTCAGCCATATTTCAGATCACGGCCATGCCGTCGTAGGAGCATTTCATGCCAAACGCGGAACACACTTTCTCTACCAGTGTCGAAGCTGCCAATCGCTTCAACCTGTCCTCACACGGCATCACCGTGGAGCAGGTGTTGCGGAACGCCGATCCCGCGCGGCTGTACGAAGAGGCGATTCGCTTTGAGCCGGGGACGACGATCTCCGACACCGGGGCACTCATCGCCTATTCGGGAGAGAAAACGGGGCGGTCTCCGCAGGACAAGCGGCTCGTCAAACATGCCGCTTCGGAGGAAGACATTTGGTGGGGACCGGTCAATTTTCCATTGGATGAACTCACCTTCGCCATCAATCGCGAGCGGGCCAAAGACTATCTCAACACGCGCGACCGGCTGTATGTCGTCGATGCGTTTGCCGGATGGGATCCGCAGTACCAGATCAAGGTGCGCGTCATTTGCTCACGCCCCTATCACGCGTTGTTCATGCACCAGATGCTCATCCGTCCCACCGACGCGCAATTGGCCGACTTTGGCGAACCCGACTTCGTGATCTACAACGCGGGCCGCTTCCCCGCGAACCGGTTTACGACCGGCATGACTTCCACCACGAGCGTCGATGTCAGCTTTGAAAGCGGCGAGGTCGTGATCCTCGGCACCGAGTACGCCGGTGAGATGAAGAAGGGCATCTTCACGATCATGAACTACCTGATGCCCAAGCGGGGCGTGCTGTCGATGCACTGCTCGGCGACGGCCGATCGCGTGACAGGGCAGTCGTCGGTGCTGTTCGGACTGTCGGGGACGGGAAAAACGACCCTCTCTGCGGACCCAAAGCGAGCCCTAATCGGCGACGACGAACACGGTTGGTCGAGCGAGGGGGTCTTCAACATCGAAGGGGGCTGCTACGCGAAGGCGATCTATCTCTCGCGCGAGTCCGAGCCGGAGATATTCCAAGCTCTTAAATTTGGAGCGGTGCTGGAGAACGTCGTCTACGACGACGCGCATCACCATGTCGATTTCAACAACGGGACGATCTCGCAAAACACGCGTGGCGCGTACCCGATCGAATATGTCACCAACGCCCGCATCCCGTGTGTGGCCGGCCATCCGACCGATGTCATCTTCCTGACGTGCGATGCTTTTGGAGTCCTGCCGCCCGTCAGCCGCCTCACCCCCGAGCAAGCGATGGATTACTTCATCAACGGCTACACGGCCAAAGTCGCGGGGACTGAGATGGGAGTGAAGGAGCCTCAAGCGACGTTCAGCCCGTGCTTCGGCGGCCCGTTCCTCGTCTGGCATCCGCGCAAGTATGCCGACCTGCTGGCCGAGCGAATTCGGACTCACCACGCCCACGTCTGGCTGGTCAACACCGGCTGGAGCGGCGGCGCGTATGGAGTTGGCTCGCGCATGAAGCTCGCCTACACGCGTGCCATCATCGACGCGATTCATGCGGGACAACTCAAGGACATCCCGACGCAGACCGACCCGATCTTCGGCTTGCACGTTGTGACGAGTTGCCCCGGCGTGCCGACGGAGATTCTGAACCCGCGCCAAACGTGGCCCGATCCCGCCGCCTACGATCTCGCCGCGAATAAACTCGCCACGATGTTCCGTGAGAACCTCGCCCAGTTTGAAGAGGGCGGCACGTTCAAAGGGATGATGGAGGGGTGAGTCGGTGGGGGCTGTTGAAGTCCGGCTTTTCCAAAAGCCGGACTTCTCTGCGGAGGCCGATCCTCAAGTGAGAAGTCCGGCTAACAGAGCTAACAGCCTGTTGAAGAACGTAACTTGGACGCCCTCGTCCGAGCGATTTCTAGTTGAAAACGGACGGACGAGGGCGTCCATCCTACGATTTTCAACAGGCTGCT
>JAYSQC010000429.1:0-1680 GCA_043721755.1 Schlesneria sp.
AGCGGCAAGGCGCTAGCCGCCGGTCATGCAGGAAATCACCGGCGGCTAGCGCCTTGCCGCTCACGTCGTACAACTTTCAACAGGAATGGCGGAGAGCCACTTTTTACACGCTGAAGAGGCTGCGAAGGGGTTCACCGTCTGACAACCTGTGTGGGCGACCGAATGGGTCGTGGACTTCAGACGCGGGGTTGAAACCGAAGCGCCAATAGATCGTCGCGGCCAAGTCGCCGGGTGTGACGGGATCGGTGGCCGGGTACGCGCCGAGGCGGTCGCTCGCGCCGTGAACATGGCCACCGCGAACGCCGCCGCCCGCGAAGAGGACGGTGTAGCAGTCGGGCCAGTGATCGCGGCCTGCGGTGGCGTTGATCGTCGGTGTCCGACCGAACTCGCCCATCGCGACGACGAGCGTGGTGTCGAGCAGTCCCCGTTCGGCCAGGTCATCCAGCAGCGCGGCCAGTGCGGCATCGGCTTGAGGCAACAAAAAGTTCTTGTGCTGGTTCGCTCCTTGTGCGTGCGCGTCCCAGTTCTGACCCTGCTGCTTGAAGTCATAGACGTTGACGAACGGCACGCCCGCTTCGACCAGCCGCCGGGCGAGCAACACGTTTTGGCCGCGCATGGCTCGCGCGTAGCCGTGCTCGGCTCCCCCCTGATTGGCCGTCGCGGGATCGACTGTTCCGAACCCGTAGCGTTCGCGCACGGCGGTCGGTTCCTGCGCGATGTCGAGTGCCTGACGCATCCGCTCCGAGTCGAGCAACCGGTACGCCTTGTCATAGAACGCGCGGAGTGAGTCTCCCGCCGCGAGCCTTCGTTCCAGCTTCTGTTCCAAGGTCCGATCGAGCGATGCGAGCAGCGTCTTCCGGTCGAGTTGCCGTCCCGCACTCAAGCCCTCGGGCCGACGAAGCATCTCGACTTGATACTGCTGCTTGTCGGGATCGACTTCGATGCAGAGCGGATCGAATCTCGAACCGACCAGCCCCGCCCCTTGGCAGGGAACTGGGTGAACATTGCGAAATGGAAACGGCAGCGACGCGAACGGGACTTCGATCTGCTGCTGTTCGAGTTGCTGCCGCAGGTATGAGACGGCGCTGCCGTAACTCGGATAGGTCTGCGGTTGAGGAGCGAACAGTTCGCGATCCGGTCCTTCGAGCGGCCGGCCGGTCAGCGCCTGAATCGACGCCGAATCGTGCAGCCGCGCTTGATGAGTCACACTGCGGACGAGCGCGACGCGGTGCATCTGCTGACTCATTTTCGGCAGATGCTCGCAGATGTGCAGACCCGACACGGTCGTGCTGATCGGCTGGAACTCGCCCCGCACTTCGGAGGGAGCGTGCGGCTTGAGGTCATACGTGTCGAGATGACTCGGCCCGCCGTAATAGAAGATGAGGATGCACGACTTCAACGGCTGGAGCGATCCCGACAATGGCTCACTCGCGCCGCTGGCTGCCTCCGCCCGCCAAACGCCGCCCAAGTTGAGACCGAGATACCCGCTCGCCCCAAACTGCACGAGCCGCCGCCGCGAGAGTGTGTCGAGTGCATTCCACATGGCCTGTCCTTCTGTGATGAGACATCTGAGCGGGGCGGCGTCAGCCCCCTGGCTCTTACTTGGGAAAGTAGTAGGCACATTCCATGTGCCGTAACCTGCAAATTGCGGACGGCACATGGAATGTGCCTGCTACTTTG
>JAYSQC010000430.1:0-23297 GCA_043721755.1 Schlesneria sp.
TCGTTTAACCGCGTGGGCAACGCCCCGCGCGTCGATGGCAAAACAGCGTTCCACATCGCTCGACGCGCGGGGCGTTGCCCACGCGGTTAAACGAGGCAAGGGCCTCATTCTTGGCCGCGCGAGGCCTAAATCAGGGGATTGGTATTAGGATGTCGCCGGTTTGCCGAGTCCGGAAGCTCCGGTCGGCGGGAGATTGACGCCGGAGACGGCCTTGGAGACGTTTTTTTTCGGCTCGCAGCCGCCAACTCCCAACATCCGTTCCACTTCCGCCGTACACTCGCCGCCACAGCCTGTTTGTCGTTGCGGCCCCTCTGTTTTGAAGTTTGCTCGGCGGGCCTGCGCTCGTCGAGATTGTGTTTGTTTGACGTGTCCGACAAAAGTCGCAGGCACACTCCGTGTGCCGCCCGCGAGACCGTGATTCACCGAGGAATTCGGTGAACGGCACATGGAATGTGCCTACTACTTTGACTTCTGCCGGACACGTCTTGTTTGAATTTTCCGAGTCATCTGTCGAGAACGGGAATCTGCATGAGCCAGCCCGGCCAATCCAACGAGTCCGTCATTGAAGTTCGCAATCTCAGCAAGGTCTATCGCGACTTTTGGGGTCGCCCCAAAGTTCGAGCACTCAATGCTCTGAGTTTGGACATTAAAAAGGGAGAGGTGTTCGGGTTGCTCGGCCCGAACGGGTCGGGCAAGACCACGACTCTCAAATTGCTGCTCGGACTGCTCTTCCCGACCGAAGGTGAGATCACAATCCTCGGCAAGCCCGCCGCTGACGTGAGCAAGAATGAACGGATCGGATACCTCCCCGAAGAGTCGTATCTGTACCGATTCTTGAACGCTCACGAGACGCTCGATTTTTACGGACGACTCTTCAAGATGCCCGCCAACGTGCGGAAAGAACGGGCCGAGAAGCTGCTCGACATGGTGAAGCTCGCCCCGCAGGCGCGTCGCCGCCAGTTGAAGGAGTACTCGAAAGGGATGGCCCGCCGCATCGGCGTGGCGCAGGCACTCATCAACGACCCCGATCTGGTGATGCTCGACGAACCGACCAGCGGTCTCGATCCGCTCGGTAATCGCGACATGAAAGACCTGATTCTCGATCTGAAGAAGCAGGGGAAGACCGTGCTGATGTGCAGCCACCTCTTGGCCGACGTGCAGGATGTGTGCGACCGAATCGCGATTCTTTACGGTGGCGAACTGAAGGTCATGGGCCGCGTCGATGAACTACTCAAGGCTCAGGACGAGACGCAAATCCTCAGTTCCAAGCTGAGTCCCGAGGCGATCAAGGACATCGAAGCGGTCATTAAAAAGCACGGTGCGAAAGTTCTGAAGGTCGATCAACCGACCGCGAACCTTGAAGACCTGTTCCTGAAGACCGTGCAGGAAAGCCGCGAACGCCCCGGCCATCGACTCGTGCAAGAGGGCAAATCGGGAGCGTAATCTCCCGTCGCAGAACAACTCCGTAGGATGGGCACTCCTGCCCGTCCGCTCTTCCGCACCAAAGCCGGACGGGCAGGGGTGCCCATCCTACAATCCGTTTTCTCCGTCAACGTTTTCGAGGGCTTTCCTCCGCCATGTCATTTGACCCGCAACCACTGCTGATCTGGTTCCAAAAGCATCCCAACGGAGCCATTGCCCTAGGGGCGATTCCGGTCTGGTTCATTATCGCGGGCGGCTTGGCACTGCTCGTGCTTTCCGTCTCGGCCGTGAGCGTCTTCGTGACCCATCGCGGTGCCGGCGGCAAGCTGTTCTTCCGCGAACTGTCAGGCTGCATCTCCGATGTCCTCAGTCTCTCACCCCGCAGAATCGGTGCCTTGGCGAAGCTGACGTTCCTTGAAGCCTATCGCCGCAAAGCCCTCGCGGTGTTTGTCGTGTTCGCGTTGCTGTTCATGTTCGCGGGCTGGTTCATGGGCGACTCGAAGGAAATCACCAACGATCAAGTCAAGGTTTACATCAGCTTCGTGTTGAGAGCGATCAGTTGGCTGGTGTTGCCCGTCGTGCTGGTGTTGAGTTGCTTCGGCATCCCGGAAGACATCCGCTTGCGATCGCTGCACACCGTCGTCACGAAGCCTGCTCGTCGATTGGAGATCGTGCTGGGCCGTGTGATCGGCTTCAGTCTGATTGGCACGCTCGTGTTGCTCGTGATGTCGTCCGTGGGCTACGTCTGGATCGTCCGGCAGATTCCCAAGACAGCGAAGGATCAAGGGCTGCTCTCCTGTCGCGTCCCCGTTTACGGATCGCTGACATTCCTTGATCGGGCGGGAGTTCCAGCCGCCAAAGGGATCAATACCGGCGACTTGTGGGAGTTCCGCTCGTACATCGAAGGGGCCACCGCCGCACGGGCCGTTTGGATGTTTAAGAACATTGATGCTTCGGCACTCGATGCGGAAGGCAATCTGCACCTTGAGAATCAGTTCACCGCATTCCGTAGCTACAAGGGGGACATGAAGCGGCAATTGCTGTTCGACTTCAAGTTCATCAATCCCGAAAAGCCGATCGCTCCGAACCAGCCTTTGACATTCACCACCGATGCGCGACAGGTCAACGAGTTCCGCGGCGTGACCGACAAGATCAATCGCAAGCTCGGTCGTGAAGGTGACGAGAAGACGTACGATCTGATCGATGACTTTGTGATGAAGGATGGCTCGCTCATCGTGGAAGTCTCCTGTATCGACCGCGAGCAGTATCTTGGAATGGCCCGCCCGGACTTGTTTGTCCGCAAGCCCGACCAACCGTTCTATGTCGGCTACGCGAAGGCGATCCTAGGTATCGAGCTGCTGCTGATCCTCGTCACGATCATGAGTGTGACCGCGAGTACGTTTCTCAAGGGGCCGATCGCGGCAGTACTCACCTCCTGCCTGTTGATGCTCGGCGGTGAAGACTCGCACAAATTCATGGACGAGCTCGTCTTCGGCAAGTTCAAGGGAGGCGGCTTTCTGGAGTCGATCTACCGCATCATTACTCACATGAACCCGACGACCGACCTGCCGGACAACCCCGCGTTCGTTGGCATGAGGTTCTTCGACGCGGGTCTCACCAACTTCCTGTGGCTCTGCAAGCAGGTCATCCCTCGGTTGCAGTACTTCAACATGTCTGATTACGTCTCGAACGGGTTCGATGTCCCCTGGGACGCTTCCGTGGTTCCGAGCATCTTGGTGACGCTGGGCTACTTGGTTCCGTGCGTGCTGTTGGGGTACTTCGCACTACGGATTCGTGAATTGGAGTCCAAATGAACAACATGACCACCGCTCAATCTCGCAAGCTGACGTATCTCGGCGGGATCGTGTTTCTCCTGATCCCCATCATCTGGTTGGGCCTGCCGTCCGACGGCAAAGCGGGTTCGGGTGGCAAGCTGGCTCAGCTTCGCTCGCAATATGAGTTGGGCGAAAGCGACCTCGGCGATGTCGATCCGTCCAGCGCCGCGATGAACTTGGTGCTGCTCGGCATGCGCGGCGTCGCGGTCAATCTGCTCTGGGTCGATCTCGACAAGCAGAAGGACATGAAACGCTGGGCCGAAATGCAGGCGGTCACCGAGTCGATCGTTCGCCTGCAACCTCACTTTGAAAAAGTGTGGGAGTTCAACGGCTGGAACTTGGCATTCAACACGTCGGCCGAATGGGATGCCGTTCCCGACCGTTACTACTGGGTGAAGGCCGGTGGCAAGTTCCTGAAGCGCGGGGTCGAGCGCAACCGGAAATCGACGCACCTGCAATATCATGTGGCCAACGTCCTGCAAAAGAAGATCGGGATCGCGGACGAGTCAAAAGACTACCGCAAGTTCTTCCGGAACGATCCGGATCCGAAGTTCAATGGCAGTGTCGATCCCGAGTTCAATCCCGACGATCTCGACAGTTATCTGGCGGCGAAGGCGGCTGCGGAGTTGGCCTGTATTAAAGAAGAGACTCGCCCGCAGCACATCTTGGATCGCAGTCTGTTCCGTTCGCTGCCCGCTCGCTGCCAGTTCGATTACGCCGCGGTGCTGCAAAAGGACGGCAAGTTCGGTGAAGAGACGCGCGAAGCGTGGCAACTGGCGCTCAATGATTGGACGCAAAAATACGGCAAGGAAGTCTTCCGCGTTTCGATCGGCGACGAGCTGTTCGATATCCAATTGGAAATGAATCGCGAAGACATCAAGGCGTTCGTGAAGTCTCCCGACGATGCCGTGAAACTGACCCGTGCCGTCGAGTCCTACCGCCGGATGGTCAACTACTATTACTGGCGTATGCGCGGCAATGCCGAAGCGGATCGTGAGACCTCGGAAGCGCACCGCGATCTGTACGAAGCCAATCAGTTCTACCGCAAGCAGGAATTAGAGAAGGCCCGCGCCTCGGCCCTCTCCGGCATGACGACGATGGACGCCGTCTTGCACAAGAAGGGCTTTGAGGAATTGAAAGATGAAGACACGCTCGTCGAAGAGTGCCTGCTGGGAATCATGGTCTGGGAAGATACTTACCGCATCAGCAGCGAACGCGTCCCCGACGAGTTCCCGCTGAAGTGGCTGAAACAGGAACGCTTGGGCAACGAATCGACGGTGCAAAACGTGTCTCGTGCCTTCAAGCGACTGTTCCTCGATAACTGACCGGGGTCGAGCCAGAGTTTCGTCAATGTAATTTTCAGCCGCCGCACGGATGCCTTGTCCGTGCGACGGCTTTTTTTTGTGAATGCCCATTTCAAAACTAGCCCGACGCGCAAGCGAGGGCTTCGCCGTCATCGACTGTGCAGCCCTCGCTTGCGCGTTTTGAAGTTGCCCCTTTGGGGATTTCAGCCCCAAAGGGGCGGTGCTATGTCAGCCCAGGGCAACGCCCTAGGTGGGCGGTTACGGTGAATCTCAAGCCCTGAAAGGGCGGCACTATTCTTGCCAACCAATTAGGGCCGCCCCTTCGGGACTTCAAATTCGGTGTCGTTTTGAACCCAGGGCGGCGCTCCCGTTGGTCGCTTGCCCTGGGTTGACTTGGGGCTGCCCCGTTGGGGTGGAAAACCAAAATAGCGCAACTTCAAAACGCGCCAGCGAGGGCTTCGCCGTCATCGACTGTCCAGCCCTCGCTCGCGCGTCGGGCTAGTTTTTCGAGGCAAAAACAGGTTTTGAAATGCGTCCTCGCGATCCGCACAACCCGGCGAACTGACAACCACGCCGTCCGCTGCTATCGTGTGCCCGCCGCTAAGGGAGCGGCTCTGCGGTAGGCAGGTCTTTCTTGGCGGACGGCCTTTTTTATGGCCGGCAACCTCAGTGAGGATTGGCAACGTGGCGTTGATCGTGCAGAAGTTTGGTGGGTCGAGTGTGGCGGATGCTCGACGGATTATGGCGGCGGCTCAGCGGGCGGTGGACGCCAAGCGAGCGGGCAATCAAGTGGTGATGGTCATCAGCGCGCGCGGCGATAAGACCGACGAACTGATCGCACTGGCCAGACAGATCGGCGATCATCCTCCACCGCGCGAGATGGACATGCTCCTCGCCACGGGTGAGCAGGAATCGGTGGCTCTCGTGGCGATGGCCGTGCAGGCGCTGGGCGAACCGGCGATCAGTCTGACTGGCTATCAGATCGGAATCCTGACGGATTCGACCTACACGAAGGCCCGCATCCGCCGCATCAAGACCGACCGGATTCGGAAGGCGCTCGATGAAGGCAAGATCGTCGTGGCTGCCGGTTTCCAAGGAATCGACGACGACTTCAACATCACGACGCTCGGTCGCGGCGGGAGCGACACGACCGCGACCGCATTGGCTGCCGTCCTGCAAGCCGATGTCTGCGAAATCTACACCGACGTGGACGGCATCTACACGACCGACCCTCGGCTGGTGAAGGCGGCTCGCAAAATGAACCGCATCTCCTACGACGAGATGCTGGAACTGACGAGTCTCGGTGGCGGCAAGATGCACTCGCGGTCGATTGAGTTCGCGAAGAAGTACCGCGTCAAGCTGCTCATTCGTCCCGCGTACACGACCGGCGAAGGAACACTCATCGCGCCGCTACAAGAGGACGAAAACGTCCCGATGGTCTCGGGCGTGGCCTTGGTCAAAAGCGAAGCGATCGTCGCGCTACGAAAACTGCCCGATCGACCCGGTGTACTGGCGGCGCTGTTCAGCAAGATGGCCGAACGGAAAATTCCGATCGACATGGTGATCCAAGACGTGGCGGAAGGGGCGGTCGCCGAGGTCTCGTTCACCGTGCCGCAGGACGATTTGGCCGAGGCCCTCACGGCGGCTCAACAAGCGGTCCTGTCACTGGGTGCGGGCGAGGTCCATCACGGGACCAACGTCGCCAAGATTTCCGTAGTCGGTGCGGGGATGAGGACTCACACCGGCGTGGCGGCCCAGATGTTCAAGTCCCTCTCGGATCGCGGCATCAACATCCAGATGATCACAACCAGCGAGATCAAGATCTCGGTGCTGGTCGATCGCGACCAAAAGGAAGCCGCACTGCTGGCCGTTCACGAAGGCTTTAACCTCGACCAAGAGTTCGCCGCGCCGCCGAGCATCGGCTATCGCCAAGAGAACGATCACGCGGCGAGCGATGTCTCGCGCGATGAACTCGAACGCGATGTCGTCTCACGCTTGGCGAGCATGGAAGACATCGTCGTCAGCGAAGTGCAGCTCGATACCGAGCAGTCTCGCGTGACCGTGCGACACGTCGCCGATCATCCGGGCGTCGCGGCGGAGGTCTTCGCCGCCGTGGCCGAAGGGGGCGTGATGGTCGATCTGATCGTCCAGAACATCAGCCAAGGCCAACAAGCGGACCTCAGCTTCACCGTCCCGCGCGGCGACCTGGAAAGCTGCTTGCTCCTCCTCCGAGAACTGACCGAACGCTGGCCCGGCACCCAGGTGAGCTACGAAAAAGACATGGCCATGCTCTCCGTCATGGGGATCGGCCTGCGCAGCCACACCGGCGTCGGCGAGAAAATGTTCCGAGCCTTGGCCGACGCGGGCGTCAACGTCCAGATGGTCAACACGAGCGAAATCCGCATCAGCGTCGTGGTCGCCCCCAAGGATGCAGCCAAGGCCCACGAGGCACTTCTGACAACGTTCGGGTTGAAAAATTAGCAGCCTGTTGGGTCACTCAGGCGGGGTAGTCCGGTTTGATTTGTAAGTCCCACAAGAAGTGCCACTGCTTCGCAGTCCTCGGAGAAGCAGTGTGAGCGGCCAGCCAACTCGCGATCAGCACTGCTTGTCTCAAAGCCGACAAGCAGTGGGACTCCTCACTGGACTCACGGATCAAGCCGGGCCACCCCGCCCGGTTACACCGGCCATTCTTCGTGGTATCAACAGCCCGGTAGAACCGGGCTGACGTGACTGTTTGTGTACTGGAGACGCCGTATGTCGGATGATGTAGTGGAATTCACAGACGCAAACTTCGAAACCAAAGTACTGCGCTTCCCCAATCCCGTTCTCGTGCATTTCTGGGCTCCTTGGTGTCGTGAATCCCAAGGACTCGCAGCAATCACTAGGGATCGTGCTTCCGAATATGGTGAAGGGATTCTCGTCGGCGAGTTGGACACCGACGAAAACCCTGAAACGGCTAGCGAATGGCGGATTAGCAGCATCCCGACCATCATTCTGTTTGGCGGCGGCCGAGAGAAGCAGCGTTTCATGGGACACGCGAAAAATGTCGTCAAGGATGCAATTCGGTCAGCCCTTGCAATTGGAGATTCGCCTGTGCCTTATCATCCCGAGAGTCGATCACTTTGCCGCAATTTGATGGAGGCAGCGATAGAGTTCGTTCCTGCAATCGAAGAAGTGGTCTGGGCAGACTGGAAGCCAGGAGATGATGATGTAGACGGTATGAATGTTATTAAACTGGGATTCTTTGGACTCGGACTTGAACTAGCAAATGCCGATGGAGACGTTTCCGAAGAAGAGTCGGCACTAATTCAGGATGTGCAAGAATTATTCACCACTGAAGGGGAAGAAGAACACGGCACCGTTTCAAACAGAGGTTTACGAGATCTCTACGAAAAAACCATCCGTCGCTATCCCGAATTGTTTGACAAAGTGCGTGTTCCACTTGCCGTTTTATATCTTCGGAAATTCGACGATGAGAATGGCACTGACCATGCGAGTAAGGCTAAGGCGATGTATTTTCGTTTCGCAAATGCACTCGCAAAGGTGGACGGCAAGGTTACTGCAAAAGAAGAACAATTCCTGTCTACCTTGAAAGAGTTGCTCTACCCGTCCGCAGGTGACAGTGCCGTCTCCTTCGACAATCGCCACGACGACTCAAGTGGTGGCGGCCGCCCGCACCAAGACGAGAAAGGTCACTCACTTGACGATTTGTTGAATGTGCTAAATGGCCTGATTGGCTTGGACTCTGTGAAGAACGATGTCACACAGTTGGTCAATTTCTTGAGAGTCCAACAGATGCGAAAGACCAGTGGAATGGCCGCCACCGCAGTCTCACGGCATCTCGTGTTCTATGGCAATCCCGGCACGGGCAAGACCACCGTCGCGCGGTTGATTGCGCAGATCTACCACGCTTTGGGGATCTTGAAACGTGGCCATCTCATCGAAACGGATCGCTCGGGCATGGTTGCGGGATATGTTGGCCAGACCGCGCTCAAAGTGAGAGAGATCGTCGAGTCGGCAATTGGCGGAGTCTTGTTCATTGATGAAGCATACACGCTGGCGGGTTCAGGGCAGGATTATGGCTAAGAAGCCATCGATATGTTGCTCAAATTGATGGAGGACCATCGGGATGAACTGATCGTCGTGGTTGCTGGTTACCCCGACAAGATGGCGGGTTTCATTTCATCCAATCCGGGATTGCGAAGTCGATTCAACAAGTATTTGCATTTCGCCGACTACGAGCCGGAACAACTTCTGAGCATCTACGAATTGTTCTGCAAGAATTCCGGGTTCAAGCTGACTCCGAAGGCGCGAACGAAAGCTCAACTTCTTTTCCAAACACTGTTCAACGTGCGTGATGAGAGCTTTGGCAACGCCCGAGTCGCACGCAACATTTTCGAGCAGACAATCAACCACCAAGCAAACCGCATTATCACGATCCCAAAAGTAACGGACGAAGTTTTGGGCACAATTGAGGCTCTCGATGTACCTGGCGAGGCCGCCAATCAAATGCCTCCAAAGGCAACCGCTTCAACGTCAGCCAATTCAGAGAACTCGGAAAGCGTCGTCTTTCAAGAGGCTCGGCCAATTCGATTTGCTTGTCCAAGCTGCACAAAGTCAATCAAGGCGCCAGCAAAGTTCGCTGGCAAAACCGGTGAATGCCCAAATTGTGGTTCACGGATGACGATTCCGTCTGAGAGCGCTGGGTGAACCGGTCGTTGGGTGCGGGTGCCACAGTTTTGGTTTCGGGTCCGTTGTCAAGAGGCGGAAAAAGGGACAGGTCCATATAAGCCGTAATGTCTGATGCGAGTGTTGTTCGCCTACGCGATCTTCGGGCAGGCATACACGGTGACGCGAGGGGAGAAACGGGATAAGTCGAATTCGCCTCACGCAGGCGGCGAGCGTTGTCGGGGCCGGAACGCGGGGTGGCCCAGCTTGCTTCAAGCTGGGTGCGTAGCACAAGAAACTTCAGAACGAACGTTTAACAAGTTCGAGCGTTCCACTTCACGGCACGTCAACTCAAAGTTTCTTGTGCTGACGCACCCGGCTTGAAGCAAGCCGGGCCACCCTGCCGTGATTGCGGTCGTTCGCACTGGTTGCAAGGCACGGGTATTCTCTCGCCCGGTTGGCTTGGTTCGTTCCTCAATCACACTCAGGAGTCACGCATGTCGTTTGTTGTTGATCGTCGCGATTTTTTGAAGGCCACGGCTGCGGGAGTCGCGGCGTTGGCGGTGCCGTCGCTCGGGCTGGCTGCCGATGCAAAGGATCCGTATCTCGGGTTGAAGTTGGGGCTGCAAAGCTATTCGTTGCGGGAGTTCAAGCAGACGGAAGAGGCACTTGAGCACACGAAGGCACTCGGTCTGAAGTACTGGGAGGCCTATCCGGCTCACGTCCCGATGACCGTCGTTCCCAAGCAGATTGAAGACCACAAGGCGCTGCTCGCCAAGTTTGGGGTGACGCTGTTCTCCTACGGTGTGCTGGGCTTCGACGAGAACGAGAACGCCGCGCGCGAGAAGTTCGAGTTCGCGAAGGCGATGGGGATCAAGTCGCTGAGCGCCGACCCGAAGCCGGGCAAGGCGACATTCGATTTGCTGGACAAGCTGGTCGCCGAGTACGACATCGCCATCGCGATCCACAACCACGGACCCGAAGACAAGAATTATGGCAAGATCTCTCAGGTCGAGAACGCGGTGAAAGACCGGCATCCGAAGATCGGAGCCTGCGTCGATACGGGGCACTTCTTGCGCAGCGACGAAGACCCGGTGGAAGCCGTGCAGCGACTCGGCAAGCGCGTCTTCGGCTGTCATCTCAAGGACGTGAAGACGATCGAGAAAGACGGCAAGCGCGAGAAGCAGTTCAAAATCGCGGGCGAAGGGGACCTGAATGTCGTCGCGCTGCTGAAGGCTCTCAAGGGGCTGGACTACCAATACTGCTTGGCCATCGAATACGAAGAGAACGCCAAGAACCCGCTGCCCGATATCGAAGCGTGCCTCAAGCACGTTCGCGAGTGCGCGGCGAAGGTGTGATCCCCTCAGGCCGATGCGGTCGTGTGGACGGCCACAGCATCACCGTCAGCACGATTTGACGACCATCAACACTCACGCCCGATCTGAAAGGATCGGGCGTGTTTTGTTTAGAGGGCATTTCAAAACTAGCCCGACGCGCAAGCGAGGGCTTCACCATCATCGAATGCCCAGCCCTCGCTTGCGCGTCGGGCTAGTTTTCGAGGCAAGAACAGGTTTTGAAATGCCCCCTCAGTGATCCCCGTCACAGCGGGCTGTTCGGTCCCTTTCTCATCGCCCAGAATCCGCCCACGCCGACGAGTGTCAGAATGGACGTGTACCCGACTGGTCCGAGCGTGTTCCACCAGTTCATCAGGAACTTGTAATAGAAAAGTTGGTAATCGAAGACCCATTCAAACATGGCGGGGATTCCTTGGGTTTTAGTGAATGATTCCAGTCCGATCACGAACCTGCAGCAACGATGTTGGGATTCCCAACGTCGAATCGCCCTCGTCCTCGCTCACGCTTCGGGTTGGTGTTGAATCACCTCATTTCACCCTCCGAAACCTAGTTCACGAAATGGCGTGAGGCAAATTGCCGGACAGTTCGGCACCGGGATCGAGGCAAACCGTGCGGGTTGCGGGCAATGCAGCACCGGCTGATGGAATGAACGGCGGCCGAGTTCGCACATCGTGAAGCGGCATCTTGACTCGGCCAGTGCGACAGCCAACACTCGGCGATCATGTCCAGTGAAGTTCCACCGCCGACGATCCGATTGATGGACGCGACTGATTTACGGCGCGGGTTCCTCGTGGCATTGGGGTCGCTCAAACCGACCGAACTGACGGATGAGCAAGCTCTGGATGTCTTTCGACGGCGCATGCGGTCTCGCCTGAAGACGTATGTCGCGTTGCGGGATGATCGCGTTGCGGGAACGGCGTCGCTCTTCATGGAACCGAAGTTCATTCACAACGGCGGGATCGTGGGCCATATCGAAGATGTCGCGGTCCACACGGCGTACCAGCATCACGGGATTGGCAGCGCTCTGGTGGGACATTTGCTGACCGTGTGCCGCGACGCGGGTTGTTACAAGGTGATTCTCGACTGCGATGAACATGTGATCCCGTTTTATGAGAAGCTCGGTTTTCGCCGCTGGGAACACGCCCTGCGGATTGATCTGTGACACGGCCACACCAACCCGAAGCGTGAGCGAGGACGCACAGCCGGAGTTCCAGTTCGAGACCCGCGCGTCCTCGCTCACGCTTCGGGTTGGTGTGTCGCGACGCCTCCCGACACTCCATTCATTACCCATCATGAGGTCCACCATGACTCACGCATCGTCCGTCCACTTGGTGACAACTCTTCCCGCCATGCCACTGCGCCCGGATGACGCTCACAAGGGAAGCTGCGGTCGCGTGACGATCGTGGCGGGGAGTCGTGGGATGGCGGGTGCGGCATGTCTGTGCGCGACGGCCGCGCTGCGAGGCGGAGCAGGACTCGTCACAGCGGCCGTGCCCGATGGGGTCATTCCGATCGTGTCTGGTTTCGAGCCTTCCTATCTGACACTGGCATTGCCCGAAGACGGTGACGGTCGCATTCGATTCGACGCGCTGGCTCGGCTGAACAATGCTCTTTCCTCGCAATCCTCCGTTGCCATCGGGCCGGGGTTGGGACAGTCGGCCGAATTGCGGATGGTGGTGTGCGAACTCTACGCGAACCTGTTGTTGCCGCTCGTCGTCGATGCTGACGCTCTCAACCTGTTGGCCAAGTCACCGGAATTGTTGACTCGATCCGCGGGAGCCGTGCCGCGCGTGCTGACGCCTCATCCCGGTGAGTTCTCTCGATTGACGGGCCTCGACATCGCGACCGTTCAGCAGGATCGCACTCGTCACGCGATCGACTTCGCTCGGCGGCACCGCGTCATCGTCGTGCTGAAGGGACGCGAGACGGTCATCACCGACGGGGGCCGGCTGGCAATCAACACGACCGGCAACAGTGGTATGGCGACGGGAGGGACCGGCGATGTGTTGACCGGTCTGATCGCGGCGTTGCTGGCGCAGGAAATGGCACCGTTCGACGCGGCCCAACTCGGCGTGCATGTGCATGGCCTAGCAGGCGATTTGGCTGCGGAGGAATTCTCCAAGCCGGGCATGATCGCGTCGGACTTGCTGCGGTTTATCGGCCGAGCGTGGTGCGAGCTGGGGCTGTAAAAGCAGTGGCAAGCAAACAGCTTGTTGCAATACGTAGGGTAAGCGTCTCGCTTGCCCGTGATCGCCGTTGAAAAGAGGGCAAGCGAGACGCTTACCCTACGTTTTTCGACGGACTTCGGTCTACGTAGGATGGACGCCCTCGTCCGTCCGCTCGCTGTACCGCAACCTCGGACGGACGAGGGCGTCCATCCTACGGCCGTTCACTCCCACTCGATCGTGCTGGGTGGCTTTGAGCTGATGTCGTAGACGACGCGGTTGACGCCGCGCACTTCGTTGATGATGCGAGTCGAGATCGCTTGCAGTACCTCGTACGGCATTGGGAACCAGTCGGCGGTCATGAAGTCGTCGGTCTGAACGGCGCGCACCGCGATGACTTCTTCGTAAGTGCGACCGTCGCCCATCACGCCGACGCTTTGAACTGGAAGCAGCACCGCGAACGCCTGCTGAATCGCGCGGTACAAGCCCGCGCGACGAAGCTCTTCCAGCACGATGGTGTCCGCGTCACGGAGCTTTTCCAACCGCTCGGCGGAAAGGGTTCCGAGGCATCTCACGCCGAGGCCGGGACCGGGGAACGGGTGCCGCCAAACGAGTTCCTCAGTCAGCCCGAGTTCGAGGCCCATGCGTCGGACTTCGTCTTTGAAGAGGTCTCGCAACGGCTCGATCAATTCAAAGCCGAGTTCTTCCGGCAGACCGCCGACATTGTGATGCGCCTTGATCGTCGCGGCCGGTCCATCGACGTTGGCTCCCGATTCGATCACGTCCGGGTAGAGCGTCCCTTGAGCCAGGAAGTGCGCGTCGGGGATCGACTCGGCTTCCTTGCGAAAGACTTCAATGAAGACGCGCCCAATGATCTTGCGTTTTTGCTGTGGCTCGGTGACGCCCGCCAGTTCATCCAGAAAACGATCCTTGGCATCGACGACGTGCAGGTCTGTCTTGAAGTGGTTTTGAAAACGGTCGCGCACCTTGTCGGACTCGCCCTTGCGCAGTAGCCCGTTGTCCACAAAGATGCACGACAACTGCGAGCCGATCGCCTTGTAGAGGATCGCTGCGACGACCGACGAATCGACGCCGCCCGACAGTCCGCAGATGACGCGTTTGTTGCCGACTCGCTCACGAATGGCGGTGACTTCGCGTTCGATGAGCGAGCTGATCCGCCACGTCCCTTGGCAACCGCAGACCTGCTTCACGAAATTGGCGAGCAACGCGCCGCCGTGTTCGGTGTGAGTCACTTCGGGATGAAACTGAAGTCCGTAGATCGGCTTCGTCCGGTGTTTGACTGCTGCGAACGGACACGTCGAGGTTCCCATCAACTGCACGAACTGCCCAGTGGCGTCGTGAACCTGATCGCCGTGACTCATCCAAACCGTCATCGACGGCGGAAGCCCCGCGACCAGCGGATCGGTCCCTGTCACTTGGCAAATCGTCCGGCCGAACTCACGCTTGGTCCCCGGTTGCACGCTCCCGCCGAGCGTCTGGCAGGTGAGCTGCATTCCGTAGCAGATGCCCAGAATCGGGAGGCCCAACTCAAACAGACCGGGGTCCACCTTGGGAGCCTTCGCGTCGTAAACGCTCGCGGGGCCGCCCGAGAGAATCAGTCCTTTGGGGTTGAGTTCGCGAATCCGGTCGAGCGACAAGTCGTGGCGGACGAGTTGGCAGAAGACGTTCTGATCTCGCACCCGCCGCGCGATGAGCTGCGCCGTTTGGCCACCAAAATCGAGAACCAGAATCAGTTCTTCCCGGTGAGGCTCGGTGGCGAGGGGACGGAGAGACGGGGCAACCAACGAGGTAGTTTCAGGCATTCACAAGACCGGTCAGAGAGTGTGTCTGTCCGCAAACGGCGAACAGGGGAAGGGGCCGATTCTATCGTCGAATCAGGCAGAAACAATTGTCGCGGTCACGTCGAGGTCCTCGTTGACAGCGGTTGTTCGGCGTCGGTACAAACGGACTGGAGAAGCTGGTTCAAATTGGTGATTTGCAGCGGTGGATACCGCTCTTCAGACAGTCGGCGTCAGGGATGAAGAGACGCGCGAGACTGTCACCCGAGTGGATGTGTCTTCAGTTTTGAGGAAGATCGAAAAATGCTGCGTCTTGCTAAGTTTGCATTTGTGTTGGCGTGTGCCATCGGAACAAGTTGTCCCTCGGCCAGTGAGGCGGGTGTGATTCCGTGGGCCTACGATGCGGTTTTCGGCCCTGTCGGGAGCATGCAGCGTTCCTATTACACGCCGTACTACGCGGGCTATTCGGGATACACCGGCGCGAGCTACCAGCCCGCCGCTTACTCCACGGGGTACGCGACCAACGGGTGCAGCAGTTGCCAGCAATCGTCGTACTACGCCTCGGTTTACGATAGCTGCGGATGTTCGCCGTGCGGTTCCAACTGTTCGAGTGGTGGCTGCGCTTCCGGCAATTGTGCATCAGGCAACTGCACCGCGAATTCGGTCCCAACCGACGGCCTTAGCCCCGTGGCCGATCCGAACAACCACTCGCGCGGCACTAATTCCAGCGGGATCGAAGGCCGGCTGGAGGCGATCGAAAAGCAACTGAACATCCTTCCGCCACGGGATCGTACTCGGACCTATGACCCTGACGACAAATTCACGCCACGAACGCGGACTCAGCCAAACGACGGCTTGGGTAGCGGGAATTCGGTCCCGGCTCGCCGCCGCCCTGCCGGTGGAACGGTCGTCGATGATGAAAACTTCACGACTCCCAACGTCCGCAATCCGGCCCACGGAACGACGCGCGACCCCGCTGACGATCTTTACCCCGCGAATCCTCCCGCACGGACTGGAACAGACGGTGCCGCATCCGGCGCTCGCGAAACGTTCAAGCCCAACACGGAAAAGCTCAATCCAGTGAAGCCCAACACCGATCAACCTGCGAGCGATCAGGGCGAGGCTGGCAAGAGCGATTCAACGTCCAATGACACGATCAACGCTCCGGATCCCGATTTGGTGATCCCGGCGCGGAAGCCTGCCGCGACGGGGACCGCCATTGAAGGGTCGAATCGACCGCTGACGTTCGACAGTCGCATCACGTCGAAGGCCGTCTCGCCGCGCGAGCGACAAGTGATTGCGGTTGGCTTCCAAAAGTCGGTCGTCGCCAGCACGAAGCCTGTTGCTCCAGCAAAAGCCCCGGCTCTCTCGAAGACTCCTGCTCCCGCCAAGAACTGGGCGGGGAACGCCAAGTCCACGGACTTGGCTCAGCATCGCTGATGGCATCGTGATGGATCGAGAAAGAGTTTGATTTCAGAAGGGTGTGAGACAATTGTCTCACACCCTTTTTTCAAAATGAGTGCGCCGACGGATGCGGCGGACTCCTGCGTAGACGAGTCACTCCGTGACTCGACATTTCCAGTCACGGAGTGACTCGTCTACTGACGTTGATGGCCCAATGCTTTTCCCAACAACAAGGTTCTTTCATGCCTCTGCTTCGACGAATCGCCTGTACGGCACGAGCCGCACTCGCCGCCTTCTCACTTTCATTCTCTGTTGCGGCTGCGGCCGAGTTCGATGCGGCTCAACTGAAAAAGCTCGACGCGGCGATGCAGAAGTACGTGGACGACCACACGGTGGCGGGGGCCATCGCCGTCGTTGGCTCGAAGAACGGGATTGTGCATCAGGCGGTCGTCGGTCAGATGAACGTGGAAGAACAGCGAGCCATGTCGCCGAACGCGCTCTTTCGCATCGCGTCGATGACCAAACCGATCACCGCCATGGGGCTGATGATCCTCGCGGAAGAGGGCAAGTTGTCGATGGACGATCTCGTCGAGAAGCACATTCCGGCGTTCAAGGGGCAGATGTTGATTGCCTCGCGCGACGAACAAGCCAAGACGACGACCGTCAAACGGCCTTCGCGTCCGATCACGCTGCGCGATCTGGCGACGCACACGTCCGGTCTGCCGGGTGGGTTCCCCGACGGGATCAGCGACCTGTACTTCTCACGCCAATTGACTCTCTCGGAGGCGGTGTGCGTCAGTTCACAGCGACCGTTGGAGTTTGAGCCGGGATCGAAGTGGGCCTACTGCAACGCGGGGATCGACACGCTCGGGCGAGTCATCGAAGTCGTCTCGGGCCAGTCCTACGAGTCATTTCTCGCGAAGCGAATCTTCGAGCCGCTCGGCATGACCGACACGTCGTTCTATCCGACCGACGAGCAACTCACGCGACTGGCCGGACTGTACGGCAGCAAAGAGGGGAAGCTGGTTCCGATCGGGTATCAGTTGCTCGGCCCCACGAAGAACGCCAAGCATCCCATTCCCGCTGGCGGTCTCTACTCGACAGCCGCCGACCTCGCGAAGCTCTATCGCGTGCTGCTGCATCGCGGCACGGTCGGCTCGACGAAGATCATTTCGGAACCGAGCCTCACCGAAATGACGAAGGTCCAAACGGGAGACCTCAAGACGGGCTTCACCGAGGGTATGGGCTTCGGGTTCGGCTTCGCGGTGACTCGCAAACCCGAGGGCGTTCACGAAATGCTGTCGGCCGGAACGTTCGGACACGGCGGCGCGTTCGGGACTCAGGGTTGGATCGATCCGCATCAAGACCTGTTCGTGATCCTGCTGATCCAACGAGTCGGCCTCGCGAACGCGGATGCCTCAGACATCCGTCGTGACCTGCAGAAGGTGGCGGTCGCGGCGCTGAAGAAGTGATGGGATGAAAGTCCGCATGCCTCGTGCTACTAGGTCTCGAAATCCCGTCGTACGGCGGGCATCTTCGTCTTCAAAAAGTAGCCTTCATCGCTCCGCGTGAAGGAAGCCGATGGGGAGTGGACGTTATGATGCCAATCGATACTGGATTCGCGCTCGGCTAACTTCACGCGGAGCGATGAAGGCGACTTTGTCTGCGGCTACGCCGCCTCGTTTCACCGCGTGGGCAACGAGTGGGAGTTGGGACTCATCACCGGCTCTTGAGCCGCTGGTGGAACTCCGCCCACGGCAGCGCGTTGGCGACATCGTGCTTTGTCAGCCCCGCGCGGCGGGCCTGATCGACGCCGTAGGTCAGCACGTCGAAGCCGTTGATCGAGTGCGAGTCGGTGTCGATCACGATGGGGATGCCGCGTGACTTGGCGGCGGCGGCTTGAATGTCATCGAGGTCAAGGCGGGACGGGCAGGAGTTGATCTCCAACATGACGCCGTGTTCTGCGGCGGCATTGAGAAACGTCGTGTAGTCGATGTCGGCGGAAGGGCGGCTGCCGATGAGCCGTCCCGACGGATGGCCGATCGCATCGACGTGGGGATTGCGGATCGCGTTCAAAAGTCGCTGCATGATTTGCTCGCGCGGCTGCTTCAAACCGTAGTGCAGGACGGCGATGACCCAATCGGCTTCGGAGAGGACATCGTCGTCGAGGTCCATCGTGGCGTCTTCAAGAATATCGCATTCGATGCCGCACAGAATCTCGATCCCAGAAATTTGGCCGCGCACTTTGTCGATGTCGCGCCAGTGTTGCCGCAGCCGCGTGGCGTCGAGTCCGTTGGCCATCGTGACCCGCTTCGAGTGATCGGTGATGGCGATATATTTCAGCCCACGCGCCTTCGCCGCCTCGGCCATTTCCAAAATTGTGGCTGCTCCATCCGTGGCGGTCGTGTGCATGTGCAGGTCGCCCTGAATGTCGGCCAACTCGATCAACTGCGGCAGCGAACCCAGTTCCGCCAGCTCGATCTCACCCCGGTTTTCCCGCAGTTCGGGCGGAATGAACGGCAGGCCAACCGCCGCGTACACGTCCGCTTCGGTTCGCCCCGCGACGTACTCTTCACCGCGAAAGACGCCGTACTCGTTGAGCTTGAGTCCTCGTTCCTGAGCACGCCGCCGGATGACGATGTTGTGTTCCTTCGATCCGGTGAAGTACTGCATCGCTGCGCCATACGATTCGACAGGAATGACGCGTAGATCGAGTTCGATCCCGCCACGCAGCTTCACACGCTGCTTGGTTTCACCCCGCGCGAGAACCTTCTCGACGAGTGGGTGCTGCGCGAGTCGGTCCATCGGCAGCGACGAATCGTCTGCGATAGCGAGAATGTCCAAGTCACCGCACGTTTCTTTGCGACGGCGGCAACTTCCCGCAATCGACACTTGCGACACGCCCGCCAACTGCGCGAGATCGTTGACGATCGCTTCCGCCAAAGATCGGGCAATCGAGATCGAGACCCGCTGCCCCGCCTCTTCGACGTGCGCGATCCCGTCCAAGATCGACTGAGCCGTCTTCTTGCCGAAGCCCTTCAGTTCCGCGACGCGACCCGATTCGCAGGCCGCCTTCAAATCGACGAGCGTCGTGAGACCCAACTCATGAAACAGCGTCGCCACTTTCTTCGGCCCGAGTCCCGAGATTCGCAGCATCTGCACGACACCGGCCGGAACCTGTGTTCGCAACTCCTCCAACTGGGGCAATGCACCGGTCTCGACGATCACCTTGATCTTGTCGGCCAAGTCCTGACCGATCCCGTCGAGTTCGGTCAGGCTGCGTCCGGCCGTCGCCACGATGTCGGCTGCCGATTCGGACAAATTCTCCAGCGTGCGCGCTGCGTTGCGATACGCCCGCACCCGAAAGGCATTCGCTCCCTGAATCTCCAGCAGAGCTGCCAGCTCTTCAAACAACGAGGCGATCAATGCGTTGTGCATCTCGAAGTGATCCACTTGAAGAGAAACGGCTCTCCGCCATTTGTGTTGGATGACCATCATCAGCCGCAGGGCGCTAGCCCCGGTTGCGGCGAATTTCAACCGGGGCTAGCGCCCTGCGGCTCATTCGCCATGAGAATCAACACGGATGGCGGAGAGCCAAGGAAGCGTGCGACGGGAAAAGGATCCCCATGAAAGCCTGAAGCGCAAGCGAAGGATGCTCGGCCACCCTCATTCGCTTGCGCTTCAGGCTTCGATTTTCGTCACGACGTGTCTGGCCGTTCTTCGTCTCGCGACGATCAAGCGAGCGGAAAGAGTTGTCTCACCCACACCAACCCGAAGTGTGAACGAGGGCGAAGTCTAATCGACGCCCTCGTTCACACTTCGGGTTGGTGTGTCCGGGTAAATCATTTCTTGCCGGTCGCCTCACTCCACCTGCGTCGGGACGTTGCTGAGAGCCGTTGGCAGGGCTGGGAAACGGCTGCGATACATCCAGCGTTCCCACCAGCGAGCAGTTCGAAGTCGGGGGTCATCGGCCGAGACCGTGTGCTGTTTGCCGCGTCGCGTCACCAGTTTCAGCGTTCCGTCCGACAAGACTTCGGCGACGGCCCAGAACTTGTCAACTTGGTATGAATACCATTCGCCATGCTGTGACGGGTGAACTTCTTGCGCGCGTGGACCAGGATCGGTGCTGGTCTTGCAGACTCGAAAAATGACCGGATCACCCGGTTGAAGACTGGGGCGCATGTCTGAAAAACCTTTCGATAAGCCCTTGAATTCACGAACGGAAACAGTGGCGACAACATTAGACCTCGAAGTGAGATGTGACAAGACGTGAACTCACAACTTATGGAAACGACCGGAGGAAACCGGTGAGCGGCTCCATTGGACGGCTGGAGCCGTGATACAGGACGAGCGTTGTCACGAGTTTCCATTCCCTCGAATGGACAGGTCCGCTATGAACCGCCCTCCCTCACGCGACCGGTTCGACAGGACGGTTCTCCTCTGTCCCTCAACCTTCAGCCTTCAGCGAGTCACTCATGGCAGAACGGATTCTGAGCATCTCTGGTTTGCGAGGCATCGTCGGCGACGGTCTCGATCCCGAATACGTCACCCGGTTCGCGGCCTCATTGGGGACGATGTTGAACGGTGGAACGGTTGTCTTATCGCGCGACGGACGATCCACGGGTGAGATGCTGCGGCATGCGGTTCTGTCGGGGCTGATGGCGACGGGTTGTCGCGTCCTCGATTTGGGAGTCGCCTCGACTCCGACGTGCGGAGTCATGGTGACGGCTCTCGGTGCGGCGGGCGGTCTACAACTGACGGCCAGTCACAACCCGATCGAATGGAACGGGCTGAAGCCATTCTCGGCACAGGGTTCGGTTCTCGACAAGGCCCTCGGTGAGCAACTGCTGGCGGTCTTGAATGGCTCGCCCCGCTATCGGGCTTGGTCGGGACTGGGATCGGTGGAAGTGGTTGCCGATCCGAGCAGTGAACATCAGCGGCGTGTCTTCCGGCTGGTGGATGTGGCGGCGATCAAGGCTTGCCGATTCAAAGTTGTACTGGACTGCAATCATGGATCAGGATCGGTTCTCGGGCCGAGTCTGCTCCGCGATCTTGGTTGCGAAGTAATCGTGATGGGCGAGGTGGCCGACGGGAACTTCGAGCATCCGGCCGAGCCGTTGCGCGAGAACCTCACGTCGCTGACGTCGGCCGTGACGACGCACGGGGCCGATGTCGGTTTTGCTCAAGACCCCGATGCGGATCGGCTGGCGATCGTGGACAACACCGGCCGCTACATTGGCGAAGAACTGACGCTGGGAGTGTGCGCCGATCATGTCTTGGCACGCCGGAAAGGGCCGGTCGTCGTGAACGGTTCGACCAGTCGCGTTACCGCCGATCTCGCAGCGAAGCACGGCTGCGAATTCCATCGGTCGCATGTGGGAGAAGCCAACGTCGTCTCGATGATGCGCGCGGTACACGCGACACTGGGTGGCGAAGGGAACGGGGGCGTCATCGAGCCACAGGTCGGTTACGTCCGAGACAGCTTCGTCAGCATGGCCTACGTGTTGGATGGCCTCGCCCAACGCCGGTCCACGGCGACGAGCCAATCGCTGGCCGAGTGGGTCGATACGCTGCCGCGCTACACGATCGTTAAGGACAAGCTGCACTGTCTGCGTGAGCGAGTGGACCTCGCCTGCGCCGCGCTGCGATCCACGTTCCGTTCGGCCACGGCGACCGAGGGAGACGGGCTGCGTCTCGACTGGCCCGATCGCTGGGTCCAAGTTCGAGCCAGCAACACCGAGCCGATCATCCGCGTGATTGCCGAAGCCCCCGATGAATCGCTGGCGAAGTCGCTCTGTACGGAAGCAGTTGAACTGGCGAACCGTGCGGTCGCATAAAGAATCGGCCCACACCAACCCGCAGCGTGAGCGAGGGCGACGGTAAGGGGCGCTTCCCTTTGTTTCCCTCGCTTACGCTTCGGGTTACTGACACTTGGCCGGTTACTTGGTCAAAGTGAGTGCCATTGGGCTGACGCCGCCCCGCTCGGATGTTTCAGCTACGACCACGCGGTGAAACGAAGCGGTCATGCGGCGGTCGCATGTGTCACGTCACCCCTTCCCCAGCAGCTTCTGCACGTACTTGCCGAGGATGTCCGTCTCAATGTTCACCGGGTCGCCAACGTGGCGCTGGCCGAGCGTTGTCATCGAGAGTGTGTGAGGAATCAACGCCACGCTAAAGCGGTCGGGTTCGACATGGACCAGCGTCAAGCTGATGCCGTCCACCGCCACCGAACCTTTTGCCACCATCAACTCGGCGAGAGCCACGGGAACTTGGAACCACATCGTCACCCAATCGCCCTCCCGGTCGATCGCGGCGACGTGTCCAATTCCATCGACGTGACCCTGTAGGAAGTGACCGCCGAGTCGGCCATTCACCGGCAGCGATCGCTCCAGATTGACCGCGTCGCCCGTTGTCAGTCGTCCGAGGTTCGTCTTCGACAACGTCTCCGTCCCCGCTTGAAACGCCCAACAGTCGTGCCTGATCTCGATCACCGTCAGGCAACATCCGTTGAGGGCCACACTGTCGCCGAGTTGGCAGCGATCGGTATCACCCCCGCCCAGCATCACGGCGGGCGGCGCGATCACGATTCGCAGCCCGGCCTCTTCCGTCACGAGCGCCTGCACGGTCCCGAGTCCTTCCACCAAGCCGGTAAACATGAAGTCTGATCCTGTTGTCTGAATGAACCGCGTGTCCGTTCGGTGCCACTCGTTCCGCGCGGCGGATTCTAACCAGATGGCAGGCCGAGTTGGACCACGGAGGACCCAGCGCGGTCTTCGGCCGCAACCAAAACTTGAACAGAAGGTAACAAAGGTCCAGCAGTCGCGTGACTTCGGCAATACCGTCTGACTCTGCGGGATCGCTCCGCCCTTCGTTCCCTTCGTTTGCTTCTGTTCAAAATCTACGCGCCGCGCAAAGAAACAAAACGTGAGTAGTACGAGCCGTTCCAACTGAGGAGGGATTCATGACCGCGCCGATGTCCACCATGACCGCGAGCCAGCTACGCGTCCTCGCGATTCATGCTCACCCCGACGACATCGAGATTCAGTGCGCGGGAACATTGTTGCGGTTGAAGCAGCTCGGTTGCACGATCTCGATGGCAACGATGACTCCCGGCGATTGCGGCAGTGCAGAGTTGTCTTGCGATGAGATCGCGATCGTTCGGCGCGCCGAAGCCCAACGTGCGGCGGACCTGATCGGAGCCGACTACACCTGCGTCGAGTTTCGCGACTTGAGCCTCGTTCACGACAACGACAGCCGTCGTCGAGTGACCGAGGTCATCCGACGGACTCGGCCCGACATCGTCCTCACCGCACCGCCCGTCGATTACATGAGCGACCACGAGGTG
>JAYSQC010000431.1:0-11185 GCA_043721755.1 Schlesneria sp.
CGCCGATGCGATAGACCTCAGTGACACCTGCCTCGACGCACGTTGCGAGCAGTGACTCGTTGTAGCCGCCGAACTCGGTGGGTGGCACGACGACAGCGATCTCCTTCACACCGGCCGTTCGAGCGGGGATCGCCGTCATCAGCACGGTCGAAGGATACGCGGCCGCTCCACCAGGAACACAGATGCCGACACGCTTGAGCGGCAGGTAACGCTGACGCAGCTCAACCCGACTCGTTCCGTCTTGGCGGATGAGTCGCACGTCTTCGTGCAGGATGCGGGTTTGAAACTCGGCGATGTTTCCGATGATCGTCCGCAACGTGCGGAGAAACTTCGGATCGGCAGCGGCATGTGCGGCGTCGAGTTCTTCCTGAGTGACACGCATCGTGGCGAGCGTGAGTTCCTTTTTGTCGAGCTTCGCCGTGTACTCCAGCACGGCGGTGAGGCCACATGCACGCACGTCGGCACAGATGCGTTGGACGTCTTGTCGTGGCGCGAGTGGCTCGCCGAAGAGGTCGATCGTTCGCTGCCGGCCCGCTTCGGAAACGATGTCTCCCTGCGGACTGAGCTTTCGTCGCAAAGCGGCCAGAGCGGCGAGTGGGTCTTGGTTGGAACAGTCGATGGTGGGGATCGTCAGTGTCACGTTGGATAGCTCTTGTCCCCTCGCCCCGGCTTTGCGGGGAGAGGGTTAGGGTGAGGGGTTCTAGGCTTTGCTTTGAAACTCACCCCACCGGGCTTGCCCCGGTGGAATCAGGTCTTTGCACTACTCGGCGTCACCGAAATGAGGGAGTAGTGCAGAGACCCATAAACCACCCCGACAAGCGGGGTGGGGTTTCAAAACAGAGCCTGGTATTCCGCTCGTCACGCGGAGTGACCGCAACGTAAAAATCGGACCAGCCAATGGGGCGTTCAAAACATAAATTTGATCGACCACTTCCCTTTGACGCGACCGCAGATCAAAACTGCGCCTCGCACCGGTCCCCAGAGTTACTCGGCCCCGAAAGTCCCCGCGAATGAGAAGTTCTGTCGCCGTGCTGCACGCTCTGGTTATCGGGCCGCTGCTGAATGCAACGATCCCCCGCATCCTGCTGGCAGTTAGGCGAGAGTGGCAGTAGTTGTCATACTGACAATAGAAGCCTGACGCGCAAGCGAGGGCAAACCGTTGTCGAAAGTGAAGCCCTCGCTGGCGCGTCGGGCGAGTGAGGAACCCCTCAAGACAAAGTTGTTCGACCACTAGTTTCGTCGCTCGACGCGCGGGGCGTTGCCCACGCGGTTAAACGATGGATTTCAATCCTCGCTACTTCACGAGTGGCCGCTTTGGCAGTCGCGGGTGTTTCGCGCCGGGCTGTTCCAGCAGGGCGGCATCGTTCAGTGAGGCGAGCCAGTCATGGATGACCTTCACCGCGTCTTGGTCCACGACCTTTGAGGCGACGTGCGGCATCCGGCCCAAGCCGGTGAGCTTCATTCGCTCCAAGATCATTGAGCGGGATGGTTCACCCGGCACGACGATGCGGGGGTCGGAGAGTTTGAACACGCCCTGACCCGGCTTCGTGTTGATGGTCGCGGTTTGCGTGAGCGGAATCGAGGCGTGCAGCTCGAACTCGGCGTTGCCGCCTCCCCAGCGGCGATGACAGTGGGCACAGTTGGCATGGAGGTACGAGCGTGCTCGCAGGTGGAGATTCTCGTTTGCATCGCGGTAGTCAGCGAGGCTCGCCAACTCGGCGGGCGGCTTCGGCAGTTTCTCCTGGAAGACGCCGAGTTGCTCCAAGACCGCAAGTTGATTCGCCACCTTGTCGCCCGTCTGTTGGTTGCCGTAGTTGTGGTCCTTGTTCATTTGCAGCGTCGTCACGCCCAGCACGTACTTCGACGCCATCGTGTGACACAGAGTGCATTCGGCTCGACTCGGGAACCGCCACGTTTGTTCGCGCTGCCCTCCCGGCGCGGCGGCATCCTTGATGATGAGCTTCCGGTCCAAGCCTTCCGCCGGAAGCAATTCAGCATCCGACTGATCGTCGTTCCAGACGTAGGTGTAGCCGTACCAATACTGCGCCCCGTACTCGTCGTCGTTCCCCGGCATCTTGCGGTATTGAAGGATGCGAGTCTCCAGTCGCTTCAGGCTCGCCGCGTTCCCTTTCTCCGTTTCAATCGCGAACGTCTTCACCAGGACCGTGCCATCCGGAAACCGCCAGCCAACATCGGGGTAGTCTGGGCCGTGAGGATAGATGACTTTATCGAACCCAATCTTCGTGTCACCCGGCAGCGCGATGAAGCGTTCTTTCTCGGCTCCATCCGACCACAGCGGGGCGTTGACCGAGTACGGGATTAGTCCGGTTGCCGGGACGTTATCCTTGGTCGAAGCGAATAGGCCGGTCTCGCTCAATTTGCGAGGGAACGGTTGGGTCGCGACTGGCGGCAGTCCCTTCACGATGCGATGGAACTCGCCACTGACGAAGTCCACCAGATAGACCTCGCCCGTGCCGTCTTGGGCGAACTCGACGATGCGGACTTGCGTGTCGGCCAGCTCGCGGCTTTCAATCAGTTTGCCGTTGGCCGCGCTCGTCCCGTCATACTTCAACGACCAGAGTTTGCCCGTGTCGTAGTCGCCATAGATATACGCCCCCTTCAACTCGGGCAGGCGGTTCGACTCAAAAACGTAGCCGCCGGTGATCGACCGGAAGTCGCTGTGCGGATGCTCGACGAGCGGCTTGATGAACTCGCCCGGTCTTTGCGGCCGCTCGGGACGAAACGGATGGTTCCCCTCCCTGATGCTCCACCCGTAGTTGCCGCCGCGCTCAATGAGATAGACCATTTCCCACAGGTCTTGCCCAACCTCACCCGCCCACAGCCGCTGTTGTTTGTCGAATGAGAACTTCCAAACCTGACGATGTCCGAACGACCAAATCTCGCCGCGCGCATCGGCCTGCTCCACGAACGGGTTGTCTTGGGGAATCGCATACGCGCGCCCGGTGTCATGGTGATCGACATCAATTCGCAGGATTGAACCAAGCAGATCGCTGATGTCCTGCCCGGTCTGCAATCCGTCCGCGATGCCGCTCCCATCACCGGTTGCCAGATAAAGAAAGCCGTCGGGACCGAAGCGAAGACAGCCGCCGTTATGTCCGCCCGAAGGCCATTCGAGCAGAACCTGCTCGCTGGCGAGATCCGCCTCCAACTTCGAGTCGGCTTTCAACGCGCCGCTCTGCGCGTCCTTCACCGTGAACCGCGAGAGTCTGCTTCCCGTCGGCTGATCGGGTGCCAGCATCGACATCACGAAGAACTGCCCGTTCGTCGCAAACTGCGGATGAAACGCGACGCCATACACCGTCCGCTTGAGATCGATCAACACGTCGGCCACGGCGACATCGGGCTTGATCTCAAACGTGACGATCTGGCCGGGCCGCGTCGCCACACCAAACCGATTCCGCCCCGGAACCATTCCCACCGATAGCGGCTCATGCAGCTTGAGCTTCGGGAAGGCGTTCTCCGTCGTGTACGGATCGGCTGGCTCGGGCGAGCCATGAATGTTGTTCGTCGTCCACAACGCACGCTGCTGCGTGTTGAACGGCTTCCTCGCGAGGGGCTTCGTCGCAGCAACCGGTTCTGCACCGAGAGCCGTCCCGCACGAGATGTCTTCCGCATCAAGCCACATCCCCGCGCCGAACAACATCACTACGAACACGCCCGCCCACCAAAGCTTCGTCATGCCGCACCTCGCACGAGTGAATGAACCGCTGAAAGAAAACGGGCTGCAGAAGAACAGCCTCGGTTGAGAAGACCCTCACGAATGAGGCGGCATTCTAGCCTGGCCTCAATCCGCCCAACAAACCATGCGATGCCAAGTCAGCAGGCGAAGAGGTGGGAACCACGAATCTCCCAGCGAGGCTTCGCCGCAACCGCAAGGAACAAGAAGATGGCGGACAAGAAGATCAGAGAGGAAGCCTCTGGACCTGGCTTTCATCTTCTTGTCCACCATTTTCTTGTTGAGGTTTTCTGGTTCATCCGATGTTTTTGGGGGATTCCAATGAGGGTGACGAAGTCCGTCGTTTTCATCCCGAAGGGATGTCAGTACGACGGCACAGAAAGGGGATTTGCATCCTGAAGGGATGCTGGCCAGTTCAGAATGTCTCCCCAGTTCGCGAGGCTAGCATCCCTTCAGGATGCAACAGCCATTTGTCCAACCTCGTCCGGGGGTGTCGCTTCGCTCAACCCCCGGCTAATGGCTGACATCCCTTCAGGATGAAGACTGATCGCTGTCGTCCATCGCTCGCCAATGAATCCCCCCAAAACATCCGATGAACCGAACTTTTACTCTGCTGCTCGTTTCCAAACGGGAGCTTGAGAACGAAGAAGAAGAGGAGACCTTCGGTCGGGCGTTTCGGCGGGGGCGGGAGACCCGCGCCGAACAGGATCAACTCCGCACCGAATAGCGCGGCCTCTACTCCGCTTTCACGCGGACGCCGATTTTGGCGAGTTCGGCGACTTGGACTTTGCTGGCGTCGGAGACCGGGTTGCCGGCGAGGTAGAGGTTCCAGTAGGGGGCAAAGCGGCGTTCGCCGGCGGCGTCTTTCTTGGCCATTTCAACCAGCGGGGCGAGGTCGCTGATCTGATTGCGTTCGAGGAACAAGTACCGCAGTTCGGTCATGCCGCTCAGGGGTGAGACATCTTTCAACTGGTTGTCCTTCAGATCGAGGCGTTCGAGCCAGCGTTGGGCTTTCAGCGGCGAGGCGTCGGAGACTTTGTTTTTCTCCAAGTAGAGGGCGGCCAACTTGGGCAGCTCGGCGACGGGAGCGATCGCTTCGATTTGGTTGCGGCTGAGATACAGCGCGTTCAGCGCCTTGAGGCTCGCCACGGCGTCGATCTTTTGAATCTGGTTGTCTTCGAGTTGCAGGTATTGGAGTTTGACGAGCTTCGCGAGTGGCGTGATGTCGGCGATCTGGTTCTTCGCGAGGTCGAGCGACTGGACGTTCACGCATTCACCCAGCGGAGTCACGTCCTTGATCTTGTTGCCGGTCAGTTTGATGAGCGCGAGGTTGCGGCACTTCTCCAAGCCGGTCAGGTTTTCGATCTCGCGTTTCGGGGCTTCGAGAAAGAAGATCGTGGCGAGGTCTTCATCCGTGATTTTTTTTGCTTTGTCGGTCTTGTCGATCTGCTTCTTCTTCAAGATTTCGCGGATCACCGTGTCGAGGTTGGCATCGGGGAATTCGACATCAGCCGACCAACTCGGCGAAGCACAACACACGACGGCGATCAGCGTCAGGCAAGAGGTCCAACGGAACATGCGACTGTCTCCAAGAGTAACTTAGGTGGGAAAGACCGGTCCGAACGAACTCGAACCGGAGGCGGGCGGTAACGGGGCGGCACTGTACCCGGCGCGACGAACCGTTCTCAACCCTGTGGGCAGAAGGTTATGCTCGGTGATCGAATTGGTTGGCTTTGAGTGTTGCTTGATCGCGCATTGGTTTCGTTTAACCGCGTGGGCAACGCCCCGCGCGTCGAGCGATGTGGAACGCTGTTTCGCCATTCGACGCGCGGGGCGTTGCCCACGCGGTTAAACGATCACCCTCATTTATGACGTACCGCATTGAAGGAACCGCGATGCCCCGAATTACTCGCACAGACTGTTGGTTCATCGCAGCGGTCCTGCTCGGCGCTGCGTGGCTCAGGCCCGAACTGCTGCGGGCGGAGGATGCTGTCGCCGAGCAGGCCGTCGATTACGTGAAGCAGATCAAGCCGGTTCTGCGTGAGCGGTGCTATGCGTGTCATGGGGCACTCAAGCAGGAGGCCGGGCTGCGGCTCGATACGGTCGCGCTGGCGACGAAAGGGGGAGAGAACGGCGCGGCGATTGATGTGCGCGAGGTCACTCAAAGTTTGATCCTCAAGCGGGTGACAGCTACGGTCGAGACGGAGCGGATGCCGCCGGAGGGTGAGGCGCTCAGCGCTGTCCAGCTCAGCTTGCTCAAGGCGTGGATCGCTCAAGGGGCGAAGGGGCCAGCGGACGAACAGCCCGAGCGCGACCCGCGCGATCATTGGGCGTTCCAGACTCCCGTGCGACCGGCCGTTCCGCAGGATGTCGCTCCCGCATGGAGTCGCAATCCGATTGATGCGTTTCTCGCCGCGAAGCATCGCCAGCACGGACTGACACCTCAACGAGCGGCCGACAAGCGCGTCTGGTTACGGCGCGTCTCGTTGGACTTGATCGGTCTCCCACCGACGCGCGCGGAACTCGATGCCTTTGTCGCGGACACGTCCGAGCTGGCTCATGAAGCGGTCGTCACGAAGTTGCTCGACAGCCCGCAGTACGGCGAACGCTGGGGACGGCACTGGATGGATGTCTGGCGCTACAGCGATTGGTGGGGACTGGGGGCCGAGGTCCGCAATTCGCAAAAACACATCTGGCATTGGCGCGACTGGATCATCGAGTCGCTCAACGCCGACAAGGGCTACGACCAGATGTTGCGTGAGATGCTCGCGGCGGATGAGCTGTATCCGAACGATCTCGACCGTCTGCGAGCGTCCGGATTCCTCGCGCGGCAGTACTTCAAGTTCAACCGCACGAGTTGGCTGGATGAGACGGTCGAACACACGTCGAAGGCGATGCTCGGGCTGACGTTCAACTGCGCGAAGTGCCACGACCACAAGTACGACCCGATCGCGCAGACCGACTATTACAAACTGCGAGCCATCTTCGAGCCGTACCAGGTTCGCACCGACTTGCTCCCCGGCGAGACCGATTACGAACGGAACGGCCTGCCGCGCGGGTTCGACTGCAACCTCGACGCCCAAACGTTCCTGCACATTCGCGGCGACGATCGCAATCCCGACCAGAGCCGTGTGATGGAAGCGGCTGTCCCGGCGTTCTTGTCTCGCAGCGAATGGAAGGTCGCGCCGGTCACGCTTCCGGCTGAAGCCCATCATCCCGGCCTGAGACCGTTCATCATCGAGGATCAGGTGAAGGTCGCTGAGTCGAAGGTCATCGCGGCGCGAACGGCTGTTGAAGCGGCTCGCCAGAAGCTGACGCAGGTTGAGGCAGCGATTGCGCTCCCCGCCGATGCGCTGCTGCCAATCCATGCGAAACCGAGCGACGCATCGCAGGCCGGATCGCCGCAGACCGTTGCTCAGGCGCAGCTCGCGATCACACTGGCTGAGAAGTCGCTGGCTGTCGCCGAGACTCAACCCGCGACCCTTCGCGCCCGAGCCATCGCACTCGCGGCGCGACATCAGCAGCCGCTGCCCGACAACGCGAGTGAGCTTGCGCGGGCGGCGGTGAAACGGGAGCGGATCACGGCGCTGGCTCAAGCCGAGGAAGCGGCCGTTCAAGCGGAACTCGATCTGGCGCGAGTCGCCACGGACAAGCAGGCCGAAGCGGAGAAGAAGTTGCTCGCGGCGCGAACGGCCCTCGAAACGGCGCGGGCTGCGGTCGAGACGCCCGGCGAAAACTTCATTCCGCTGAACGGTGCGCTCAAGACGCTGGAGAACAATCTGGAGACCGAGGACTCGCGTAGAAAACCGTTCCCCACGACCAGCACCGGCCGACGCACGGCGCTCGCGCAGTGGATCACCGATCCTCGGCATCCGCTCCCCGCGCGCGTTGCGGTGAATCACGTTTGGCTGCGTCATTTCGGACGACCGCTCGTGCCGACCGTCTTCGACTTCGGTCGCAAAGGGACGCCGCCCACGCATCCCGAGTTGCTCGATTGGCTCGCCGTTGAATTGGTCGAACACAACTGGAGTCTCAAGCACATTCATCGACTGATCGTCACGTCGCAGGCTTACCGCCTGTCGTCGTCCAGCGCGGCGAGTGCAGCAGGGGAGACAAGGAGAGAGGGAGATGGGGAGAGAGGGAGAACAGCAGCCACCGACTCTCCTAGTCTCCCCTTCTCCTTGTCTCCCCCTCTCCCACTCTCCCCCTCTCAACAAATTGATCCCGACAACCGCTTCCATTGGCGAGCCAACCCGATTCGCATGGAGGCTCAACTCGTGCGTGACAGCCTGCTGCATCTGGCGGGAGAACTCGATCTGACACGCGGCGGGCCGTCGATCCCCGCGACCGATGAAACCTCCAGGCGACGCAGCCTCTACTTCGTTCACTCGCACAACGAACACCAGAAGTTCCTGTCGATGTTCGACGACGCCAACGTGCTGGACTGCTACCGCCGCGCGGAAAGCATCGTCCCGCAACAGGCTCTCGCGCTGGAGAACAGCCCGCTGGCGACGGCCATGGGCGAGAAGATCGCTCAACGCCTACTCGTTGCACAGCCGATGTCTTCGGACACCGAGTTCCTCCGCGCTGCGTTCATGACGGTCCTCGCGGTGGAACCTTCCTCGGAAGAGCTGGCCCTCGCGACCGAGGGCTTGAACCGTCTGGCCGCCGCCGCCCAGCAGAAGAATCGCCCGAACCCCACAGCCCACGCGCGAGCCAGCTTGATTCAGGCCCTCCTCAACCACAATGATTTCGTCACGATCCGCTGAGATGTAGAACATCGGTGTAAAGAACGCCTGTCCCACCGCATGGACAACCTGGACTCTTGGGCGTAAGCCCTCTTGTGTTTTCTGAGCGGGTTGGCGTCAGCCCCCCGGTTTCGCGTTGATGGAAGAAGGGGCTAACGCCCAAAACCAAGAACCGGGGGGCTGACGCCAACCCCGCTCGGAGAGTCGCTGAAAAAGTCCTTGAATCGCCAATTGGGACCGTCACCCGAAGGAGCAGACATGCAAGTTTCCGTCGTGATTCAAAAGCTGAATGGAACGGGCTTCCGTGCCAAGACTGTGTTGCCACCCCTGCTGAGCGCCGTGGGGCCAACGCGCGAGATTGTACTTTCCAGTCTGCGTGACCAATTGGCCGAACAGTTTGCGGATGAGGAATTCGTGAGCCTTGAAGTGCCCGTTCCCGGTGAAACCCGACACACGCGCGACGCGATCGTGATTGGTAAGGCTGACTCCAATCGGTGGGCGGAGATCGCCGGAGCATTTCAGTCCGACCCGGACTATGCCGAAGTGATCGAACACATGCAGGCCTACCGCGCGCAACGAAATCGCGAACTCGAAGCTCTGATGGAGTAGGTCATGCGTGTACTCGATTCCGATCACTTCACGCTGTTCATGCTCGGTCAGGCCGAAGTTGTGCGGCGAGTGAACGAACACAGCGACGAGGGCCTCTCGATCTCGATCATCACGGTCGAGGAAGAGTTATCCGGCTGGTACACGCGACTCCGACAGTCCGGCACCACCGAAAGGCTGACTCGTGCCTATGCCGGAATGTATCGCGCGGTGCAGCATTTCAAGTTGCTGGACTTGATCCCGTTCTCGCCCGACGCGATGCAGCGATTTGACCAACTCCGCAAAACGTATCGACGGATCGGGCGAATGGACTTGGCCATCGCCGCCATCTGTTTGGAATTCAACGCCACTCTCGTCACTCGCAACCGCATCGACTTTGAGCAAATCACCGGACTGAGGATTGAAGACTGGTCTCAACCACCAGCAGAGGACCACTGATGAAAGAAGTATGTCAAAGCTCGTGCGATTGTTCGGGATGCGGCGTTCATCGTCGGGCGTTTCTCGCCGACATGGGGCTGGGGTTCACCGGTCTCGCGCTGGGGGCGATGCTCGCGCGGGATGGCGTTGTGCGGGCGGAGGCTCCTGCCGAATGGGTGCCGCCGAACGGTCAGGCCCACTTCACGCCAAAAGCAAAAAACGTCGTCTGGCTGTTCATGAACGGCGGTGTGTCGCACATGGAGAGCTTCGACCCGAAGCCCGAGTTGACCAAGTACGGTGGCAAGTCGATCAACGAGACGCCGCACAAGGAGACTCAGAATCCGGAGAAGCTCAAGCTGGCGCGCGTCACCGTGGTGAACGATGCGAACGGGCAGCAGCGGAACAAGCTCTACCCGTTGCAAGTCGGGCATCGGAAGTACGGTGAGGCCGGGATCGAACTAAGCGACTGGGTGCCGCACATGGGGAGCTGCGTGGACGACATGGCCATCGTCCGTTCGATGTGGACGACCGATGACAATCACGGTGCTCAAACGCAGTTTCATTCGGGTCGCCACATGCTCGACGGCGAATACCCGACGCTCGGCGCGTGGGTTCATTACGGACTCGGCAGCCTGAACGACAACCTGCCGCAGTTCATCTCAATGGGGAACCGCGAGTACTGGAATGCGAAGGACGGGCATTACCTCGGCCCGGCTCACGATGCGATTCCGATTCGCGTCGATCCGAACAACCCGCTCGACTTCGGCAAGTCGGCGGGAGGACTCAGCCGCGAGGAACAGCAGATCGGCTTTGACTTGGTTGGCGGACTGAACCGGCTGAAGGGCGTCGAGTATCCGAACGACTCGGCGCTTGCCGCGCGGATCAAAGCGTATGAACTCGCCTTCCGGATGCAGACCTCCGTCCCCGATGTCCTGAACCTCAACGTCGAGACTCAAGCGACGCAGCAGCTTTACGGGCTGGACGATCCCGCGACGCGCGACTTTGGGATGCAGATGCTCGCCACGCGCCGGTTCATCGAACGGGGAGTCCGCTTCATCCAAGTGCAGCATGGTGCGGGCGGGGCCGGTGTCTGGGACGCACACGGCGGCTTGAAAGCGAACCATGAGAAGAACTTCAAAGCGGTCGATCAGCCGATTGCCGGGTTGCTGAAAGATCTGAAGCAGCGCGGGCTGCTCGATTCGACGATCGTCCTCTTCGCGAGCGAGTTCGGCCGCACACCGGGCACGCAGGGAAGCGACGGCCGCGATCATCACATCTACGGCTTCTCAGTCTGGATGGCGGGAGGCGGGATTAAAGGGGGCCTCGTCCACGGAGCGACTGACGAGATCGGGTTCCACGCTGTCGAGAACCGGCACTACGTCACCGACATTCACGCCACGATCCTGCATCAGCTCGGCCTCGACTCCAGACGCCTCGAAGTCCCCGGCCGCAAGCGGCTCGACATCGACCACGGCGCACCGATCCGCGAGATCCTCGCGTAGGGTAGGCGAGACGCTTAGAACCTGTCCAAGTAATAGTCCGCATTTCAAAACTAGCCCGACGCGCGAGCGAGGGCTTCGTGCTGATCGAACGTCCAGCCCTCGCTCGCGCGTCGGGCTATACCTTGCACGGCCCAAAGTGAGAGGTTTGCTTCGTTTAACCGCGTGGGCAACGCCCCGCGCGTCGAGCGACGTTGGAAGCCGTTTTGCCGCATTCG
>JAYSQC010000432.1:0-2756 GCA_043721755.1 Schlesneria sp.
CGTGGAGAGCAAACACGGCTCGGAAGAGAAAGTTTCGTTGACGGGAGAAACCGGTTCGCGTTGGAGGCCAGCCGCGTTGGCCTCGCGGTAACACCTGTCACGGTTCCCGATGAGACGTTCTTGGTGAACAGGGTGGCGTCAGCCCCATGGCACTCACTTTACTTCAGTAACCCGCAGCGTAAGCGAGGGAAACAAGGGGAAACGCCTCATGGCATCGCCCTCGCTCACACAACGGGTTAGTAAAATAAGTGCGATTGGGCATAAGCCCCCGGTTCCTCCAAAGAGGGCTTACGCCCAAGAACCGGGGGGCTTACGCCGCCCCGCTCAGAAACCTCTCACTTTGTCCCGCTTGAGGTTTAGTTCAAGTCAAAGGTGTGATTTTGTGGGCGGGCGATGTTCGGCCGAACCACAGTTGTGCCAGAGACGCGTCTGGCGGTTGATGTGAATGAGGACGACGAACAATGTCGATTGCGATGGCACCACCCCTGACCATGAACCAGCGTAGCGAGCTGGTGTTTCCGCTCGCCGTGATGGCGATCCTTGTTGTGCTGATCGTGCCGCTGCCGACGGCCGTCCTCGACGTTTTGCTGACGCTCAGTTTGAGTTCCACAATCCTGCTCTTGCTGGTGACGTTGGGAGTCGGCTCACCGATGGAGCTGTCGGTTTTTCCGTCGGCGTTGCTGTTGCTCACGCTGACACGGCTGTCGCTGAATGTGGCCACCACGCGGTTGATTCTCACGCAGGCCAATGCTGGACAGCTCGTGGAGGCCTTCGGCAACTTCGTCGTCAGCGGCAATCTCGTCGTCGGGCTGGTTGTGTTTCTGATCTTGATCATCATTCAGTTCGTGGTGATCACGAAAGGTTCCACACGCATCTCGGAAATCGCCGCGCGATTTTTTCTGGATGCGATGCCCGGCAAGCAAATGTCGATCGACGGGGATCTCAACTCACACGCTATTGACGATGTCGAAGCCAAGCGTCGACGAGCGGCACTGCTACAAGAGGCCGAGTTTTACGGGTCGATGGACGGTGCGAGTAAGTTCGTGCGCGGTGACGCCGTGGCGGGCCTCATCATCACGGGCATCAATCTTGTTGGCGGGATCATCATTGGTTTGATGAACGGGATGCCGCCGGTGCAGGCGTTGAAGGTCTATTCGGTTTTGACGGTGGGCGATGGTCTGATTTCTCAAATTCCGGCGCTCATCATTGCGACGGCGGCCGGTATTCTCGTGACCAAGTCGTCCAACCAGATTGGCCTCGGTTCTCAATTGGGATCGCAATTCTTTTCCAAGCGCCAGCCACTGCAAATTGGCGCGGGGCTGCTCGGGCTGCTCGCTCTCGCGCCGGGGATGCCTGCGCTGCCGTTCCTCGTCATCGCGGGGGCGCTGTACTACGCCTCTAGGCAGTTGACTCCGGCGGCGATTGCGGCGGCGGCCGAAGCCCAGGAGATCGTGAAGCCGGTCGCCGTACGCAGCGTCATGGAACAACATCTGGACGAGTTCTTGGAAACGGATCGAGCGTGTATTGAGATCGGGCCGGATCTGGTTTCGCTCGTCGATCCCAAACGCGATCTGGGGCTGCTGCAACGAATCGCCTCCATGCGGAAAGACCTCGCCAAACGATGCGGCTTGTGGATTCCGCTCGTCCGCATCCGCGACAACGCGCAGCTCGCGGATCAGGAGTACCGGATCCTGATCGCGGGACAGGAAGCGGGGCGTTCGACGCTGCGCATTGGACATGTGCTGGCGATCCATCCTGGTGGTGCCAGGATCCCGTTAAAGGGCGATGACATTCAGGATCCCGCGTTCGGATTGCCCGCCAAGTGGATCTCTGAGAACGATCGGTCACAGGCCACGATGCTCGGTTGCACCGTGATCGACGCGCCGAATGTCATCGTCACTCACCTGCGCGAAGTACTGAAGCGTCACTCCGGCGATCTGCTCAGCCGCGAAGACCTCTCGGCATTGATCGAAAAGGCACGGGAAAAGGCCGCCGCCGTCATTGATGAACTCATTCCAAACATGATCTCCATGGGGACGCTGCATCGCATCCTGTCGCTGCTGTTGGACGAGCGAATTCCCATCACCAACCTGACGGTCATTCTCGAAGGCGTGTCGCATCACGCGCAGTCCTGCAAAGAGCCGGCCGACTTTGCCGAGCGTGTGCGACCGTATCTCGCCCGCGCCATCTGCGATCCCTTCATTGACGCGGAAAAGCGACTGCACGCGCTGGTCCTCGAACCGTCGTTGGAGTTGGATTTGAAACGGAGTGTGCAGGACAAAAAGCTGGCGGTGTCACCCGATATTCACGAAGCCTTGATGCTGAAAATCGGTACGGCCTTGGAAGCCGCCAGTCAGAAAGGGGTCAACGTGGCCTTGATGGTCGATTCGCAGTTTCGACGCACGTTCCGCCAATTCATTCAGCGCGCGTTTCCAGACCTCAGTGTGATTGCGTTCACGGAAGTTCCCCTCGGTGTGACTCTGGAAGCGGACGCGGTCATCAAGCGGAACGAAGTTTACGCCCCGCACACGGCCGTCACTGGCGGATCGCCGACGTGAGCGGACTCATCTGGCGGCGGAGTCTTCCATGATTCTAGTGGTCCGCCAACTTGATCTTGAGGGGTTGACCTCGTTTAACCGCGTGGGCAACGCCCCGCGCGTGGATGGGGAACAGACTCGAACGTCGCTCGACGTGCGGGGCGTTGCCCACGCGGTTAAACAACGCAACCGAACAACTTAAAATTGGCGAACCACTAG
>JAYSQC010000433.1:0-3348 GCA_043721755.1 Schlesneria sp.
CGTCGAGCGACGTTCGAGTCTGTTCCCCATCAACGCGCGGGGCGTTGCCCACGCGGTTAAACGAGGTCAACCCCTCAAGATCAAGTTGGCGGACCACTAGCCCAGGTTTGGACGACACAAACCGGGGCTAGCGCCCTGCGGCTGATCGGGAAGTTATTGCGGCCCCGTTCCTTAAAGTGAGTGCCATTGGGCTGACGCCACCCCGTTCCGAAGCAGATGAATGGGCTGACGCCCAAGAGAGTGCGGTCGAAGCGACCAAGGGGACTTCTCAGCCGCCGGTCGTCTCTGTGGCGATTGGCCTCGTTCGCCCTTAGAATCCCGCACGAAACAGACATTGATTCACGGCCACTTGTTCACGGACGACGCATGACCGCACGACGTATTCTTGTCACCTCGGCTCTGCCCTACGCCAACGGCCACATCCATCTCGGCCACTTGGTCGAGTACATCCAGACCGACATCTGGGTCCGCTTTCAGAAGCTGCGAGGCCATCGCTGCGTCTACATCTGCGCGGACGACACGCACGGCACGGCCATCATGATTCGTGCCCGTCAGGAAGGCCGAAGCGAAGAAGCCCTGATCGCCGACATGCGCGAGTCGCATCTCCGCGACTTCGCCGCGTTCGGGGTCGAGTTCGACAACTACGGCAGCACGAACAGTGAACACAACCGGCGGCTGTGTCATCAGATTTGGTCGAAGCTGCGCGACGCGGACCTGATCGCTGAGAAAGATGTCACGCAGCTTTACGACCCCAAAGCTGAAACGTTCCTCGCCGACCGCTTCGTCAAAGGGACGTGCCCCAAGTGTCAGGCTCCTGATCAGTACGGTGACAACTGCGACAAGTGTGGCGCGACGTACACGCCTGCCGATCTCATCAACCCCGTCAGCACACTCTCCGGCGCGACGCCCGATCTGCGGACAGCCAAACACCTCTTCGTGCAGATCGAAAAACTGCACGACTGGCTGAACGAGTGGACTCAATCCGGCCAGCATCTTCAGGACGAAGTGGCCAACTATCTCAAAGGACATTTCCTGTGTGACCCACTGCGTGACTGGGATGTCTCACGGCCCGCACCGTACTTCGGCTTCGAGATTCCCGACAGTCCCGGCAACTATTGGTACGTCTGGTTCGACGCGCCGATCGGCTACATCGGTTCGACGGCCGAGTGGTGTGAGAAGCATGGCGAGAAATTAGAGGATTGGTGGGGCGGCAGAATGGGGCGAGGGGCAAGGGGTGAGGGGCAAGGGACGGAGAGTTGTTCGACGACACCGTCGGTCTTGCCTGATCCCTCGTCCCTCAGCCCTCAGCCCTCAGCCGAGGTCCACCACTTCATCGGCAAGGACATCACGTACTTTCACACGCTCTTCTGGCCCGCCATGTTGAAGACGGCGGGCCTCAGTCTGCCAGCGAAGGTCCACATCCACGGGTTCCTCACCGTTGACGGTGAAAAAATGTCGAAGACGAAGGGGACGTTCATTCAGGCCGCCACCTACGCCCAGCATCTTGAGCCAGCTTACCTGCGGTACTACTACGCGACGAAGCTCGGTGCGCGGCTGGATGACCTCGACCTGAATCTCGAAGAGTTCGCGGCGAAGGTCAATTCGGACCTCGTGGGCAAAGTGGTCAATCTCGCGAGTCGGACGGCTCGGTTTGTCGAAGCCGTTGGGCTGTCGAGCGTCTATCCCGACGACGGCGGTTTGTTCAGCGAGGCGGCGGCTCAGGCCGAGACCATCGCGGCGGCTTACGACGGCTGCGACTACAACGGCGCGATGCGGCTCATCATGGGACTGGCCGATCGTGCCAACAGATACGTGGACGAAAAAGCTCCGTGGACGCTGCGCAAGGACCCGACGAAGGCCAGCGAAGTTCAAGACGTTTGCACCGTGACGCTCAATCTGTTTCGGCAGATCATCGTCTATCTCGCCCCCGTCCTGCCGAAGCTGGTTCAACAGACGGAGCGACTCCTCCAGCAGCCGATTCAGAATTGGAATGACTCACAGACGCCGCTCGTTGGTACGGGCGTCGCCAAGTTCGAACACCTCATGCAGCGAGTTGAACTCGCACAGGTTCAAGCCATGATCGAAGACGGAATTCAAGCCGCGCCCGAAACAACTCCCGCAGCAGCGGCGGCCCTTAACCAATGGAACGACGGCCCCGAGGCACTCGCCGCCGAGCCACTCGTCGCCGAACACTGCACGATCGACGACTTCGTGAAAGTCGATCTGCGCGTCGCGCGGGTCGTCGCGGCGAACGAAGTCGTCGGTGCGGACAAGCTGCTCCAACTGACACTGAGCCTCGGCGGTGAGGGGACTCGCAACGTCTTCGCGGGGATCAAGAGTGCCTACAAGCCGGAAGACCTCGTCGGGCGGTTGGTCATCCTGTGCGCGAACCTCGCCCCGCGCAAAATGAAGTTCGGGATCAGCGAAGGAATGGTTCTCGCGGCCGGCGCGGGCGGTAAGGAAATCTTCCTGCTCAACCCCGACAGCGGAGCCAAACCTGGACACCGCGTCCATTGATGCCCACTCAGGCGACCGTCCGGAAATAGCTTACCTGTCAAAGCCTGACGCGCAAGCGAAGCTGCTTGGTAGTCGTGTCTTCGCTTGCGCGTCAGGCTTTGATTTGCGGTGCGGCAACTTGAACCACGCCGGAAGTTGCCGTGTTCGGCACGGGACTTCGGTTTGCGTTCGGCGCGAGTCTCCCGACCCTGCCGATCAAAGCGGTGGAGCCTCCGCCTTGTGTGCCACGGTCACACCGTCTTCGGGGTGGCCGTGTTCTTCGGTTTGGCTTGCTCAACAAACCACGTCCAACGTCTCTCAGCACGGCCACGTCGAGGACTCCGTGACCGTGGCACCCGAGCAACAGCTACTCCGGCTCGCCCACATCGACATTCTCCCAGTCCGTTTCGGACACTTCGTTCCGTACTGTTTCCAGAATCTGCCGGGCACGATCTGCATCCTCTCGTCGAACCACGACACTCACCATTCCCGGAGCCTCTGCACGAAACGAGGCCGTGTTAACTCCCGTCAGTGCCACCTTGATTCCCTCGGCCTCCAACACATTGGCAATCACGCTCGCTTCGACTTCATTGGGAAATCGCGCCAAGACTTCGGGGGGACTGAGATCGAGGCCCATGACGGACTCCTGTCAAAAAAGGTTGTTGAACTTCGACGGGCAGACTGGAAGCAGTCGCCAATTCAAGGTAGCCCTGTCGCTCCGCGACAGGTGGCGAGAAGTGGGACACCGTGCCCATCGTTGGTTGTGACGAATCGACGGATCGGTGTCCCATTTTGATCGCGATTCCTGTCGCGGAGCGACAGGGCTACCTTGTCTGAGCAGGGCGTCAACGT
>JAYSQC010000434.1:0-6439 GCA_043721755.1 Schlesneria sp.
TCGCCCGGTTCCAAGCCACTGACGATGGAGGTCTCGATCCCTTCGGAGGGGCCAATCACGACGCGGCGTAGCTCGACCGTTTCGTCGGCTTGAACGACGTAGACGAACGGCGACGCCGGGCCGCGTTGGACGGCAGCGGACGGGACGACGACGGCGTTCTTTTGTGTCTCGACCAGCAACCGCGCGTTGACGAACTGGTTCGGGAACAGCAGCCCGTCTTTGTTGAGGAAGACCGCTTTCAGGCGCACGGTTCCCGTCTGCGGATCGACTTGGTTGTCGATGGCGGCCAACGTGCCACTGGCCAACTTCAACTTGAAGTCGCGGTCGTAGGCATCGACCTCCAACACGCGACCGTCGCGCGATTGGAGTTGAACCCGCGCAATGTCGTCTTGCGGAATCGTGAAGACGACGGCAATCGGTTGGAGTTGTGTGATCACTGCCAGCCCCGTCGGCTCATTAGCGCGCACGATGTTTCCCTCATCGACCAGCCGCAGCCCGATCCGGCCGCTGATGGGGGCCTCGATCCGACAGTACGAGAGCTGCAGCTTCGCGCTCGCGACGAGAGCTTGATCGGCTCGCAAGGCTCCTTCCGCCTGTTGCACCAGCGCGGTCTGATCGTCCACCTGCTGCTGAGCGATCGTTTTGGACGAGAGCAAATCCCGGTAGCGTGTCAGCGTGAGGTTCACCGATTTCAAAGCCGCTGCGTCGCGAGCCAGTTGCGCTTCGGCTTGGTCTCGCTGGACTTCAAACGCGCGGGAGTCGATCTCGGCCAGCAGGTCTCCCTCGTTCACCATCTGCCCTTCGACGAACGTGATCTTGGTCAACTCGCCCTCCACCCGACTCCGCACTGTCACCGTCTTAAAGGGGGTCGCCGTGCCGAGACCGTTCAAGTAAAGATTCAGATCGCGCTGCGTCACGAGTGCCGTCACGACGGGCACGACACGCGCGGGAGGCTTCGATGGCGCGGGAGCTTTGAACGACAGATACGGCGCGACGGTCGGCCACCAGAGCGTCCGGTACTGCCACGCACCCGCCGCCAGCGCACTGCAAATTAGCCACACAAATCCGGTCCACAAGAACGACGATCGAGGCACCTCGCCCGATACGGGAGGACTCAGCGAAGCGGCGTCGGAAACGGACTCACTTAATACGGGTGCCGCTTGGGAACTCATCGGAAAACAATCTCTGGGCAGCGGTGACTGCGGTGGGGGGGTGACGAAGGCGGGGCGGGGTTGAAGGCGACAGCAGTTTGTCGCCAGCGGCACCCGCTCGCAACGAACACCTGTTGTTTGACATGAACCTCAGGAGAAATTCAGTTCACCTTGCCGATGCTCAAGGCAGCGGACAGACTGTCGCCCACTGCCTTGCTTGTTGAAAATCGTGGGGTCTCGAATTGGGGTCGGGCGTTCAAATTTCAAAATTGGCTGGGTGCATCGTCCGAGAATAGGATGCTGCGTGACCAGCCAATTTTGAAATTTGAACGCCCGACCCCAGAACCTCAAGCCTAAGCCAATCATTGACGGAGCCGTCGTTCATGAACGTCAACAGACTCTGCCAACCGTGGGAACACGAGCTGTCGCGCCGCCAGTGGTTGGGATCGGCGATGGCTGGAGCGGGGATAACAGCTCTAGCGGGAACTAACGTCGGTGGGCTGGCCACTGGTGGATTGGGAGGTCTCGTCAGCGAAGCGGCTGCCGCTGAGTTGGCTGCGCAGGACAAGCAGGTGCTCTTCATCTGGATCGACGGCGGGATGAGCCAGTTCGAGAGTTGGGATCCCAAACCGGGGACTCAGTTCGGCGGACCGTTTCGTTCGATCCAGACGGCGCTCCCCGGAGTGCGGATCAGCGAACTGATGCAGCGCAGCGCGCAGGTCATGCAACACTTGGCCGTCGTGCGAAACCTGTGTACTCAGGACAACTCGCACTCGGCGGGCGTGCCGCGCATTCAGCGAGGCGATCCCAAAGATCGTGGCGTCGTCTACCCGTACTTTGGTTCGGCGGTCTCGAAGCTGATGGGATCGGGCCAGAGCGGCCTGCCGCCGTATGTGTCGATCAAGCCGGGGAGCGGCGGCTTCCTCTATCAGGATGCGGGGTTTCTCGGGCCACAGTTTGGAGCGCTGGCCTTCGGTGACGGCAAGCCTCCCGAAAACCTGCTGCGGCACGAGTCGATCAGTGAGGCCGACGATCTCGCCCGCAACGCGCTGCGGACCAGCCTGAACCAGCGCTATGCCGAGCGGCGGCGCTCCGAGAACGCGAATGCTCACGCCGCCGTGTTCGACATGGCCGCGACGCTGATGAAGCGGCAGGATCTGTTCGACACGACCAAGCTCTCACCCACCGACATCGCCCGCTATGGCACGCACGACTTCGGCCAGCATCTCTTGCTCGCCAGAAACATGTTGGAGGCGGGCGTGCGTTTCGTGAAGGTGACCAGTTACGGCTGGGACACGCACGGCGACAACTTTCTCGGCCATCAAAGTCTGATGCCGCGCTTCGATCAGGCGTTCGCGTCGATCATCGAAGACCTGCACGAGCGCGGGATGTTGAACAACGTCCTCGTGATCGCGATGTCCGAGTTCGGCCGCACGCCGCGTATCAACGGCCACATCGGTCGCGATCACTGGCCCGAATCGTGGTCGCTCGCGCTGGCCGGTTGCGGCTTGAAGAGCGGTCTCGTCGTCGGCCAGACCAACGCGCTCGGCACAGCGGTGGAAGGCGACGCCAGCGACATCGGGCACATGTTCCACACCTGGTTCGCGGCACTGGGTCTCGACCCGAAGAAGCTCGAATACGACAACCACGGCCAACCCCTCCCCATCGCCCACGACGGCTGCTCGGCGGTGAAGGAGCTGCTGGCGTAGAATGTCTCACGACCAGCGCGAACCCTCTGTTGGTGATTGCCTCATGACATTCCAGACCAAGTGCGAAGGAGATCCGATGTCCAGCGTTGTTGAGGAACTCGATTCCGTTCTCAAGCGAGTTGATTCTCGTATGGCTCAAAGAATTGAACGCCTCGTGCGAGATGTAATCGCGGTCGTAGATGTCCCCCCGAAAGTGAAGACCGACGCCAACGGTTGGCCAGAAGGCTACTTCGAGAGAAACGCTGGCTGCCTCGCCGGTGAGGAATTTGAACGTCCAGAGCAACTGCCGTATGAGAAGCGGGAGGAGTGGTGATGTCTTGGCTGCTCGACACCAACGTCTGGATTCAGTTCTTTAAAAGCAACCGTTCCCTCATCCGTGACAGAATCTCCGCAGCAAAAGCCAGCCAACTACGGACCTGTTCCGTCGTCAAAGCGGAACTCTGGTGCGGAGCATACCGCTACCTCAAGTCCGACGATCGGAGGGCACTGGTCAACGAGTCGCTTGATCCACTGATCAGTCTCCCCTTCGACGACGTGGCCGCCGAGTACTACGCGCGCATCCGATACACACTCGAACAACAGGGCCAAGTCATCGGGCCGAACGATCTGCTGATCGCGGCCATTTGTCTGGCCAACGACTGCACCCTGGTCACGTCGAACACCGACGAGTTCTCGCGCGTGCCCGGATTGAAGTGTGAGGATTGGAGCCAGCCATGAACGACGACAGCGCTTCGCTCAAGACACGCTTCACGCCGAAGGAAGGGACGCCGGTGAAGCTCGACCGGCAGTTGAGTGCCGCGCGGTTTACGGCATGTGGAAAATACCTGTTGGCGGCGGGACATGATGGTCTCGTCCGGCGGTTCGAGGCGAGTGGCGATGAGCTACTGGAACTGAAGCCGCTCACCGGGCATGGCGGTTGGGTGCAGCGCGTCATTCCGCTGCCAGCCGGTGACGTGGCGTGTTCGGTCGATTCGTGGGGGCAGTTGCGCTGCATGTCGTTCGTCGATGACGCGGCGGCACCGCGCTGGGTTGTTGCGGATGCACATGCCGGTTGGATTCTCGATCTCGCGCTGAGTCCCGACGGGAAGCTCGTCGCGACGTGTGGCGTCGATCGCGCGGTGCGCGTCTGGTCCGTGGCCGATGGCTCGAAGCGGCATGAGTTCCTCGTCCCCGAATGGGCAGCGTTGTCGGTGACGTTCGCGCCGGACGATGCCTCAATTCTCGCGGGCGATCTGTCGGGAAAGGTCCGTCAGTGGGAACTGGCTTCGGGCAAGATCACGCGCGAGTTCGATGCCTCCGTCCTGCACAAGCGTGATCGTCTGCAAGATGTCGGCGGCGCGAGGCGACTGCTGTTCAGTCCCGATGGCACGCAACTGCTCTGTGGGGGGACGAAACCCAAAGGAGGCGGCTTCGTACAGGGATCGGCCACGTTGCTCGTGTTCGAGGCCGTGACCGGGCAACTCACCAAAACGATCGACTTCGGCGGCGATGAGACCGGCTATGTGACCGACCTCGCGTGGCATCCGGCTGGATTTCTAATGCTGACCACCAGCGGTCAGCCCGGCAACGGCAAGCTGATCTTTCGCCGACTCACCGACGACGCGGCGTTCTTCGAGACGACGAAGCTGCCGAACTGTCACTCGGTCGCGTTGCATCCATCGCTGCACAAGCTTGCCGTCATCGCGACCAACGCGGGAAGCAGCGGCAACGGCCGGAACCTCGCCAAAGACGGCACGTATCCCGGCAACCACTCACCGATCCATGTGTGGACGTTGCCGAGTCCGGAGGCGATCGGAAGCTGATTTCGTTTAACCGCGTGGGCAACGCCCCGCGCGTCGAGCAACGTTTGAGCCTGTTTCTCCATCCACACGCGGGGCGTTGCCCACGCGGTTAAACGACGCGGCGCAGCCGCAGCCAAAGTAGCCTTCATCGCTCCGCGTGAAGGTCGCCGAGTGCGAGTCCAACATTGATTGGCATCATCAGCGCCCACTCCCCATCGGCTTCCTTCACGCGGAGCGATGAAGGCTACTTTTTGAAGACCAAAATCCGCGCAGCTCGACAGGATTGCGAGACCTAGTAGTACGAGGTCGCACAGGATGGAACTCAGATGAACGGACTGACTCGGTGGTTGGCCGTCGGCCTGCTGGCACTGGTCGCAGCGACATGGAAGCTGTGGACGCCGCAAGCGGTCTTTCCGCAGGTGCCGCTCATTCGCGTGGCGTGCGACTGGCCGGGGTGGCTCGATTGGGGCTGCCTCGCCGTGTTGGTGGCGTCGGCGCTGACGCTGCTGTTCGTCACGCGACGTGGTTGGCTCGGACGCGGCGCGTGTCTGGGATTGGCGGTCTCGCTGAGCGGCTTCTTCGTGCTCGACCAACACCGGCTGCAGCCGTGGGCGTGGCAGTTTTTTTTGTTGGCTGTGTTGCTTTCGCTGGCCGACGACGAGACCGCGCGACTCGGTTGGCGGTGGCTGGTGATCGGCATCTACTTCTGGTCGGCCGTGTCGAAACTCGACTACGCATTCTGTCACGAACAGGGGCCAGCGTTGTTGGCAGGCTTGCGCCGCGCGATGGGTCTGCGGGGGATGCCGAACCCGTGGACTGAGGCACTCGATGTCGTCGGCTCAGTCGGCATCGCACTCAGTGAATTGGGAGTGGCGGTGCTGCTGGCGTGGCCTCGCGCGCGGTGGCTGGGTCTGTGGGGAGCGACGATCATGCACGTCGCGTTGCTCGCGGCACTGGGGCCGCTCGGTCTGAATCACTCGCTCGGAGTGCTGTTGTGGAACGTCTTCTTTCTCGTGCAGAACTGGTTGCTGTTCCGAGCGACCGCCGCTGAGTCGCCATTCGCAGGAGAGACTTTCGCAGCTCAAATGAGACAGTGGTGGCGAGACCTCGTGACGTGGCCCACGTCGCGCACGAACCGCCTCGCGCTGGGGACGATCCTCGCCGCGATGACGTGGCCGGTGCTGGAACCTTTCGGCTACTGCGACCACTGGCTGGCGTGGGCGGTCTATTCGTCGCGGGCTGAGACGGTGCATCTCAGCACCAACATGTTCGACACTGGGAGAGGACCGGATCCGAACTGGAGGCGCCTCGGTTTGGAAGAGCGGCTCTCTTTGAACTCCCTGCGCATTGGCGAATGGTCTTTAGCCACTCTCGGCGTACCGGTTTATCCCAACGAGCGATTTCAACTCGGAGTGGCCTCGGCCGTGTTGCTCACCGTACAGCCTCGTTACCCGTGTGTGTGCGTCGTGTCTGCCAAACACCGAATGGTCAGGGGCCAACTCCGGCGAGTCGTCAAGCCGGAGAATCTGAACACAGAACTCGACGGATACACGATCAACGCTCACCCACGAATGGCGACGTATGGAGCGACCTTAAAGTCGCCATCATCGCTCCGCGTGATGAGCCTTGTGGGATCAGGCATCCATTTGTGCAAGGCTCATCACGCGGAGCGATGATGGCGACTTTGGTGTCCTTGCTCACGCTGCGGGTTGGTGTGGCGATCACTTGCCGCGCAGCCGCTCGCCCATGCGCTCGATGATCTCGGGCGAAGGGAGTTTCTCCGTCTGCATGATGAGGA
>JAYSQC010000435.1:0-3767 GCA_043721755.1 Schlesneria sp.
AGGAAGGAGTCCGTCAGGTCGTAGACGGTTGAGAACTTCGCCCCCGTCCTTGCTCACGCTGCGGGTTGGTGTCGTCGAGCCACTGATTTCCAGCCGTTCGCCCTCCAAACGCCACTTTGCGCGACTTTTATCTGAACCCCAAAGTCGGCACAACCGATACAACAGATGCGACCGGAATCGCATTGGCAGCGATCGGCCGTCGAACAATTTCTGATCGCTGTCGGCTGACTGGCGTGAATCGGCAAGAACCAGCGCGGTTCGGCCGATCCCGCCGCGTTCGAGGGGGGAAGAGACTCATGCGATTCGTAAGTAGAGCCGGGATCGGCGCGTTGTTGGCCTGCGTCCCGCTGGGAACCATCGGTTGTGCGAGCCTACCCCGCAAACTGTCCGCGATTCCGTTGGTCGCCCGACAACATTCGGTGGCGGACGAATACCGTCTCGCGTTGAAAGCGGAACAACAAAAGGACTACGTCAAGGCGCGCGATCTCTATGAGTCCCTGCAGCGTCGGGCATCCGAAGTTCCCCTCTATGCCCACCGCATGGGAGTCGTCAGCACTCAACTGAACGATCACGCGACGGCGGCGAAGTACTTTGAACACGCCCGGAAGCTCGACCCCAACAATGCGTCCTTGCTGACCGACATGGGTTACTCGGCCATCATGCAGCAGGACTACGCACGGGCTGAAGGACTGCTCACAGCCGCCGTGAAACTGCGTCCCGAGAACACCCGCGCCGTCAACAATCTCGCGCTGGCCCTCGGTCATCAGGGCCGCTTTGATGAAAGCTTGGCGACGTTCCGCAAGATCAACAGCGAAAGTAACGCCCTGTCGAACTTGGCCTACGTCCACATCCAACGCGATGAGCAATCGCTGGCCGTGGAGTGTTACCGCCGCGCCGTGTCGCTCGAACCGAACAACAAGTCGCTCGCCGCCCAGCTCGCTCAATTGGAAACCCAGATTTCAAACGGAACCTCCGTTCCCGCGCAACCGGTGATCGCGAACTCCGCCACCACGACGGCTCCCGTCACGACTGCCGCTGCGGAGTTCCCCGCCGACATCCCCACCGAACCACTGTTGTCGTCGGCCACCGCACCACCGCTGGTTCATGCCTCGGAGTTTCTGCCATCGCCGGGTCTCAACGTTTCCATTCCTGAGGCCGTCGCCGCCTCCCGGCCGCGTGACCGCCTCCCCGACGACGAAGAACGGCCGTTTTTCGAGGACGGTGAGCCTGAGGTTCGCACTCAGGCCGTGGCCGAACGCGAACAACCCAGACAACATCCGCTCTCAGAGTTCGAGCAACCGTTGATCGTCCCGAATGGGGCGTTCGTCTCCCCCGTTGCGGGAACGCACACGACCTCTGCTTCGCGTACCGCCAGCTTGGAAGTCACCTCTGCAACGGCGGTCGCGACTCCACAACAAGTCGTCATCACGGCTTGGGATGCGGACCTTGAGTTGCCGTCACCCTCCGCTCCGCCAAAACCATTGAGCGAGAGCAGTAACCAGTCCGATGAGTTGGCCAGCGTCCTCACCGACGACGACAATCGTCCCGAAACGAAGTCGGCCGATGCCGAAGAATTGACCGGATTGGAGTGGGTCAAAGACGAGCAGGCGACGCTCGCCGCAGCCCATTCAGGAACCCCCGAAACGGGTTTCGTTGAACTGGCGGATGGACTGAAGGGCTTCTGCCCGGTGGCCATTCGTGATGATCGCCGCCTCACCGTCGCTCGCGATGAATTCTCATTCGAGTACCAATCGCAGGACTATCGCTTCAGCTCGGCCGAAGCTCTGGCGAAGTTCCAAGCGAACCCGGAACTCTACGCCCCGATGGCGGGCGGCCTGGATGTCGTGGCCGTCCGACAAGGGGCGGCCGTGGCGAACGGCTCGCTCGATCACGCCGTCTGGTTCCGACACCGCCTCCACTTGTTCAGCACCCTCGAAAACCTCGCGGCCTTCCGCGCCGCACCGCGAACGTTCGCCGCCGTGCAGTAGAACGCCTGATTCACAACTCACTCCGCTCACCAACTCATCGTCGAAGCTGCGACAGAGTCTGCACGCCTCGACTGCCTTCGGGCAGTCGGGGCGTCGGCTTTTTCAACGCTGTTCAAACGGGGGCGAGGGCGAGGTAAAGCGAGCAGCAAGTGAAAGTTGGCCCATTGAAGCCTGACGCGCAAGCGAAGGACTCTCGGCAACCGATCCTTCGCTTGCGCGTCAGGCTTCCATCTGCGGGAAAGACAACTCCTGCCAATCGCCACATGATCCGAACGGACCCTTGTGAGACCCGCGTCACTCGCGTCACAATCCGTGCGAGCCAGCAACCGTCTCTCGTTGTGAAAGTTTCGCCGTGTCGTTTGTTGAACATGCTGATGAAATCGTCGTGAATGTTGAGCTGGGGCCGCGTCGCTATCAAATTCCGATCGTCAGCCACCGGCTGTCGCACTGCGCCGAATTCCTCACGCACTGGTGGATCGAACGGGATGGCATGTCGTCGATGACCTGCAAGCAGCCGCCGCCCGCTGGCAGCGTTTGGCTGGCCGAAAATAAACATCCGGCGGCGGGTTCGGCGTTGATTGTCACCGATTCCAATCTCGTCTCGACGCACGCGGCCACCGTGCGCGACAGCCTGCTCGCCCGAGGCTGGCGTTGCGAAATGGAGGTGCTGCCAGCGGGTGAACCATCCAAGTCGCTGGAGGTCGTCACCAACGTCTACGACCGACTGATCGCGATGAACGCCGATCGCCGCACGCTGGTGGTCGCGGTCGGTGGCGGAGTCGTCGGCGATGCGGCGGGCTTCATCGCGGCGACCTACACGCGCGGGCTGCCATTCGCGCAGATACCCACCACGTTGTTGTCGGCCGTCGATAGTTCGGTCGGAGGCAAGACGGGAGTCAATCATCCGCGTGCGAAGAACATGATCGGGGCCTTCTATCAACCGATTGGCGTCTTCATCGACACCGCCGTGTTGGAGACGCTTCCCGATCGTGAGTACCGCGCGGGTCTGGCCGAGGTGGTGAAGTACGGCGTGATCCTCGACGCCGAGTTCTTCGCGTACCTCGAACATCAGGTCGAGGCGATCCGCGAGCGCAGGCCCGACGTATTGAGGCACATCATCGCCCGAAGCTGTCGCCTGAAGGCGGACGTGGTCGAACGGGACGAGTTTGAAGCGACCGGCCTCCGCGCCGTGCTGAATTATGGCCACACGTTCGGCCATGCGTTTGAAGCGCTCAGCGGTTACGGCCAGATGCTGCACGGTGAGGCAGTCTCGATTGGAATGCTCTACGCCAGCCGCCTCGCCGAACGACGTGGTCTCATTGGCAGCGACCTCACCGCGCGACAGCGCGACTTGCTGCAAGCACTTCAACTTCCGATCGAGCTTCCGGCAGCCGCTCACTTCGCCACCGATGACATCCTCGCCCGGATGCAGCTCGACAAGAAGACGGTTGCCGGCTGCTTGCGGTTCGTCTTGCCGGTGAAACTGGGCGAAGTCCGCACGTTTGCAGATGTCCCCGAAGCCGATGTGCGAGCGGTGCTGGAAGCGTCTTCAAAGTAGCCCTCATCGCTCCGCGTCCAGACCTCTCGCGGCACAAAGTGAGAGGTTTCCGAGCAGAGTGGCGTCAGCCCCCCGGTTCTTGGGCGTAAGCCCTCTTTGGAAGAACCGGGGAGCTGACGCCGCCCCGCTCAGACAGCTCATCATTGACCGCGGGAGGTATATCGTCCTGCCAAACATCGTCCTGCCAAACATCGTCCTGCCAAACATTCCGAGACCTCCAT
>JAYSQC010000436.1:0-10160 GCA_043721755.1 Schlesneria sp.
TGCTTTCTGATCGGCTGTCAGCACCTTCTTCGTCGCGGGAGGCGGCATGACTTCGTCGGGGTCAGTCGAGAGGATGCGCCGCAGCGCTTCGCTCTCGTCCGGCTGGCCGGGCACGATGATCTTCTTGCCGATGGCATCCTCGCGCCGATCCAACCGATAGTCACCTTTCCGAGCCGCACTGTCCGGGCCGTGACACGCAAAGCAGGTGTCCGTCAGGATTGGCCGGATGTCGCGGTTGTATTCGAGCGGCGCATCGGCGGCGGCAACACGGCTCACGCCGATCACAATCAGCCAGCCGAGGCATAACAGCGGGCAAGAACAAGTACGCGAGGAGTTACGAGTCGTAACCATGAAGCAACGTCCTGCAAGTTGAGGAGGGAGTGTGCGATGAGGCTTTGTCTTCAATCCAACAGACAGACTTTATGCCTCGCGTGGTCCGTGATGAGACCTCTGAGCGGGGCGGCGTAAGCCCCCCGGTTCTTGGGCGTAAGCCCTCTTCGGAAGAACCGGGGGGGCTTACGCCGCCCCGCTCGGAAACCTCTCACTTTGTGCCGCGTGAGGTATAGCCGTCTGGCAGTCGCGATGAAAACGTCGCACTCGACAATCCTGGCGCAGGGGTGCGCTCGCCCAAGGGTGGTAGCCCTGTCGCTCCGCGACAGAAAGCGCGAACGCACGAGCGGCGTTGGCCGGAGAATTCGATGCGACTCGACAGATTCAAGTCTCCCGACGATCGCGCTTCCTGTCGCGGAGCGACAGGGCTACTTCGCAAGCCGGTTGTTCGCGCATGGAACCGCTCCTAGAATCGGTCTCGAATTCGGCTAATACGATTTGCCCTCGCTCAGGATGTCGCCATGTTTCGCGTGACCAAAGAGATCGACTTTTGCTATGGACATCGGTTGCTCAATTACGACGGCAAGTGCAAGCACCTGCACGGCCACAACGGCAAGGCGGTGATCGTCCTCGAAGGAACGCAGCTCGATCATCGTGGAATGGTCGTCGATTTTTCGGACATCAAGAAACATGTGGCTGGCTGGATCGACGCGAATCTCGACCACCGCATGATCCTGCACGAAGCCGACCCCATCGTGCCAATCCTGCAAGACATGGGTGAGCCGATGTACCTCGTCTCAGAGAACCCCACGGCCGAGAGCATCGCGAAACTGATCTACGACTTCGCCAAGTCGCATCGGCTGCCCGTGAAAGAGGTCTCGCTGTGGGAGACCTTCAATTCGTATGCGACGTACCGCGAGGATTGATGTGGCACACGCTCCGATCCTGAGAGCACATTTCAAAACTAGCCCGACGCGCGAGCGAGGGCTGGACGTTCGATGACCGCGAAGCCCTCGCTCGCGCGTCGGGCTAGTTTTTCCCGAGTCGAACCGGTTTTGAAATGCGTTCTAGGGAACTCGCTTCCTCCGCTTGGACCGATTTTCAGGGAACTCATTGTGACTGACCTTGTAACGTTGAATGTCTCTGCGGCCGTGCGCGACCGGTACTCGGAGGCGTCGAAGACTCAGGAGGCCGCGCTCTGTTGTCCGGTCTCTTATGACCCCCGATTTCTCGACGCGATCCCGCGCGAGGTGATCGAGCGGGACTATGGCTGTGGCGATCCGTCGAAGTACGTGCGACCGGGCGACACGGTTCTCGATCTCGGTTCGGGCGGCGGGAAGATTTGCTTCATTGCGGCACAGGTCGTGGGACCGACCGGTCGCGTGATCGGCATCGACTGCAACGAGGACATGCTCGCGCTGGCCCGTCGGTCACAGCCCGAGGTCGCGCGGCGCATTGGCTTCGACAACGTGAGCTTTCGCAAGGGTCAGATTCAAGACTTAAAGCTCGATCTGGAGCAGCTCGAAGTGACGTTGAATGCGGAGCCGGTTGGATCGAGTTCCGCATGGCTGCGTGCTCACGAGCGCGCGGATGAGTTGCGACGAACGGCGCCGCTCGTGGCGGATGAGTCGGTCGATGTTGTCGTCTCGAACTGCGTGTTGAATCTCGTGCGTTCCGAGGACCGACGGCAACTGTTCGGCGAAATTCATCGCGTGCTGAAAGTCGGCGGCCGCGCGGTCATCAGCGACATCGTGTCGAACACCGACATCCCGGCCGCACTTCAAAATGACTCGACCCTGTGGAGCGGCTGCTTGAGCGGTGCGTTCCGCGATGACCGGTTCCTTGCCGCATTTGAAGACGCTGGATTCAGTGGCTTGGAGATCCTCGAACGCCAGTCTGAGCCGTGGCAGGTCGTGGAAGGGATCGCGTTTCGGAGTCTCACCGTGCGCGCTCATAAGCTGCAGCCGAACTGCTGGGACGGCTCGAACGCGACGGACGTGGTGTACCGAGGGCCTTGGAAATCGGTGCAGAACGACGACAACCAATCCTTCTTGCGCGGCCAGCGCATCGCGGTCTGCCAGCCAGTGGCCGACACACTGCGGCGCGAACCGTATGCGGGCCAGATGCTCTTCGTCAGCGAGGCCAACTCTGGTTGCGAAGGGACTTCATGCTGTGACTCTGCATCGAAGAATGAGGCCGCGCCTCGTGTGGATTCATTGACGATGCTGCCACTCGCTACCGACTCGAACTGCTGCGGCCCGACCGGCTGTTGTTGAGGCGACTCTTGGGCGTCAGCCCCCTTCCCCTTCCGTTCATCTGAGCGGGGCGGCGATCAGAACGCGTTTCTCCCGCGAAAGCCGCCGGTCATGGTGGGTTTGTTTTCGATTTCGTGGCTCGTTCCAAAAACAATGGCCAGCTTCGTCTTGACGAGAAATCGGGCGTGTGCAAAATGCCGCCGCCCCGCTGACACTGTCGAACGTCGGCGGGCGTCTGTGATTGTCGAGTCTTGGATGGACTCGACGCGAACGGACACGTTGCTCGTTGAGCATGATTCCATCCCTTCGGCCACGCAAAGGAGTGCATTCGCCGTGAAGAGAACCATTTTTGGGGCATTCGCCCTCGCCCTGCTTGCAGGCGTTCTGACTCTGAGTGGCAATGCTTGGAGCCAAAACAAGGAAGCCGCCCCGGCTGCTGCTGCTGCTGCGTCCAACAACGCACCGCACAAAGTGGGACTGATCGACATGGCTCACGTCTTCAAGAACTACAAAAAGTTCGAGAGCCTGCGTGAGGAGCTGAAGGAAGAGATCAGCGCCAGCGAAGAAAAAGCCAAGAACATGCAGACCGAGTTGGGCCAGATGCAGAATACGATGAAGGGCCTCGCGGAAGGTGGTCCTGAGTTCACGAAGGCCGAACAGATCATCGTGGCCAAGGCCGCCGCGTTTGAGACCTTCCGCCGCAGTGCGTCGCGCGACTTCCTGAAGAAGGAATCGCAGATTTACTTGCAGGTCTACAACGAGACCTCGGATGCCGTGAAGCGGTACGCCGACTTCTACAAGTACACGCTCGTCATTCGCTTCAACCGCGAAGAGCTGGACACGGAGAATCCTCAGAACCTGCTCCAAGGAATGAATCGTCAGGTCGTCTACCACAAGCCCGAAGACGACATCACCGTCTCGGTACTCGACTACCTGAACCGCAAGTTCACGCCAGCGGCCTCGGCTGCTCCGGCTGCTGCTCCTCGCACGACGAAGAAGCCCGGCACTTCGCCGAACTGAGCCTCGCTCGTCAGTGAGACCATTGCGAGCCGACCCCGGTGATCACTTGCCGGGGTCGGCTGCATCTTCGCACCGCCGGTCGCGCTGAGGCGAGCGGCTGGAGTTGATCTGCCCGTAGGATGGACGCCTCGTCCGTCCGGCCTTGTGAGGCAATTCGGACGGACGAGGCGTCCATCCTACGTACGGGAGTGAGATCTCTTTCCGCTCGCCATGGGCAGCGGCGACACGAGGGAGGGGCCTTTGCACACGCGACTTCAACGCACCATCGCGCGTCCGGCCGAATACCACGGCTTTGGCTTCCTGACGGGAGCCGATGTTGCGCTGCGCTTTCTTCCCGCCGACGACGGCACGGGCATCCGCTTCCAACGGGTCGATCTGCCGGGAACCAAGCCGATTCCCGCCACACTCGCACACGTCGTCCCGCGACAACGCCGCACGGCGATCTCGAACGGGGCCGCGACAGTCGAGCTGATCGAACACGTCATGGCCGCACTGGCCGGATTGCAGATCGACAACTGCCTCGTGCAACTCAACGCCAGCGAAGCTCCCGGCGCGGATGGATCGAGTCTCGACTTCGTCCACGTCTTGCTTGAGGCGGGCATCGTTGAGCAATCCGCACGGCGCGCAGTTCTTGTCGTGAGACAGCCTTCGCGCACTGCCACCGAAGCGAGCCAGTCAGAGATCACCGCCGGTCCCGTCTTCCGTCGCACGCTTGTCATCAGCTACGAACTTGATTATGGACCGCGTTCGCCGATTAGGCCGCAATTGTTGACATTCGAGTTCTCACCCGAAGCCTTCGTCGCCAACTTGGCTTTTGCGCGCACGTTCGTTCTCGACACTGAGGTCGCGGCATTGAAGGCTCAAGGTTACGGCAGCCGCGTCACCGAGAAAGACCTGTTGGTCTTTGGTCCCGATGGCGTGATCGGCAATGAATTGCGAGCGACCGACGAGTGCGTGCGTCACAAGGTTCTGGACTGCATCGGTGACTTCGCACTGCTGGGCTGCGACATCCACGGTCACTTCCGCGCGTATCGTTCGGGACACAACCAAAATCACGCGATCTGCCGTCAGGTGCTGGCGTCCACAACGCACGCCCAGCCGCTCTTACGAGCCGCCTGATTGGACCTTGCGCCGTTCACTAAATATCCTCGAAGAGCATTACTTCAGAAGGGCTCACTCATGGCCAACCGCATCTCGCCCCTCGCTCACATCGACCCGAAAGCTCAATTGGGTGACGACATCGATATCGGCCCGTTCAGCGTCGTTGGGCCGAACGTGGTTCTCGGCAGCGGCTGCAAGCTGGATAACAACGTGACTCTCACCGGTCATACGAAGATCGGGGAGCGAAACCGGTTCTTCCCTTGCTCGGTCATCGGGGGCGAACCGCAGGACTTTTGCTACGCGGGTGGTCCGACAAAGGTTGAGATCGGCGACGACAACCTCTTCCGCGAGGGCGTGACCGTGAATCGCGGTGCCGACAAGGAAGATGGCATTACGCGGATCGGCAACCGCAACTTTCTGATGTCCAACGCCCACGTCGCTCACAACTGTCACGTCTTCAACAACACGATCCTGACGAACGGCGTGCTGCTGGCCGGGCACGTTCACGTTCACGACTACGCCATCATCTCGGGCAATTCGGCCATCGTTCACTTCTGCACGCTCGGCACCGGTTCGTTCGTGGGCGGGATGTGCCGCGTTGTGCAGGACGTGCCGCCGTACATGATGTCGATCAGCGCCGATGATCCCGAGATCGCCACGATCAACGTGGTCGGGATGCGGCGACGCGGAATCTCGGATTCCGCGATCACTCTCGTCCGCCAAGCCTTCAAACTGATGTATCGCGAACACAAGAAACTCGAAGAAGTTCGTTCACTGCTGATTGAGAAGACCGAGGGCGTGCTGCCGCTCGAACTGATGACGCTGCTGAACTTCTGCGAGTGGACTCAGAAGGGCAAGAACGGTCGCGGCCGCGAGGCGTACCGCAATCAACCCGTGGCCGAGTCCGAACGTCGTGCGGCGTAAGACAGGCTAAGGAGCTGGCTCGAAAACAACTTCCCGAAGTGAAGCTGGCTGCTATCAGCCGCAGGGCGGTAGCCCCGGTTTTTGTGTCATCCAAACCGGGGCTACCGCCCTGCGGCTAATCGGGAAGTGAATGCGAGCCAGTTTTTAATTCTACTGTCCGACTTTCCGTAGGGTGAGCTGTGCCCACCACAACCCGTTGCGTCTCGGTGGGCACAGCCCACCCTACATCTAGATGAACCGGACAGTAGAACTAAGCAGGTGACAGGGATCAGTTTTTCCAAAAACATTGTCACACAGCGACGCCCCGCTTCCATTCTTCACGGCCCACTGCCTACCAAGCACTCCCTCTTTCAAGACTCTCACCATGCCTCGGTTGCGATTAGCGGTTGTCGGTGTCGGTGCTCTCGGACGGCATCACGCGCGGATTCTGAGTGAGCTGCCCGATGTCGAGCTGGTCGCCGTGGCCGACAGTCGGGCGGAACAAGGCCAAGACATCGCGGCCAAATGCCGGACGCGCTGGGTCGCCGATTACCGCGAGCTGTTGAGCCGCGATGTGGTCGATGCGGTTTCGGTTGTCGTTCCCACGGTCGCGCATCGCGCGGTGGCGGGAGCGTTTCTCGAAGCGGGCATCCCGGTGCTGGTTGAGAAGCCGTTGGCGGCCAACGTCACCCACGCGCGGGAACTCGTCACGTTGGCGTCTCGGCAAGGGACACTGCTCCAGGTCGGACACATCGAGCGATTCAACCCTGCCTTCCAAGCCGTCGCGCCGCTGATCGTCGCGCCCAAGTACATTCGTGCTGAGCGGACCAGCGGCTACACGTTCCGATCGACCGACATCGGTGTCGTTCACGATCTGATGATCCACGACATTGATCTCGTGCTGTCTCTCGTCCGCAGTTCGCTCCGCAGCGTCGAGGCCTTCGGTACGACAGTCATGGGCGGACAGGAAGATGTCGCGCAGGCTCGACTCCGGTTTGAAAACGGTTGCGTCGCGGACCTGACTGCCAGCCGGATCAGTCCCACTGCGGTTCGATCTCTTCAAGCGTGGTCGGCCACCGGATGCGTGACCTGCGACCTGCACTCGCGCGAAGTGAAGCGGTTCGCTCCCTCCGACGCTTTGAAGTTTGGACCGGCTCCGCTCGACTTGGCTCGCCAACCGGGAGCCGACATCGAGCAACTGAAGAAAGACGTTTTCGGTCGCTTCGTCACGGTTGAGTCTCCGTCGATCGACGCCTCCGGCCCTGATGCGCTCACGCAGGAACTGATCGAGTTCGTCCACTGCGTCCGCAACGGCGGCTCGCCGCACGTCGATGGCGAACAGGCACTTCAGGCGATGATCGTGGCTGACGCCGTCTTGCAAAGTCTGGCGGCTCACGATTGGACTCGGCTGAGTTCGTCGATCGCCCCCGCGTTTGCTGAGCCATCGCGCCGCGCGGCGTAGCCGACGAATGGTTGAGATGGCGTGTCCGACAAAAGTCGCAGGCACACTCCGTGTGCCGTCCGCGAGACCGTGATTCGCCGAGGAATTCGGTGAACGGCACAGGGAATGTGCCTACGAATTGGACTGCTGTCGGACACGTCGACTTTGGGGCAATCAAGTCTTGCCGCTCGCCTAAGCCGGTCGCCGTGGTCGTCAAAAGGGGGCGAATCGCGCGGCTGGATTTCAGTTTCGACTCAACCACAGGCGGAAAATTCGTCGTGGACTACCAAGTCAGCAGGCTTTTGGGCGGCAACGCTACGGAGAGAGAAGCTTGGCTTGACCACGGTGGGAACGCAAACCAATAATCTGCGGCTCTTTCCAACCGTCCTGTGTTGTAAACCAGTGCCACACTCGTCCGCCAAGGTGCCTGCCGATGCTCAAAAAAACTGATTTTGATGAATTCAAGCGGCTGCTGCTGGTTCTCCGGGCACGGGTCCAAGGCGATGTTAAACAGATGACGCATGAGGCTTTGGATCGGAACGATGGTGCGTCCGAGTCCAAATCGCCGACCCACTTGGCCGAGTTGGGTACGGAAACTTATGAAATCGATTTCGCGCTGCGTCAGGTCGAGAATGAGGAGGAGTTCTTGGCGGAGATTGACGCGGCGCTGGAGCGGATCGAGGACGAATCCTTCGGTATCTGCCAAGGCTGCCAAACGGAAGGTCGATCACTGGCGAAGTCGGGCATTCCCAAGCTGCGATTGCGGGCGATCCCCTACACGAAGAACTGTGTCGAGTGCGAACAGAAACGTGAAGCAAGCGAATGCTAGAGCCGACTGACGGCAACATTTCGCCCCCGAGTCCCTCGCCGCCCGTCGCTGCAACTCCCGCTTGCAGAAAGGAGTTGCATGTTTCTGCCGGACCGTCGCTGGCTCGCACCTTGGTCTTGCTAGCAATGGGCACAGCCGGTTTGGGCTGGGACTTGTGGTCGAAGCACCAAGTCTTCGCCGCTCTCGGTTGCCCCGGAGTTTTGCCAGGTCCGGGTGTTCATCCCGTCTGGAAGGGCCAAGTTCTGGGAGTCGCCGTTCAGTTCCAACTGGAGACGACGCTGAACTTCGGTGCCTTGTGGGGCATGGGCCAAGGGCAAACGTGGTTCTTCGCGTCGCTGAGCGTGGTGGCGGTTTGCGTGATCGGCTATTTCGTTCGCAACGGACAGGCAACGGCCTCGTGGTGGCTGACAATCGCGGCCGGTCTGCTGTTGGCGGGAACGCTGGGCAACCTGTTCGACCGCCTCGGGCTGCACGGCCTCAAGGACGCTCAAGGCCAGTCGATCCGTGCCGTGCGAGACTTTCTCGACTTCTGGTTCTTCGGCAACTTCCACTGGGCAACGTTCAACTTCGCCGACACGTATCTGGTCGTAGGCGCGATCATGCTGGTCGTCCACTCGTTCCTCGTACCGCCCGAGGAACCAACGACCGCAGGCAGCGCGGCGTCGCCAAAGCCCGAAGCGTCGGAGTGAAACTCAACTCCGCGCGGCCGAAACTGACACTAACCCGAAGTGTAAACGAGGACGCAACTCGCATCCTCGCTTACGCTTCGGGTTAGTGTTCTGCGGTCGCAAATGAGTCGGTTTCGGCCGCGCGGAGTATCAACATCACGTCGCGGCGGCAACCGTTGTCTTGGCGGCGGTCCAGTGACACAGGACGATGCCCAATCCGTACAGGACTAGCAGCGGAGCCATCATCAGCAGCATGGTCATGGGGTCGGGAGTCGGCGTCAAAATCATTGAGATGACGGCGATCGCCAGCACGGCCAGCTTCCACTGCGCGATGTATTGTTCGGTTTTGAAGACGTTGATCCGCGACAGAAACAGCATCGCCAGCGGCAATTGAAAGCTGACGCCGAACATCAGCGGCAGCATCACTGCGAAGCTGATCCACTCGGAAATCCGGATCTGCGCGGTCAGGCCCATGCGCACGTTGTAGCCGAGCAGGAAGTCGAGCACCGTGGGGAGGACACTGTAAAAGCAGAAGCCAATCCCTCCCAGAAACAGCACGATCGACATGGGCAGGTAGGTGTAGATGTACTTGCGTTCGTGCGGATACAGCCCCGCCGCCACGAACAGCCACAGTTGGAAGAAGACCCACGGGCTGGCCACGACCAAGCCCGCAATAAACGAGACCTTCATGTAGGTAACGAAGGCTTCCTGCACGTTCAGCGTCACGGGACGTTCTATCTTTTCGAGGCCGGTCCAGAACTGGGCGAACGTGGAGGACTTGGCTTGCAGTGTGAGTTTCTTCTCCCGCAGTTCTTCCGGAGCAGCCTGATAAAGCTGCGGAGCCGCTTCGTGGAGTTGCGTTGCCAATTCATGAGCCGACAGTTCGAGCGTAATGGTGCGTCGCGATTCTTGCTCCTGAGGACGAACTTTTTCAATCTCTGCCGCAGTGGCGGCCTTGGGGGCGAACGTCATGTTGTAGAACGTGCCACTGACGGACTTCCAGAAATCGAAGCCCTTCACGTCGTCCTGAACCTCCGTGACTTTGGTTGCTCGCCGCAAGGCCGCATCCACCGGATGACGGATCAATCGCACGAGGTCTTCGCCAAAGATCAGTGCGAGGAACACGCAGACCGCGAGTCCCAGCATGGCTCGAATGAGGTGGAAGCGAAGCACCTCGAGGTGCTCGCCAAAAGTCATTGCGGAATCGTCAAACAGGTCTTTGTTGCTGGCCATGCTGTCTCTCCAATCGTTCGGGCCGGGCATCCTGAACGGAGAACCGCGCGAACGCAAGCCGGGGCGGAGTCATCAGAAGTCGAGGGCCGCGAATCAGTCCGGTCGCAAGCAGCGTTCCCGTTGCACAAGGTGCATCGACTGTGCGGTATCCACTCGAAAAATCCCGGCCACGAGGCCCGGAAGGGAGAGCGGGGTCGGCATTCTACGAGAAGGCCGGTCTCTGTCCAGCGAGTCTTTTTCCTAGGGACGGGGCCGGATGATTCATGTGGAACCACGGAAAACCCAGCGCGGCTTCACTTCGTTCCGCCGCAACCCAAGTGTGATTCTTGGGCGTTAGCCCTCTTGTCTGTTTCTGAGCGGGGTGGCGTCAGCCCCCCCGG
>JAYSQC010000437.1:0-13390 GCA_043721755.1 Schlesneria sp.
CCGGGGGGGCTGACGCCACCCCGCTCAGAAACAGACAAGAGGGCTAACGCCCAAGAATCACACTTGGGTTGCGGCGGAACGAAGTGAAGCCGCGCTGGGAGATTCGTGGTGAATCATCCGGGTTAGCCGGGCTTCCCCGCCGGAGGGATGCTCCCTCGCAGAGAAGTCCGGCTTTAAGTAAAGCCGGACTTCCATCATTCTGTGACGCAGACTTCCGTCTTGCCGCATCCTTCTCTCACACATTGCCCGCCATGCAAACTCTGTTGGCCGTTCTTTCCGTCGTCGGTTACTTGCTGACGTTCACGCTGCTCCCGGTCGTGTTGCTCACGAAGAAGCGCGAGTCCGTCGCCACTGTCGCGTGGATGATCGCGATCGTGACGATGCCGTATTTCGGCGCGTTCCTATTCGTCGTCTTCGGGGTCAACCGAGTCGGGCGGCGTGTTCAGAGTCGCTTGGCGGCGATGCGCAGCGCCAGCCAATCGGTGCCGCAACTGGCGGGACATCACCATCTGTCCGAGAGCCGTCTCAACAAGACCCAACGCGAACTGTGGCTGTTGGCGGAGCGAGTCACTTCGACGCGCGCGACCGTCGGCAATTCGGTGCAGCTTCTGACGGATGCTCAGCGGACCTTCGATGACATCGCCGCCGCCATCGACTCCGCCCACTCGACGATTCACCTCGAATACTACATCTGGCAGCCCGATCGTCTCGGGACCGCGTTCCGCGACAAACTGATCGCCAAGGCACGGCAGGGTGTCGAAGTGAGGTTTCTGTACGACGCCATCGGCTCGTCGAAACTGACGCATCGCTTCCTGCAACCGATGCGCGACGCGGGCATTCGCGTGGCGACGTTCGTCCCCGGTCAGTCGTTGCGCGAACGGTGGTCGATCAATCTGCGCAGTCATCGCAAGATCGTGATCGTCGATGGCGAGATTGCCTTCACCGGCGGCATGAACGTCGGCGATGAGTACCTCGGTCAAGATCCGTACTTCGGTCGGTGGCGCGACACGCATCTCGCGTTGAAGGGGCCGACGGTCTTGCAGCTTCAAGAGGTCTTCGCCATCGACTGGCACTACGCCACGGGAGTCGATCTGCCGCCAGTCGCGTTTCCCGACCCGCTCGAATGCGGGCATGTGATGGCGCAGGTGTTGGCGGACGGCCCGGACAACGACGACAGCCTCTTTCATACGTTGCTGTTCGCGGCGATCAATCGCGCCGAACGACAGGTCACGCTGGCCACGTCCTACTTCGTGCCGACCCCGCCGCTGGTGAGTGCCCTCGAAACGGCGGCCCTGCGTGGCGTGAGAACGCGCGTGATGTTGTCTGGACCCAAAACGTATTGGGCCACACGCTACGCCGCTCGCTCGTACTACGACTCGCTGCTGCGGGCGGGCGTCGAAATTTATGAGTACCAAGCCGGACAATTTCACCCGAAGACGCTGACGATCGACGGCTGCTGGTCGCTGGTCGGCACACTCAACTTCGACTCGCGCAGCCTGTACCTGAACTTTGAAGTCGCAGTGGCGCTGTACGACGTGAGCCTCGCCGAACAACTCGATCACCACTTCGATCAAGACGTGCCCCATGCGACCCGCATCCAGTCGCTCGAATGGTCGCAGCGCCCGACATTGGCCCGGCTGAAGGAAAGTTTTTGCCGGATGTTCTCGCCGGTGCTGTGAGCCGAGTTCTCTTGCGCCTTGTACTACGAGAGGGCATTTCAAAACCTGTTTTTGCCTCGAAAACTAGCCCGACGCGCAAGCGAGGGCTGGGCATTCAATGATGGTGAGGCCCTCGCTTGCGCGTCGGGCTAGTTTTGAAATGCCCTCTAACGTCTCGTTAGGCGAGCGGCAGAAGATAACTTACCCGAAGTGACCCGGACGCTCCGAAGCGTCCGGGTCACTGGGCGCGTTGCAGTGGGTCAGTTTTTTCTTGCCGCTCGCCTTACTTCGCGTGCCGTGTCGATTTGAGAGGACGCGACGAATCGAGAACGTCGAGACTTCCGAACACTCGCTCCCGGTTTTCCCCGTGTCCTCCCGTGTTCCCCGTGGTTGATTCTGGCTGCAGGCAGAAGAACCACGGGGAACACGGGGAAGAGAAAGTGCTGCCCGATCAGGGGACACCTCGAACCTGATGGGAGTTTGGGTGGCGGCTGAACGAGGAGAAGCCACCTTGTGAAATATCGGTGTCACTCTTCCTGCGGCGCGATCCAGGAGCGAATCCGTTCGCGATAGTGCCGGTACAAGAACGACACCAGCAACAGCGTCACTCCCAATGAGCCGAACGCGAAGAACCGGATGACCGTGTTGAGGTGCCAGATGTCGAACAGGAAGACCTTGGCCACCGTCAGCAGGAAGACTGTCAGAGCCAACACGCGCACGGTCCCGCTGCGCCAGTAAATGCCCGCGATCAGCGTCCCGAGCGCGTAGGCCGTCCAAGACAGCGTGATCGCGAGACTGGTCTCTGTCAGCCAGTGGCGGGCCGCTCCTTGGGCCATCGCTTCAATCGTGAACAGTGCCAGCCCCGCGAGCCACGCGCTCACACCGAGAGACTGACTGTACGCGAGGGCATCCATGTCGAACTCGAACACCGCAGGATCACGACCGGTGCCGAGACGATTCGCGGCTCCGTCGCCTGACGCACGCAGATAGAACGCCGAGGCAATCCCAGCGGCGGCGATGCTGATCACGAACGCGGCCCCACGCGGATGAAGCAGCCACAGTCGGACAACCGCCTCACCGGTGAAGCCCGCGACGATCGTCGAGCATCCATCCAATGCGGTGATCCCCGACACGAACAGACAGATGCCGAGCACCACGAACACGCTCGCGACCGCTCCGTTCAACACGCGGCGGCGATACCAAGCGGCCCACACGGCGAGGCCCAACGCAAACGGAGCCGTCCCCAGCGCGAGGCTGCTCGCCAACGTGTCTTCCAACCACCGGTGGGGCATTCCCCACACAGTCGTCTCCAACAACACGACCGCCAACCCGACGAAGCACGCCATCAATCCGAACCGCTCACCGCGCGTCATCGCTTTGCCGAGCGGCTCGTTCGCATTGGTTTGAGTCAGCCGCAACCGTCGCTCCAGCCACGCGGTCAACACCGCCGCGCCAATCGCCAACAGAAAGCTGAGTCCACGCGGATTGAGCAGCCACCAATCGACAGCGGCGGCTGTCGCCAAACCGCCTCCCACAGCCTCCGCCACTGGAGTCACACGCAGTGTGTGTTGCGAATGATTCAGCGTGACGATCGAGTCCAGCGCGAGGAAGCTCCCCAACAACACGAACGTCGTCACGAGTAACCCGTCGAGACCCACTGACCGCCGCACAAACTTCCACACCGCCAGCCCCGCACCGAACAAAGACACCCACACGACAAACGCATTCAGAATCGAACCACCCGCCCAACCGTGCGTCTTCCCCCACGCAAACGTCTCCAGCAACACCATCACCAACCCGAGGACAAACGCCCCGCCACCAAACAGCACATCCAGCGACACAGCCCCTCTTCTGCCGTCTGTTTTTCCTATCCCCTCGCCCCCGTCTTCGGGGGAGAGGGTTAGGGTGAGGGGGTCTTCGCTTTCTCTTCCCGCCACCTTGTAAATCAGCGCCGTCAACACCCCCGCCACGAAGACGCTCAAGAACCCGAACCCACGCGGATGGAACAGCCACCAGTGCGCGACCCAGTTCGCATCGTCGATGCCGCGTTCCATGATGCCGACGCTCGTCCAACCCAGGTTCAGCAGCAACGCTCCGCTCATCAGCACGAACAAGAACCAACCCAGTCGTTCGAGCAATCGCGGCCCAATGCAAACCGACCAGGCGATCAGGGCGACTCCCGCCAGCGCGGCCCACATCGTGAAGCCGCTCAGAATCGTCAGGCCATGCCACTGACGGAGCATCCCCCAGACAAAGGTTTCGGTGATCGCCAGCATCAGCGCGATCAGGGGGACTCCCGCCGTCAGCCACAGTTCGAGATCGCGGCTCTTCATCCCGAACAAGTCGTCGCTCTGACCCGCCTTCGCCCGGCGACGGCAACTCCACGCCAGCCAGCCCAGCCCCAGCACGTCCACGAGATAGCTGAACGACCGCCCGTTGAAGATGTTGGTCCACGAGGTCACAAGCGCGGCCGGGCTGTTGATGAGATGAAGCTCCTTCCGCACGAACGCGGTCTGGAAACCAACCGGATCGGCGAACGTGGCCAGCGCGTAGATGAGCAGAATGATCTGCACCTTGGCGAGCAGCGCGAGGCCCGTCAGCGTGAGCGTCTTCTCGCGGAACTTCAGCCCGATCTCGACGAGCAACACGCTCTCGGCAATCCACGCGATCGTCACCCAGTGCCCGGTGAATTGCAGCGGCGCGGCAATGATGAGGAACGTTCCCGCCAGTCCCGCCAGCGCCGCAGCGACCGACTTGCCGCTCGGATTGAGCTGCGCACAGAGTACGGTGAGGTAGCCATAGATCACCGTCATTCCGAGCGCCAACAGACCCTGCCAGAACGGGAAGACTTGGTACGTCAGACCGTAGACCGTACCGAAGAAAGCGACCGGTGTGGCGAGGATCAGGAAGAAGTCGCCCGACTTCGCGGGCTGTTGCCGCACGATGTTGAAGATCACGCCCATCGCCGCGAACTCGACGAAGAACGCAGTCAGGAACGCGAGCGCCGGCCAGAACGGGCCAACCTGATGAAACGTCACCGGATTGAAGTGCTGATACGCGCCGAGCCAGATGTACCACGACAGACAGGTCGCGATGAACGCCAAGTTCTGCACGCCCAGCCACCGTCGTCGGCCCGCCACCCACAACACGCCCGCGTCGAGCATCAACAGATACGGGAACAGCACCCAAAACGGATCGCCTTGTCCCTGCAACATCACGGGTGTCAGAAACCCGCCGAGCAACCCGAGAAACGCCGTCGGTTGCGAATCGAACCGAGCCGCATACGCGAGACCGATCGCCGTCGTCAGCGTCATCCCGAAGAACGCGACCGAGTACGGCACGAGTCCATACCACTCGTGAGCCGCGAAGCACGACATGTACAGCACACCCATCGCCGCGCCGGTCAGTCCTTGCCCGAGAAACCGGTAATCGCGCCGCATCGCAAACGCACCGCCAACAAAGCTGCCCGCGCCAACGATCAGTCCGAGGATGACTCGGCGTGAGGGATCGAGCCACCCGTTATCGACCGCATACTTGAAGCCAAAGCCCGCCCCGATGATGACCGCCAACGCCCCGATCCACGTCAGCCACTTCCCCGCCAGAATCTCTTCCAACGTGGACGACTCCTCACGCGAGTCGGCCTGCGTCGCAACCGTAGGATGGGCACTCCTGCCCGTCCGCTCTTCTCGACCTCCGCCCACAATCCGCGTGGGGTCAGGCACCACTGCCGCGTCTCGCGCACGCTTCTCATTGAGCAACGCTTCCGTCACGGAGACGGTCTCCGGCTCGACGCTCTTCGTCGCCTGAGCCGCCTCATTGTGTGAGGCCCTCGGCGCGAGCAACTCCATCAGCGGCACTTCGGCCAACGACTTCGCTGCGGCTCGAACTTGGGGAGCCTCGTAAGATGTCGTCGTCGTCACCGGGATCGAGGGCGGTTCGCGAGTTGGCTCCGTCCGCAAACCGGCTTGCTTTTGCAGCCGCCCGATCCGCTCTTCCATCACGTTCACGCGACCCCACAGCGAGAACACCACGAACGGCAACACAATCAGCCAACCGAAAACTGCAAGGTAGATCAGTGTGAGGAGTAAGAATTCCATGATGACCTCGTGGTGAGGAAAGACCACAGCGCGACGACGCGGCGGCGATGAAGAGCGGTTCTACCGAGAAGGGCGGCTGGGCAGGCAGAGTATCACGCGGAATCTGCCAAGTTGTTGCAACGCCCCCGTCAGCGGGATAAGACGTGGCGACTTTGGGCGACGATGACGAGCAGAAAGCGTTGAAACCACGGATTTCACGGAGGGCACGGATACAGAGGAAAATGCATCAGATGAAGACCAAGCATGATGAAGACAAGAGCGACACCCCCGACACACAGGCGAGCGGGACTGACGCCGCCCCGCTCGCGATAATTTGATCTTCGTCGGTCGCGGCACGAATGTTCCACGTTTTTCTTTTCCCTTTTCTTATCCGTGCTCTCCGTGAAATCCGTGGTGAGCCTGCCGCTTCCTTGAATAGCGCATCACCCTGTTTGGAATCAGAATCATGTCCGACACCGCTTCTTCTTCGATGCACGAATGCTTGGCGCTGGCCAAGCGCGGTGACGGGCCGGCGCGGGAGCGGCTGTTCGCGGCGTGTCGCAGTTACGTCGCGCTGCTCGCGCGGGCGAACGTGGAGAAATGGATGCAGGCCAAGGTCGATGCCTCGGACCTCGTGCAGCAAACGTTGCTCGATGCGCATCGCGACTTCGATCGGTTCGCCGGTCAGACGGAAGGCGAATGGCTGGCGTGGTTGAGGCAGATTCTCGCCCACAACACGGGCGATGCCATTCGTCATTTCGGCACGGCGGAAAAACGAGCGGCCAAGCGCGAAGTGTCACTCGCCGGAGCAGGCCCTGATGATTCGGCAGGCTTCGCCTGGGAACCCGCTTCACCGGGAGCCAGCCCAAGCCAACTGGCTCTGCACAATGAAAGCGAACTGCTGTTAGCCGAGGCGATCGACAAGTTGCCCGAGGACTACCGCGATGTCATCGTGCTGCGCAACCTCCAGCGACTGCCTTTCGACGAAGTGGCCAGCCGTCTCAACCGCTCGCGTCCCGCCGCCCAGATGCTTTGGGCGCGAGCCGTCCAAAAATTGAAAGAACTGTTGCCGGATTCGAGTGGGCTGGGTGAGCAACCCGGATGTTCAACAGGCGCGATTGGAGAGTCACGATGAAGTTCTGCTCGTTGATTGCGGTTGCGATGTCGGTTGCCGGTCGGATTCATGCGGCTGATGGCTCGGCAGGTGAGTCGCATCAGGTGCTGTACCTCGCTGATGCGGGCGTCGTGGTGATGAGGCTGTCGGTCGTCGTGGACGGCGAAGGGCCGAAGCAGTGTCACGAGAAATTTGTGGACTCGTTGCTGAAGGGTCTCGACAAGAATGGTGACGGCGTGGTGACGGTCGATGAGGCGCGCGGCCGCATCCCGACGCCGCGCGAAGTGCAGCAGCTGCAGCTTGGAATGGCGACTGAGCCGGTGGCGAGGGATGCTTCGCCCGACAGCAATCCGAAGGATGGCAAGATCACGCGCGGTGAGTTGCTGGCGTACTTCAAGCGGCTTGGATTGTCCTCGTTCGCGGTGCAGTTCCAGCCGCGACAGGCTCAAGCCGATCCGAACACGGGCGCGATGGCGAACGCAGCGACCGACACGCCGCTGTTTGATCGTCTCGACACGAACTCGGACAAGAAGCTGTCGAAGGAGGAGTTGGCCAAGGCGCTGGAAGTCCTTCGCAAACTGGATCGCGACGATGACGAAACGATCAGCGCGGTCGAGCTACAAGCGACGACGGTTCAAGCCGTCCCGCTGAACCCGCGTGCGATGAACAACACTGTGGCGGCAGCGGCCAATCCGTTCGTGAGCCTTTCCGGCGGTGAGTCGATCCAGAAGCTGATCCGCCGCGTGATCGACAAGTACGACAGCGCCGACTCTGCCAAGTCGGGTGTCTCGGGGACGACCGTCAAGAATCAGAAGCTCAGCCCGCTGGAGCTTGGTCTGCCGGAAGCGGACTTCCAGAGCTACGACGTGGACGGCGACGGGCAGCTCGACTTCGATGAGCTGCGCTCGTTCGTGACTTCGTCCGATCCGATGTTTGAGCTGACGCTCGATGTCTCGAAAGGGATGGTCGTCGCGACGGGACCGCGGGCGAGTGACGTTCGCATGACTCCGGACGGAGCCGCTCATCTGCACATCGGAGCCGTGCAGATCAGTCTCAGCGCGACGCCAGCACAAGCCGCGTTCAATCCCGAGTTGATCGTGAAGCCGCTCTTCACGATCAGCGACGCGAACGCCAACGGCTACTTGGAAAAGAACGAGGCCGCACAGCTCACGCAGCTCGGGACGACGTTTGAAGACCTCGACGCGGACAAGAACGGCAAGCTGTTCCTCGACGAAGTGACGGCGTACTTGCAGACCCGCATTGATGCCGCGCGCAGCCGCACGGTCCTGACGATCAACGAACAGGGCCGCACGCTGTTCGACATCCTCGACGCCGACCGCGATCGCCGGCTGGCTCATCGCGAGATCAGAACGGCCATCGACAAACTGGCTCTGTGGGACAAGGACCAGGACGGACAATTGGCGGAGACCGAGGTGCCGCTGCAATTCCAAATGGTCGCAGCCCGAGGCTCACTTCCCGGTTTGTTCGGCGGTCCCGTCAATGCGGTCGCGATGGCAGCGCAGGGAGGCATCGCCGAACGGACGGCCGGTCCGGTTTGGTTCCGCAAGATGGACAAGAACCGCGATGGGGAAGTCTCGCGGCGCGAGTTCCTCGGTGAAGCCGAGTCGTTCGACGCGCTGGACCTTAACCACGACGGAGCGGTTGAGCTGAACGAAGCGATCCGGGCACAGCCGTGATGCGGAAGTCCGGCTTAGCTTTGTTAGCCGGACTTCCTTCGTGTGAGGTCCGCCTTCTGACCTCGACATTTGCCACCTTTGGAGTGCGGGGATTCATCGCCGCTTTCTTTTCTCTGTCTTCGTTCCGATTTTTGGAAGATCAACGGTTCACGGTGCCATCCAAAAAGTCCGAACAAATCCAGAAAGGAGTGCGGCAATGAATTGCCGCACTCCAAATGACTTGGCAAAGGTCGAGCTAAAGACTCGACCTTGAAATGAAGTCCGGCTTTAAGAAAAGCCGGACTTCAAGAGGCTCACGCGGCCGAACGCTCGTCCACCTGCGTTGGTGGCTGCTGTTCGCCGGTGAGCATTCGTTCGGCCTGTTCGCTGAGGCGGTCCATCGCCTGTTGGGCGAGGGCGATGTAGTCGCTCAGTTGTTCGCGCGTGAGGTCGCTCGGGATCGCAATTGCCTCGCCCGTGATGACGTAGATCGTGCTGAACGGCTTCGGGATGAGCAGGTCAGTCCACTTCCCTTTCGGTCGCCACGCGCGCGTCGCCACGAAGGCTCCCGGCAGCAGACTGCGGCCCAACTGCGAGGCCACAAACACACAGCCCTGCTTGAGCTGCCGCCTCGGCCCGCACGGACCATCCGGCGTGAAGACGATGTGTTTGCCGGCGGTGTCGTCCAGCAGTTGCCTCAGCGCGTTCGCTCCGCCCCGCCGACTCGACCCGCGCACCGTGCTGTAGCCGAGCAATGCCATCGTGTTCGCGAGGTACGAGCCGTCCTGATGCTGGCTGACGAGGCAACACGTTTGCTCGCGCACACCACGCGGCGCGGCGAACGTGGGGATCAGCAGCTCATCGTGCCAGACACAGAGAACGTAGCGTTCTTGGTCTTGGGGAGTCGGCACGAAATCGAGCCGACTTTGTTCATGAACGCTCACGTAAACCTTGCGGCAAGTGGCGAACAACAGCTTCGCCAAACCAACGACACTGGCGGCGGCGACCCACGTCAGCCAGCGGCTCCGAATCTTCATGACACTGCGCTCCCTCGCACGAACCTTGAACGGGGCGGAACTTTAAGAGAAAGCCCTCACGCCGGGAATGGCAGTCGCTGCGTGTGGTGACACGTCGTTTAACCGCGTGGGCAACGCCCCGCGTGTCAAGCGACGTGGAATCGTGTTTCGCCACTCGACGCGCGGGGCGTTGCCCACGCGGTTAAACGACGCATCAATGAAACGGCCCGGCTGCGTTGGCAGTCGGGCCGTATTTTGTACTCGGTAGCGAGTCGGATCCCCGAGGATCACAGACCGGGTTCGAGTCGGATCAGGCTGCCGTTGGGCTTGTCGCCGGTGTCTTTGCCGCCACCGAAGACGGTGATGAGCAGGCCACCATCCTTGTCGAAAGCGAGTGACGTGGGGCGGTCGAGACCGATGATCTTCTTCGTTTTGACTTCTTCGCCTTCGATCGTCAGCTCAAACAAGCCGCCGTTCATTTTGATTTCTTCGGCCCACGCGAAGTCGGTGGCGTAGAGCTTGCCGCTGGGGCTGTAGGCGAGGCCGGTGATGTCGTTCAGTCCGGTCTTGTAGCTCTTCACGAGCTTACCTTCCTTGTCGTACATCGTGAGCAGCGCGTCACCCGCGACGTTCACTTCGCCCATCTGACCGATCACGAGTTGAGACTTGTCCGGGCTGACCGTGATCGCCACGGGAGCATCGACTTGAGTCGCTTCCTTGGTGGCGATGGATCCCGTCAGTTCACCCGGCTTGCCGTCAGCGATCTTGGACGAGACGACCCAGCCCTTGGTGTCATCGCCGTTCGACGTGACATAGATCGCGTCGTTCCAGACGACGGCTTGATAGTAGTTGCCTTCGCCCTTGGCCCCTTCACCGGTCCCCTTGATCGGGCCGAGCGTGAATTCGGCTTCGGCCTCTTTGCGAGGCTTGGCGGGGACGGCGTCTTCAATCTTGTAGACCCGCACGACTTCTTCGCCATCCGGGCGACTGCCATCGGGCACGACGAGGCGATCCGCTCCCCACAGCGTGCAACCGAGTGGGCCGACGTTGTACTTCGGTCCCTTGCCGTAGATGTCGGTCGGGAAGCCTTCGACTTCCAAGTAAATCTTCTTCGCCTTGCCCGGCTCAAGCACCAATCGGAAGACACCCTGCCGCGAGGTGATGAAGACGTGTCCCGTAGTGGGATGAACACAGACGCCCGACGGGTTGTCGAGGTGCTGGACCATCTCCGTCTGCTTGGGACCAGCAGGCTGTTCGGCCGGCTGCTCTTCTTTCTTCTCGGCCGGTTTGTCCGCAGGCTTGTCTTCGGCCTTGGCGGCGGGCTTGTCCGCAGGTTGGTCTTCCTTCTTCTCGGCATCTTGGGCGAAGCCAATCACACCGAGGCTCAGCATCAACGAGGCGGCGGTCAGGCTGAAATACAAACGGCGCATGCTCACTCCAACTTTAGTCATGGGATCGGGATCACGGAGGCCACGGTCCACTGCGAACAGCGCAGCAGAGAGACCGTTTGGCTCGCCTGTACGGGAGACCTCGAAATCGAGGCGGCTTCCATCAGTGCGACGCCAGTCAAACTTTGGGCAGACCGGGCGGCGGGGATGGTACTGGAGCCTCCGCAGCGATGCAATTTACGCAGGCCACGTTGGCAGATCAGCCACGTCGAGAGTTGGCTCAATCACAACTTGAGAGCCAACGACAAAGTGCGAGCCAATCCCACGGAACAGCCATGAGGCGATCGGCAAGACTTGATTCACCAAAGGTAGACGTGTCACTCCGTGACACGAACCGTTCCCGCCACGGAGTGTCGGGTCTACCTTCTCTTGCCGGTCGCCTTACGGCTTGGGTTCTGGAGGGGCTGCGGCACCTAGCGCATTGGCTGCGACCCACGCTTCCAACGCTTGGAGTTGAGCGGCCGTCAGGCGTCCTCCCTTGAGGATCGTGGCGCAGAGCGGAGTGACGTGGGCACTGGCGGCCTTGGCTCCTCCCGCCACGACGGGATTGTTCAACAGCCCCGCCTTGTTCGCTTTCGTCACGTCCTTCTCGTTGGCATCCACCGGCCAAAAGGCGAGGTAAGTCTTCCAGAAAGCGGACTTCCATTGGGGGTCGGCGGGGGCTTGCTGAGCCGCCTTGGAGAGCTGCAGCGCCATCTCGCCCACGACGAACACCACGGACGCAGGATTGGAGGCGGGCGGAAGCGGGACACGGCCCAACGCCTTCGCCGCCTCAGTCCGAACTGTCCACGATCGTTTGGGATCGCTGACCACTTTTTTCAGGGCCGTCACGACAATCGATTGCTTGAGTTGATCGAGCGCAGCGGAACCCAGCGTTCCGACGAGCCTCAATTCGTACCAACCCTCCGAGGGCCGATCGGCCGCGTTGACGCTGTCCAATTCTGAGATCACCGCTTCGGCAATCCGAGTTCGCTCGATCACATTGGGCGTTCCAATCCTCAAGATTCGCGTCAAGCCGTTGACTGCCGCGATCTTCACCGACACGTCCTGCTTCGGGTCGAGAATCACCTTCACAAAAGTGTCGAACACGGGCGTGAACGCTTCCGTTGCAATCCCTTTCGATGCATCGCCGGAAACCAACTCCAACTCGCCCATCAGGATGACGACTTGGATCCGCACGTAGAGATTGTTCTCCAACAGCGGCGCGGCCTGCTTGACGAACTCCAACATCAAGTTCCGGCGGAACTCTTTAATCGCTTCCGGTTTCAAGAGCCTCGCGGCAGAAGCGGCTCCATTCAGATCACGCCGCAGATTATTCCTGAGCGTGGTGATGAAGTACGGCTGCTTCTTGGAGTTCTCCGCCTGATAGTTTTCCTTGAGCGTCATCTGGGCGAGGCGATACCGAATACCCGCCTTGATGACGGCCTTACCAGCATCGTCAGCTTCCGCTTTATTGAGGACACCCTGAAACTTGCCGTCCTCTTTCTTCAGCTTCTCCAACTCATCCGGCAACGCGATCGGCATGTCGAGATCCAGGAGCGGATTCCGGTCCTTGGGCGGCGTGTAGTTGGGCGGCAATGCTTCCGGGTCAATCACAAGTGCCGCTGCGGGACCTTTGGGGGTGGCCGGTTTCGTACCGGCACCACCGGCGGGCTTGCCCTTCGACTTGGCGACTTGGCTCCACGCGGCATCTGTCGCAATCAGGCCGCAAAGCAGGGCCAGCAACGCACCGCACCGCCAACTCGGAAACGCAGCTCGACGCCGCACCATCCGCATCGCAATCACGCTCGTGTCTTGCACGGGGCCATCCCTTTTTGTCACGAATCCGTGTTGTGGTTGAGGTTCCGCAGGCATGGGACAGATGTGTGTTCCGGCAGTTCTCATTGAGATCAAGACTGGCTCAAGATCGGCGTGCGGTAACAAGGTCGCAAACACTACACGCCGATTCCGGGTTTTGCCACCCGACAAGCAGGTTTCCCAACACTTCATGAGAGATGCGACAGGACCGCTCCAGAACGTTCGGAACTTTCGACCGGATGCTAACGGCTCGCCACTGCTTCAATTCATTTGCCGAGAACGGGTCTGAAAATTACGCCGTGTTTTGAACAACACCAACCCGCAGCGTGAGCGAGGACGCCTGTCGCTCGACTCTCGTCCTCGCTCACGCTGCGGGTTGGTGTTGTTCTTGGGTAAGTTCCTCGGCTTTGTTTTGAAACTCACCCCACCGGGCTTGCCCCGGTGGAATCAGGTCTTTGCACTACTCGGCGTCATTGAAGTTAGGAAGTAGTGCAGAGACCCGTAAACCACCCCGACAAGCGGGGTGGGGTTTTAAAACAGAGCCTAGCCTTTTGAAATGGGGAGACATCCTGAGCTGGCCAGCATCCCTTCAGGATGCAAATCCC
>JAYSQC010000438.1:0-26743 GCA_043721755.1 Schlesneria sp.
ACAACATCGGCCGGGCCGTCCGTGTCCGGAAACCCTTGACCCAGATTGATTGCGCCATGTTGACCAGCCAGGGCCGACATGACGGTGAAAATGGTCGTACCGGTAGCAGCGAGCAGATCGTTGGCGGGCTTCACGTCACACTCCTTACAGACGTGTAAGATGACGCCGTTGGCCCTGCCCCGCAACCAGCCTTTCCGCGTGGCACGTCCTGCCCACCAAACAAGATCCCAAGCGGGCTGACGCCCAAGAACCGGGGGCTGACGCCGCCCCGCTCAGATGTCTCATCACGGACCGCGCGAGCTATCAATGATGTAACTGTCCTTAATCCTCCTGAAGTCCGGATTTTCTGAAAGCCAGACTTCAGCGTGACCACAAACCCGGTGGCAAAGGAGACGGAGTGTCACCGGCGTTCCCGGAAACATCAATGCGATCACTTGCCGATGCAAAACTTACTGAAAACGCGATCGAGGATGTCGTCGGTATAGACCGCTCCCAGGATGCGACCGAGGTGATCGAGTCCCTCACGCAGGTCGATGGCCAACAGTTCGTCGCCTGCGACGCTGGACTGCGCCGTCGCTTCGGCTCGAACCAGCGATGCGGCAACGGCGGCAAGGCTCTCGCGACAACGGGCGGCTGTCATACCGAGCCATTGCCGGGCCGAACCGCGCGGTGACGAGAGACGACTTCGCAGCAGATCGGCGAGCGCATCGAGGCCCTCTCCGGTGACGGCACTGATCGCGGCGTCGGACTGAAGCCGCGACTTGGATGTTCGAGCAGGAGCATCACTGTCGAGTTGAGTGAGGACGCGAATTGAACTGCGAGACTGTGCGGCTGCGACTTCGAAGAGCTGCTGGTCAAGATGTTGTTGTTGTTCCTCATCGAGCGTGATCGACGAACACCACATCAAGAGATCGGCTGTGTCGAGTTGGCCCGATCGCTGCTCTTGCGCCGCGTGTGCGATGCCCGTGGCCGCGAGTTCCCAACCGGCGGTGTCGATCAAATCGAACGCCAGGCCTCGCCAATCCACCGCGGCCGAAAGGAAGTCGCGTGTCGTTCCTTCGTGCGGCGACACGAGCGCCGCAGCGCTCCCTACCAACCGGTTGAACAGCGTGCTCTTCCCCGCGTTGGGCAAGCCCGCTAACACGACGGTCGTTCGCGTGCGCGACTGCATTCGGTCGGCGGATTGTTGGAGCAAGTCGTCCACAAACCGACGCGCTTGCGCGATCCGGTCGATTAGTTCGGAACGGCCGACGAACTCGATGTCCTCTTCGATGAAGTCGAGTCCCGCTTCGAGATCGGCCAGCAGTTCGAGCAGGTCATGTCGCAGATCGGCCAACCGCCCGGAGAGACCTCCCGCCAACTGCGACAGCGCCGCCTGCAACTCGACATGATCGTGCGCGTCGATGACGCCTAGCACCGCTTCGGCCTGCAATAAATCGAGTCTTCCGGCGAGAAAGGCTCGCAGCGTGAACTCACCTGGCCGCGCGGGCCGCGCTCCACGACGATGTAGCTCCGCCAGCACGGCCTCCAGCAACGGCGGCGATCCCGGGAGATGCAATTCGACCGTCGGTTGCCCGGTGTAACTGCGATGGTTCGGCCACAGATGAGCTTCGACGGGGATCGGGACTCGGGCCTGAGGCAGCTTAAGAACGCCCGCATGAACCGCCGCCACGTGCGCGTGCTGCCAAGCATCACCGTCCTGCGGCTCGAACCATCCCGCCAAGACCTCGCGCACGTTGCCGCCCGACAACCGCAGGATTCCGCGCGCTGCGGAGCCAGGAGGAGAAGCCAGTGCCGCGATCGGTTCTTCCAGCGAGAGATTCATGGCGGACGACTTCGTGTTGAACTCCGTCGGGTAGGCGGCTCGCCGGCCCAAACGGTGGCGGTCCAAGAGAGCAGGCGAGCCATCTACCCGACGCCCCTGAGATGTACCGCTCGTGGGAGAAGCTGACACTAACCCGAAGCGTAAGCGAGGAGGCAACGCACGTCCTCGCTTACACTTCGGGTTAGTGTGAAATGTGCCATCCTCACCCACGAACGGCATCACGCAGCGTCACCGCTTGTCGCGGTTCTTTTTGGGCTTGCGATTGTTGGGCTTGTCGGTGTTTTCTTGGCCGCCGCGTTTGAGAGCGGGATCCTTGTCGGCCGCTTGCACCATTTGGTTCCACCAAGCCAAGAGCGGTGACGGCTTCTTAGGTTGTGGTGGATTACCCGGCGCGGGTGCGACAACGGGCGGGGGATTGAGCGCGGCCGCCTTCGCCTTCCGTTCCAAGAGCCAACGTTCCGTCATGCTCCAGATGTTCGTCGCGATGAAGTACAGGCACAGTCCCGACGGGACGCGATAAAACATCGCCGCCATCAGGATCATCATGAAGCTCATCATCTTTTGTTGAGCGGCCTGCTCTTCGTTGGTCGGCGGCGGCATCGTGAACTTTTGATGGACGTACATCAGCCCCGCCGAGATGCAGGGCAACAGGTTGAATTCCGTCCAGCCGAGCAGCGGCAGCGCGAACCCGAACTGGAGCAGGGCATCCGGCGCGGCGAGGTTCTGGAACCACAGAAACGGTTCCATGCGGAGTTCGATCGAACTGCCGATCGCGCGGTACAACGCGATGAAGATCGGCAGTTGCAGGAACATCGGCAGACAACCGCCAAGCATCATCTTGGATTGCTCGGCCACCAATTCCTGAGACGCCTTGATGTATTCCTCGGTGTTCTTGCCGTGCTTGGCTTCCAACTCCTTCTGCCGAGCGGCCACCTTCGGTTGGAGTTCCTTCATCTTGGCCGCGTGCATCGCCTGATGCTTCGACAGCGGGATGAGTACGGTACGCACCATCACGGTCAGGCAGAGGATCGCGATGCCGTAGCTGAGGCCGATGGCGTGGAACGTGTTCAGCAGCCAGACCATTCCGCGGCAGATCGAGTCGAACCAGCCGTAATCCATCACCGCACCCGCCGAGACCTGTTGAACCAACTCCTTTCGCTTGGGGCCAGCGTAGAGTTGGTATTCGTGCTTGATCTCACCGTTCGCGGGGACGGCCAACGTCGGCGATGTCAGGTTGAACGAGATGTCGCTGAAACTGGAGTTCTGTTTGTTCTCGTCAATGACGACAGCATCGATTTGCGCCACCGTTCGTTCTTTAAGCTGATCTCCTTGCGGAATCACAAGAGCGGCGAAGTACAGCACATCGACGCCGACGTACTTCACGGGTCGCCTCGAAATTTCGGGCTTCTTGTTCTTGACCTTCTTGATCGCCTCAGAGACCGACAGCTTGCTTTCATCAACGCTTGTTCCGTCATCCCGAACGAAACCCATGCGGACATCGCGGTACTTGTAGGAGTTATCCTGGTCTTCGAGCGGCACACCGACGGGACCGCGCAGCGAGTAGGTCAGTTCCTGTGGTCGCTCCGACAGGTTCTTCAGCGTGATCGACAGCGCCAGTTGGTAGCCGCCCGCTAGCGTGTCTCGGACATGGGGCTGATTCAATTCGGCGTCGGTGAGTCGCTTGATCTCGTAGTGCTTCGACAGCTCCCAGCTTCCGTCTGCGGCTTGCAGTCGGAACGTAACCGAACGGTCGGTTTGGTCGGCAACTTCCCACGGAACGCGATCGAGCGACTGGTCCTTCAGCAGGGCATCAATCGCGGGGATACGCAACTCAAAGGTGCGGAGAGCTGCGATGTCATCGCTACCGACAAGACGCACTCGCTGGTCGCGGCGACCGAACGCGGGATAGCGGACTCGATCCGTGAGTTCGATCGATTCCACGGCCGCTCCCCGGCTGTCGAGCTTCACCGCGAGAAAATACTCATCAAGCTGTTTTTGATCGCTGTCGTCCGCTGGTCCGAGCCACACCGTCTTGACGGGATGTTGCGCGAGCGGGGCGATCTCGGGCTGCGCGGCATCGCTCGGGCGAGTCGTTGTATTGCTCGTCCGCAACGCATCGGCGGGAGCATCAATGTCGATCGGAGAGACCGGCTCGATCGTCTCGATCGTCTCGCTCCGTGCGATCGCCGCATCGGGAGCCTTAGGCGGAATCGGAAATACGACGGGGACGAGGAAGTGCAGCCAGACGAACCAGATGCCCATCGACAGGGTGAAGAAAACAAGAAACCGCCGCTGGTCCATACTGCAAAACCCATCAGAAGCACAAAGGGACGAGACGCTCGCGCGAGCAATCGGCGGCGGGGAACGAGGCCGATGTGTTCCGGATCACAATGCTGAGGATCACCGGCGGCTAAGTTCTCTCGTGGAGATCAGCGACCGTCCTTGAGGCGGTCGCCGAGGAAGTTGTCGAGATCGGGGATGTCGTAGATCTTCTGAGCGGTCTTGGTGAAGTCGTACACGACGCGCTTGAAGTGGATCGTATTTCCGTCCAACACGACATAGGACGACCGCGAATCACCGTTGCGAGGCTGACCGACGGAGCCGACGTTGACCAGCACCTTCTTGTCACCCAACTCATATTTGAAGTCGATCTCTTCCGGCGCGAGGAAGTTCAGGTCTTCCGTGAAGACGCCCGGAATGTGCGTGTGTCCTTGGAAACAGTACTTCTCGACGAGTGAGAAGATGCGTTCCATCTTGCGTTGGTTGTAGATGTCTTCGGGGAAAACGTACTCATTGAGCTGGTTCCGCGCGGAACCGTGAACGAACATGAAGTTCGGTTCACGATGAACTCGCGGCAGCTCACCGAGGAACTCCCAGCGCTTGTCCGAGCTGGTACCGCCACCCGTTTCCAACTGTCGCCGCGTCCAGAAGACGGCACGTTCAGCACTGGCGTTGAATCCCTCGGGATCGAACAACGCCGCTTGGTCGTGGTTGCCGAGCAGACACAGCTTGCACGAGGTGACGCGATCGATGCACTCGTTCGGATTCGGGCCGTAGCCGATGATGTCGCCCAAGCAGTAGATCTCGGTGATCCCCTGTTGACGGATGTCGGCGAGGACCGCTTCGAGCGCTTCGAGGTTGGCGTGGATGTCGCTAATGATGGCGCGCAACGCAGATTCCTTGCAGCTATTTCGCCCACAGGCAGTGACGCCCCAATTCAGGGCGAAGTTCGTCGGCAACCGTTGGGATCAGAAGCAGGACACCAGCAAACCACTCACAATCCATTGAGTTCCGCTCCACGCCCAAACAGGGGACAGGATGATAGGAAGGGCCGTTGAGCGCAGCAAGCATCGGTTGGAGAGAGGCCGGGCCAGCCCCTTTTAAGCTCGGCAGGATGTAGGGTGGGACCAGCGGCGCTTCGTCGCGCCAGCCCACCATGATTTTTCGGCGTTTCCAGATGGTGGGCCGGCGCTCGAAGCGAGCTGGTCCCACCCTACGATGAACACACGCGCTGACTCTGGCAAGTTTCAATGCCAGCACCTTGTTCAAAACAGAGTGGGCGAGCCTTCGAGGCCCTCCATGTGCCCGAATCCATCCGCCCGCGAAGGCAATGACCGTGGATAGCAACACTCCGAGCAATCGTCTCGTCGAGAGAAGAGTGGCGGGCATCAATGGAACTCCGCTGTGTTTGTGGTGGGAATCAGCGTTCGCGTTGGGAAACCGTCCGTGGTCGTTTCGGTGGGCCATCAACCGTGATGGTAAGGTGAGCGGGAGTATTCTGCGGGTGGACTCAAGAGATGGCAAGGTCGGTCTGGCAAAGACAACTTATTGACTTGGCTCATAACGCCGAGCCAAGCGGCCTATTCGTCGCTGAACTTATCGGCTCTCGGTTGAGTGAAATATGCGGCAACCAGACACGGGCACCCTACAAGCACACAGATGATCACATACGCGGGATGCTCTTCGCACCACGGTCTGGTGGCCGGAGAATTGAAGAGGATTACGGGAGGTGCGAAACACAACCATGCTGCCAGCAAAGGGAACGCTCGTCGCTTGTAATTCCAAGTAAGCATCGTGGCACAAGATGGGCACCGAAATGGGGCGGGACGTAGCGTCCAGAGTTGGGTCCATTCAAATCGCCATCTCTTGAGCGGGGCGTTGCATTGCGGGCAAGTAGGTTGGCTGACGAATCTAGACAGCATGATTCACTCGCAGACGTGATGGTTGTCGAGTTTCAGACACCGCATCGAGCGTTTGGCCGCTGCGTTTACACCGTCGGCGATCTCCACGAGCGGTCATCGTTGAGGAGGAGGTCATCGGCGGCGCGCGGCCCCCACGAGCCGGAGCGGTACGGTTCGGGGATCGTCTTGTTTTGCTGCCAGTAGTCGAGGATCGGTGTCACGAAGTGCCAGGCGGCTTCTAGTTCGTCGCTGCGCATGAACAGCGTCGAGTCACCGCGCAGCACGTCGAGCAGCAGCCGTTCGTAGGCTTCGGGCAACGCCTGCGTGAAGGTCTCCTTGTAGTTGAAGTCCATCGTCACCGGATGGATCTGGTACTGCATTCCCGGCCGCTTCGTCGAGAACGACAGTTTGATCGACTCGCTCGGCTGGATGCGGAAGACCAATTTGTTGGGCCGGGCGCCGACGAGGGCGCACATGTCCCCTTCGCACTCGACCGTACTGAACAGGTTGAGCGGAGGCTGCTTGAACTGGATGGCGATCTCGGAGACTCGCGACGGCAGCCGCTTGCCGGTGCGCAGGTAAAAAGGCACGCCCGCCCAGCGCCAGTTATCGACGAGGACTTTCATCGCGACAAACGTCTCGGTGCGCGAGTCGGCCGGGATGCGCTCCTCGCTTAGATAGCTCACGGCCGCTTGGCCATCGACGACTCCCGCCGAGTACTGACCCGGAATCACCCACTTGGAGATGTCCCCCTTGTTTCCCGGCGCGAGGGCCTTCAGCACCTTAAGCTTTTCATCGTGTAGGTCGCGTGCGTTGAAGAGGGCGGGCGGCTCCATCGCGATCAGGCAGAGAAGCTGCAAGACGTGATTCTGGAGCACATCGCGCATCGCTCCCGAATTGTCGTAGTAGCCGCCGCGACCTCGTTCCAAGCCCTGCGATTCGGAGACAGTGATCTGCACGTGATCGACCTGGTTGCGGTTCAGCAGTGGCTCGAAGATCGAGTTGCCGAAACGGAACAACAGGATGTTCTGGACGGTCTCTTTTCCGAGGTAATGATCGATGCGGTAGATCTGCTCTTCGCGCAGCAGCCGTCGGAGATTGCCGCTGAGTTCCTGCGCCGAGGTGAGATCGCGGCCGAAGGGCTTCTCGAACACAACCCGCAGCTGATGCGACGAGTCTCGATCCGGAATCATGCCGCAGAAACCAAGATGCTCGATGGCGGGCAGGAACAGGTCGGGTGAGGTCGCCATGTAAACGACGCGACGATGGCTGACTCCCTGTTGATTCTCGATCCCCTCCAACTGCTGCTTGAAGTTCGGATAGCCTTCGCCCGAGGCGATGTCGAGCTGCCGATAAAACAGCCGCGCGGCGAACTGGCTCCATCGTTCGGGCGACACCGCACCGGCTCGAACGTGGCCGTTGATCGCCTCAAACATCTCGGCGCGAAAACTCTCGTCAGACTTTTCTCGCCGAGCGACCCCGACGATCGGAGCGTTGTCGGCCAGATAGCCGTCGCTCCAGAGGTCGAACAGCGCGGGGAGCAGCTTGCGGGCGGTGAGGTCTCCCGACGCTCCGAAGATCACCACCGATGCGGTCTCGGCATGAGCGACATCACTGGCCGAGGGAGCGGCGGAAACGGACGAGGTGGAAGTTGAAGACATAGTGTTCCTTCACGGAGAGACGAACGCGAGCGGGCGAGATGTTAGAGGCCGTTCTGAAAATGGTCCACCGCCGCCACGCAACGCGCAGGGGATCACCACGCGGTTGCGTTCGGTTTGCAACGGGCCTTATCATCTCGCCGCATTCGGTTCGGTCGTTCAAATTGGACTTTCGGAGCGGGGCGGCGTCAGCCCCCTGTGCCTTTTGTCTTGTGCCTTTTGTCTTGGGTCTTTCGTCTTGGGTCTTTCGTCTTGGGTCTTTCGTCTTGGGCGTCAGCCCCTGCTTTGAACGACGCGGATTCAGGGGGCTGACGCCGCCCCGCTCCGAAAATCCGAAGAGGGCTAACGCCCAAGAGTCGCCCTCCCACTGCCTACTCCCTCCTCCCTCGAGACCTTCCTCGTGCCGTTCTCCGTCGATCAAACGCTGATTGAGCAGCTCCGGCGGGGAGACCGTGCGGCGTTTGCGGCGGTCGTCGAGCAGCATCAGCGGGCGGTCTACGGCTACCTGCGGGCGCGGCTGCTGCAAAACAGTGATGCCGACGACATGACCCAGGAAGTCTTCCTCAGGTTCTACGTCACGCAGGCCCGCTTTGATTCGTCCGCACTCATCCGCCCGTGGCTGCTGGGGATCGCTCGCAATTTGTTGCGTGAACATGTCAAAGGTTTGGCCCGGCGGAAGGAAGCGGGTTGGACGGAGTTGTGCCTCGAACTCGAATCCGTCCTCCCCGCGGATGCCCTGTGGACCGATGACGATGACGGGCTGATCCACTTGTCGCGTTGCATGGACACTCTCGGCCCGAGTGCTCGTCAGGGGATCGAACTCCATTACAAGGGCGAGCAGAAATTGGTTGAGATCGCCCGGCAACTGCATCGCAGCGAAGGGGCCGTCAAATTGCTGCTGCACCGCGCCCGACAAGCCCTCAAAGACTGCATCGAACGCCGACGCCAAGCACTCGACAAGGGATCCAGCACACGCCAGTAGGATGGACGCCCTCGTCCGTCCTGCTTGTTTAGCGAAAGACAGGACGGACGAGGGCGTCCATCCTACGAGCAAATCAGGGTTGGCCGTCCAACCAAGGAATCGCGATGACCGATCAGGAACTGATTCAACTGCTGCACGAGAAGCCGCCGAGCGACTTCACGCCGTTCGAGCTGGACGCGTTGCGGAGACGCTGGACGCAGTCGCCCGAACTGCGGCAGGCGCTCGTCGAACATCTGCATCTCGAAACGCAGTTGGCAGGCGCGTTGAACGGCATCGCGCTGGATGTCGATTCCCTGTTGAAGCGAGCATCGCAACAGAAGCGGCTCGCGGCGACTGAGTCCTCGCGCGGGTGGCAGTGGTTGATCGGACTCTGTTTGCTCGGGGCGGTGATTGTGGGAGGGACGTTGTGGATCGGACGGCCTCCGGAACGCGATCCAGACTCGGTCGCCAAGCAGGACCATGGCGGCAACGCGACCGAATCAGATGACACAGATGCTGCCGCTTGGAAATATGCGGCCGATGCGTTGAAGCCCGCCAATGTGGGAGGCGAAGTTTCCGCCGCTGACGCCGTCGCGACAGCACTCGGAGAACAGGAGCCGCTGCCAACGGGCAAGGAGCCAATGCCCGAGGTCAAGCCGGTCGTGGCGGAGGTCGCTCCCGTGATCGAACCGTGGACCGCCGCGCTGTCGCGCGCTGTCGCGCCGTGGCCAGTCCACAGTCCGAAGCTCACGCGCGACTTCATGTCGGCGGGACACGACGAACTGCCGGAGACCGAAGCGAAGCGTTGGTTCAGTCCGGTCGAAGGACAACCGTTCACTTGGGCACAGGATGTTTACGGCGCTCAGCACAAACGAGTCGCCCGGTTCCAAGGACTGGCTCGGCTGCGAGCACCGTGGACCGACGAGACGTTGCTGCGACTGACGCCGTTCGAGATGACCGACTTCACCCTCTACTTCTGGCGCGGTCCGCAGGGCGTCGCGTTGCGGTTCTACACGCGGCGCGAACCACATCAGTGGGCCGCGTTTGCGATCACGCGCGAGAACTCCGCGCCAAAGCCGCTCCGTTGGGGACTGCTCACCAGCGACAACGGCAGCTATGTCCGAGCCGGTGCGGCGACGTTCGATCTGCGACATCAAGACGGCGGCCTCACGTTGGCACGCGGCGGCATCTCGCTCCTCACCGCACCGATGACTTCGGTCCCGGATGAGGTCTACATCGAAGGCCAGTTCCGGTTGCGAGGCATCTCGATCCACAAGAGCGCACCGCTGCCGAGTCTCCCTGAGAACGAGCATCCACGGGTGATGAGTGGTGCCGCGAACACGCTGCCGTGGTCCCTCTCGGCGGAGTTGCCTGCCGAGTTGAACATGCACGACAACGGATCGGTCTCGCTCACGACGACTTCGGCGACGAAGGTCGGGATCGCCAGCGTTCCGATCGTCGCGCCGAGCCAGCTCGGCGCGTCGCGCGGTCTGATGAAAAACGTAGCTTGGACGCCTCGTCCGAGCGAGATTGCATTGGGTACGGACGGACGAGGCGTCCATCCTACGGGTCTTCAACGGGCTGAGGGACAACTCGGTGCGACGCGTGGGTTGTACGAAGTGATCGCGCGGGTGGAGTCGGCCGATCCAGGGACCGGTTTGTTTCTTGGCGACAGCGACGGGCGACCGTTGCATCGCGTTGGGTTCTTCAAAGACACGACCTCGCAACAAATCATGCTCGGCGTGTTGCGACCCGGCGAGCAGCGCGACACGGCCAACTTCGATCCGAATGCCTTCGCGCCGCCGTATCACACGCCGCAGCAGTGGATCAAGATCGTGGCGGGTCTCGGCGTGATGCAGATTCTCGTGAGCGGTGACGGCCGAAGTTGGGGGCATCTGGTCGAGAACCCGGCTCGTGATTTGATCGGTCCCGTCGCGACGATCGGCCTGTTTGCTCAACCGGTGGCACAGCCCGGCGTCGCGCCCCGTTCGATTCGATTGAGTCATCTCGAAGTGCGCGAGTTGACCGGCGTCACGTCGTTCGCCGAGCGACCGCTCCTCGCGCAGTCGCCACAGTTCGCCAGTGACGAGTTGAAGGACTTGTCCAAGTGGACGCAGCGCACGCTGGCGACTCAACCCGTGGGAGTCGCACTGCCGCGCTGGTTCTCGGCGTGTGCGGTGGCCGCGCTGAGTCAGGGACCGGCGAAGGAATTGGGCGTTCCACTGCTGAGGCGTTTGGTGGCAGTCGGCGTCGGTTCTGAAGCGTCACTCGAACAGAAGCTGCGGCTGCTCGATGACGCCGCGTTGTTGAGCGATCTCTGGGACGAAGCGGCCGCGCGAATTCATGCCGGTCATTACGAGACGCTGGCCGAACAGATGGCTTCGACCGGCGACCTGCATCCGCTCGCCACGCTTCGCCCCGCGATCCTTCGCTCGCCGATGTGGACGCTCAGCAAGCTGCGGTTCGCATGGGAACGACAAAACTCGCGCGAGCTGTTGCTGACGGCCTATTGCGGCGATTGGGCCGATGCGTGGCAGTCGAGTCAGACCGCGCTCTTCTGGAACACGGGCGTTCATCCCGACTGGAAACCAACCGAGCGCAGTGACGACCTCGACAAACACGCCCGCTGGTTGAAGGCCATCTCCATCGAGAACCTTCCGCAATTGGACGACGGCACCGCGAGTGTCTTCCCCGGCGGTTGGAGGCATCCACTGGCAATGCAGTGGAACAAAGAGGCGTACAACGTCCGCTCTGAGTTGCAGTCGGCACTGGTCGGGCAAACCTATGAAGACGCCTGTCGCATCGTGATGTCGATCGGCGATCACGATGGACCGGGGATGCTGCCCGACATGGAGGATCGCCAACTGTTCGTGTCGCTCCCGACAGCCATTGCGGGCGCGATGCAGGCTCACCCGGCCTTTGCCAAGATGATGACCGAGAAGTTCGGGCCGCTCGGTCAGATTCGTGTCCGCAGCGCGATCAACGCGAGCGATGTGCGTGGCGTGCAGGCGGCGACGTTGCAGTTCTTCGGAACGGAGGCCGCAGCGGAGGCGCACGAATGGCTTGGCGATCTCGATCTCGCGGCGGGACACTTCCCGGCGGCGGAAGAACATTTTCTGATGGGCCTGAAACACGCATCGGCTCGTCAATGCGAGTCACTCACCGCGCGGCTGCAACTGGCGACGGCGCTCAATGGCCAACAACCGTCGTCACCCATTGGCGCACCGACCAAGCCGATCAAACTGAGCGGAACGACGATCCCGCCCGCCGCGTTTGATTCTCTGATCCGCGATCTTTCCGCACGTCCTTCCGCGTCGAGTCGCTTCGTCGTCACCACGACTTCCGCCGCGCCGCCGCTCGTTCCCGCCGCATTCAAGCTGGAAGCCCGCGCGCAGTTCGATGGCCAGCCTGGCAACAATCCCGGTCGGGCCGAGTTCCGGTTTGGCGATCCCTTCGCACGACAACTGTCCGTCGTGACTGACGCGCAACGCCTGTTCGTCAGCAACCGCTTCCAAGTGAATGCATATGCGTTGCCCGGCGGACAGCAGCAATGGGCGCAGGGTTTGGGGGCCGAGCAGGGCGATGCCTACGGACTCCCGTTCGCACCGATGAAGCCACTCATCGCGGGAGACCGCTTGTACGTGAGGCGACTCACCAAAGCCGGGGCCGAGTTGGCCTGCCTGCAATGCGACAATGGTCACGTCCTGTGGAAGCAACGACCGAACTCTCAAGTTCTCACCGACCCGGTCTTCTGGAACGGCAGCCTGTTCGCGCTGACATTGGCCAAGGTGGACGACGATCTCGTTCAGATCGAAGCGACGCGGTTCGACTTTGAAACCGGAGCGGCCACGTCCTCGCAGCCCCTCTTCCGCATGAAGGATCAAGGCGAACGGAGCCTCGTCGCACAACTGACGCTCGCCGGTCGCGTCGCCGTCTGCACGCTCGGCGGGACGACCGCCTGCTTCGACAGCGCGGGCGAAGTTCAATGGCTGCGGCGGCACACATGGCTACCGAAAGTGATCGACGAACTCGCGGAAGATTTTCGTGTCTTCACGCCGGTGGTGAGGGGAGACCGCATCGTGGTCTCGATTCCCGGCGTGCGCGCGGTCAGTTGCCTCAACCTCGCGACGGGCCGACTGATTTGGGAACGCCCGATCTGCGACCTGCGCGGCGCGATCATGGTGAGCTGTTCGCGCGTCCTCGTGGAGACCACGACGGGCCTCACCGCGCTGTCACTCGACGACGGCACGGTCGCATGGTCGCAGCCCCTCGATGCGCGGCTCGAAGCGATTCACGCCGAGGGCCACGTCGTCATCGTGGCTCATCGCGCGAAGCTCGTCGGCAACAAGTCGAAACCGTTTTTGATGTGGCTCGATCTGAACACCGGTCGCGAACTGGCGCAGTCTCAAGTGGAGGGAGTCGAGCGCGACGAGAACCAACTCGGGCCGCTCGTGTTTGCGGCGGGCAAATGGTGGACGTTTGCGGGGCAAGGTTGGAAAGACCCGAAACGAGAACTGAATGAACTCGTCGCGTCGTCACCGCTCGTCCCCGGCCCCTTCGGCAGCCCGGCCCTCGGTGCGTGGCAGCCCGACATCATCGAGACGCAGCTCACAGACTTCGCGCTGATCCTCCCCGGCTGGTCCCCCGCGACCGGCTTCTCGGCCAATCACAAACTCGTCGTGAGCGACCAGCGCGGCGAGACCGCAGTCCTCTCCAGCAAGCTCGTCGAGACACACGACATCGCACTCGTCGGCCAGTTTGAAATCCCCGCCGGACGAAAGACGACGTTGCGACTGCGCGTCGGCAATCAGCCCGACAAACGCTGGCAACTCGGCGTGCGCGTTGAGAACCAATTGCTGCTCGACCGCTCCATCGAAGAGACTGGCAGCGCGAACGGCTGGCACGACATCGTCGTTGATCTCAGCCCCTTCGCCGGACGCACGATCCCGGTTCAACTCCTGCACGCCGCTCCAAAACAACACCAGACGGAAGTCTTCTGGAAACGAGCCGTCGTCGTCGTTGAGTAGGATGGACGCCCTCGTCCGTCCGTCTTTTCGTCCGCGCCTCGCTCTTCATCATTCTGCCTTGCCATCATTCTGTCTGACCGCTTCGACAAAAAGAGGGCAAGGCAAAATGATGAAGAGCGAGTGTGTGATTCGCTCACGTCAGGTGCGTCGCGACCCTATCGACGATCATGCGACCCACGTTGAGCGACGCCGTCGCAGCGGGACTCGGCGCGTTGCAGACGTTGATGACCAGGTCATTCTCGACGATCAGGAAGTCATCGACGAGGTTGCCATCGCGTGTGAGTGCCTGAGCGCGGACACCTGCCGGAGCGGGGACGAGATGCTCGGACTGAACTTCGGGGACCAACCGTTGCAATGCGGCGACGAACGCCGCCTTGCTGAATGACCGCCACATTTCACCGAGGCCCGCACGCCAATGCTTCCACGCCAACCGGAGGAAGCCGGGATACGTCAGCGACTCCAGCGTGTCGAACAGGCTGAAGCTCGTCTTGAAGTAGCCTTCCCGCGCGAAAGCCAGCACGGCATTCGGCCCGCATTCGACTCCGCCGTGAATCATCTTCGTGAAGTGAACGCCCAAGAACGGGAAGTTCGGGTCGGGAACCGGATAGATCAGTCCGCGGCAGAGATGCTGGGCCGATGGCTTTAGCTCGAAGTACTCGCCTCGAAACGGAACGATCTGCGCGTCGGGTCGCTGCCCCGACATCCACGTCATGCGGTCCGAGTGCAACCCCGCGCAGTTCACGATCAGTCGCGCTTCGATCTCACCCGCCGTGTTCTCGACGACCATGCGGTTGTCGCGACGGAACATTCCCGTCACCTTCGCGCTCGTTTTGACTGTCGCTCCGCGTTCTGTGATCCGCTGAGCGAGTCGTTCACAAACTTGGCGATAATCGACGATCCCCGCTTCCGGGACATGAATCGCCTGAATACCAGCCGCGTGCGGTTCCAGCTCCTTCAATCGCGCGGCATCGATCATCTGGCAGACGATCCCGTTGGCTTGGCCTCGCTCGTAGATTCGTTCGAGTTGTGGAATCTCTTCCCGCGTGATCGCGACGATCACCTTGCCACACTGCTCGAACGGGATGTTCTCTTGAGTGCAGAAGGCTTCCATCGCCAGCTTTCCCTCGCGGCAGTTCGTCGCACGCAGTGACCCCGGCTTGTAGTAGATTCCGGAATGCAGCACTCCCGAGTTGTGGCCGGTCTGGTGTTGAGCGACTTCGCGCTCCTTCTCCAATATCACGACCTGCTTGCCGGGGAAGCGTTCAAGCAACCGGTAGGCCGTCGCCAAACCGACGATGCCACCACCAATGATCACCACGTCTACCTGCTGCATGACTGAAACTTACCACCCGTTTGAGGAAGAGTGCGACCGAGACCGGGCCGCGCGTCGGGCGGGAGTATAGTCACCGCTGTTTACCCGAACCATCAACCCGCGAGGCCCGCCAAAGCCATCGGCGCAGACACTCGAAGTCCGGCTGGCATAGCGAAGGACCGCCTCATCAATAGCCGTCGCGTTGTCGTCTTTCGCTCCGCGAAAGCACGCCCTTTCGCGGAGCGAAAGGCGACACTCATTGATGCGTCAGCCCTCAGCCGGACATCAGTATTCGTGAGTCGCACATCGAACCGTTATCACGGCGAGCGTGTCCGAGCCGGACTGGGACCGGTCTTCCGTCTTCCATGAATTTTTGCGGCACTTCACGTCAGCGACTGTGGATTGGTTGCCGAACGTGTTTCAATCGGTTTCTATTGTCGAACTGTCGCCGCACGGTCGGGGCGATGTCATGGTGTTGGGACAGTTGTGAATCGGTTCACGACCGCCTCGCACAGAAGAGGAGTCTGGTGTGGTCGCATCACTGCAACGTCCGACGCTGGTCCTGAACCGCAATTGGCAGCCGGTGGGTGTCGTCTCGGTGGCGAGGTCACTCACGCTGGTCGCCGCCGAACGGGCGAGGTTCGTCGATCCAGCCGACTTCCAACAGTACTCGTGGGAAGACTGGGCGCGACTCGCACCATCCGACGACGGCATGTTCGTTCAATCGGTGACGTTCCGCATGCGCGTCCCCGAAGTCATCACGCTGACTCGGTACGACCGTGTTCCAACCAACGTCGTGACCTTCAGCCGCCGCAACATCTACAAGCGTGATCACCACACCTGCCAGTACTGCGGCGTTCAGCCGGGAAGTGAAGAGCTGACGATCGATCATGTGCAACCCCGTTCGCGCGGCGGTACGTCCACTTGGGACAACTGTGTTTTGGCGTGCATCGACTGCAACAAGCGAAAGGCCAACAAGACGCCGACGGAGGCTCGAATGCCACTCGCCAAGACGCCGATTCGCCCGACGTGGAAGCCGATGTACTCGTGGCATTCGATGCGCATCGCCAGTTGGTCCAAGTTCCTCAGCGAGGCGTACTGGAACATCGAACTGGACGAGTAGCGCGGCCGCAATGGAAGCGACCCCACAGGGCTTGCCCCGGTGGGGGCGCAGCGTTTGGGATGAGTCGCTCACGTCCTTTTCAATCCGCGCGAAGTTCTTGCGTGAGCCGAACGGGGATCGCTCCGTTCGGGGCAGCGTTCCTGTTATCCCTCGCGCGGGACAAAGTAAGACATTTCTGAGCGGGGTGGCGTCAGCCCCCCGGTTCTTTCAGTGAAGGGCTAACGCCCAAGAACCGGGGGGCTTATGCCACCCCGCTCAGATGCCTCATCACCGACCGCGCAAGGTATATTCGTGATGATTCACCGCTGTCGTGCGGTGCGTTGAAACCTCTCTCGGAGACCACTGCCATGACTCAAGAACGTCCGATGCAGGCCAGCAATGGCTGGGTTCAATTGCCGCTCAATCTGGCCCTGCTGGCCAGCGGCCCGGTGATCTTTCTGATGGGCGTTGGGCTGGTGGACAGGCGGTTTGGAACGCCGTTGTTGGCGGGCTTGTTCTGCGTGATCGGTGTGGTGGCGGGAATTACAGGCATGATCCGTCTGTGTGGCCACTTCATCTTGCAGCCGAACGAAGCCATTGTCCTCAGTTTCTTTGGTCCCTACGTGGGAACAGTGCGTGAGAGCGGCTTCTATTGGGTCAACCCGTTCATGACCAAACGCAAGATTTCGCTGAAGTCGCGCAACTTTGAAGGTGCCAAATTGAAAGTCAACGACAAGGGCGGCAATCCGATTGAGATCGGTGCCGTCGTCGTGTGGCGCGTGGAGAACTCGGCTCAAGCGGTCTTCGATGTCGAAGACTACGACAGCTACGTCCGCATTCAGAGTGAGACGGCGCTCAGGCACCTCGCCAACAGCTACGCCTACGATCACGGCGAAGAACACGAGATCACACTGCGCAGCGGTATGGACGAAGTCTCGACGGCCCTGCGTAATGAACTGCAGGACCGGCTGCAACGTGCGGGCGTAACGGTCGATGACGCCCGCCTGACACACTTGGCCTACGCCTCGGAGATTGCCGGAGTCATGCTGCGACGCCAGCAGGCCGAAGCGATCATTGCCGCACGACAAAAAATCGTACACGGTGCCGTGAGCATGGTCGAAATGGCGTTGAAGGATCTCGACCAAAAGCAGATCGTGACGTTCGACTCGGCCCAAAAAGCGGCTCTCGTCAGTAACCTGCTCATCGTCCTGTGCAGTGAGTCGGAAGCGCAGCCGGTGGTCAACGCGGGAGCGTGAATCCTTGTCGCCGGGCAGCCTGAAGAAAATGGGCTAACTGCCTGTTGAAAAACGTAGGGTAAGCGTCTCACTTGCCCGTCAATGCAGTTGAAAAAGTGGCAAGCCAGAGGCTTACCCCTACGTTTTACAACGGGCTGCTAACTCCCCCGTTACTCCATTGAGGAATCGACTTCATGCAGATCACTCGTCGCGAATTGGTCAGCCTTGCCGCTCTGGGCCTTGCGGGGGGGGCGACATCGGTGGGACTAGCAGCAGAGACGCCGGTCGTCGAGCGGAGGAGGGCCAATCGGATTGGAGTTTCGACGTACTCGTTCTGGCACTTCCGGGGAGAGCCGACGCCGATCGAGAGTTGTCTCGAACAGGCGGCCGAGATGGGTTTTGATGGCGTCGAAATCTTGCACGTTCACATGGAAGAGGCGGCCAAGGCGGCGGGAGGCCAGGTCGATAAGCCGTACCTGCGCAAGCTGAAGCGGCTCGCCTTTTCGCTGGGTCTCGACCTGATGGGCTTCTCGACGCATCAGGGCTTCGTCACGCCCGACGACGAGAAGCGGAAGCAGAACGTCGCGCATACCGCGCGCTGTTTGGAACTGGCTTACGAACTGGGTATCCCCACGATTCGGGTCAACACCGGTCGTTGGGGCACGAGCAAGAGTTTCGACGAATTGATGGCCAACAAGGGGATTGAGCCGCGTCTACCGGGCTACTCGGACGAGCAGGGGTTTGAGTGGGTCCAGCGCAGCTTCGAGGAACTGCTCCCGAAGGCCGAGGAGTGTGGCGTGGTGATGGGTCTGGAAAATCATTGGGGCTTGGGACGCGAGGCGGCGGGCGTGCTGAAGGTGCTCGACGCAATCAAGTCGCCGTGGTTGCAGGCGACACTCGACACGGGCAACTTCCTCGAAAATATGTACGAGCAAATGGAGGCCCTCGCCCCGCGCGCGGTCCTCGTGCAAGCGAAGACTTACCACGGTGGCGGCGAGTGGTACGCGCTCGACATCGACTATGATCGCGTGGCGAAGCTGCTGCGCAAGGCCAACTACCGCGGTTACGTGTCGCTCGAAATGGAAGGGAAGGAAGCCCCGGCCACGGCGATCCCGAAGAGCCTCGCTCTGTTGCGGAAGGCGTTCGGTGCGTGAGGCGTTCGCCTCAAATCGGGGTGGTTATTCCTCGCGTGGTCCGTGATGAGACATCCGAGCGGGGTGGCATCAGCCCCCCAGTTCTTGGGCGTAAGCCCGCTTCGGAAGAACCGGGGGGCTGACGCCGCTCCGCTCGGAAACCTCTCACTTTGTCCGCGTGAGGTATAAGCGAAAGAAGCCCCTCACCCTAACCCGACCACCGAAGCGGCGGTGCCCGAGCCGGGACGAGGGGACAAGACAGGCCACCTGACCCCCAGAACCGCCGCGACTGGAACCATGCCTCAAGTCGCCGTGATGATCGCCGCTTGGTCGCCCAGTTTCGGCCTGATCGAGGAAACTCCGGCGGCGATCAGTTCGGCTGCGTGCTGCGGGTGTGAGGCACTCATCAGCGCGATGATGTTCGACGACGGATGCTGCCGCCGGAGCGATCGAACTTGATCCGGTCCTGAGTCCTCCCACGGATCGGCATCGAACAGGATCGCGGTGGTGGTTGAGCTGCCCTCTGACAAATTGCCCATATCGAGCGTGTGTCCCCCCGCCGTGAGCAGTTCGTTGAGGTAGCGGCGATACGCCGGATCGGGCGAGATGACCAGTACAGTCTTCGGCGACGCGGTCTGCTCGAATGTGGCCTGCTCGAACATGTGATGATCGGCGGCGAAGACTTCTTCGCGCGAGGACGAGAGGGGCAGGGACTCGATTCCCGGCGTGGCGTTCAGCAGTCGCCATTCGCGTTCGATACGGGCAGGCGCGTTGGGCAGTGAGACTCGCGCCGCGAGTGGCCACGTCTGGCGAGTTCGTCCGTCGGACTCGCACCACGCCCCATAAGCGACGACCACTCGGGCGAGCGGCGCGAAAGCGAAAAGGCTCGCGATCTCAGTCGGAGAAAATTCATCGGGCTGACTCTGCACGATCACGACCAAGTCGGGGATCGTGTTCGTGCGCGAGGCCGCTGCCAGCGCGCGCGTCAGGTCGGAGAAGTGCTGCTGAACAGCGGGTCTCATTGCGGCGGCGAGCCACTCCACCAGCGGCTTGGCTTCCGCTCGTTGAGTCTGTCCGACGATGAGCAGATTGAGGGGCATCGGGAAGCAAACACCAAAGCTCGGGGACCAAGTGCGACTCGTTTAACCGCGTGGGCAACGCCCCGCGCGCCTTGCGGCGAAACACGATTCCACATCGCTGGACGCGCGGGGCGTTGCCCACGCGGTTAAACGACGGAAACGTCTCACTTGCCCGTTTACCGACGGCAATCATGGGCAAGCGAGACGCTTACCCTACGTCACATCAAAATGTCGCCGATTTTGTGCAGCGACGATGCGACCGGGCGGAGTTGATTGACGCGGCAGGTTGTACGGTAGGGGCAACGACCCGTGCAATCTTCGTCGGCGTTCTCGACGAGGAACTTGCCGGAGCGCAGGCCCTCGGCGAGCTTGGGGATCAGGTCGTTGAGGCTTTGCTCCAGCGAATCGACAATGGCCGAGTCGATGCCGTCGAAGGCTTTGGTCTCGCGCTGATAGCCCCGTTTGAAACCAGTCTCTTTGAGCGGCCAGTAGCCCATCACGAACGGTTCGGCATCGGGACCGGCGAGACCGAGACGACGGACGGCGAGCGTGTATAACGCGAGCTGAATCGCGCGGCCCGTTTGCAGTTCGGTCTCATTCGATTTGGGAGGCTTGCCGGTTTTGTAGTCGATCACGCTGAAGACGGTCTTCCCGCCGACGGTCCCGACATCCACGCGGTCGATCCGACCGCGCACGCGCACGGCGCGGTCTTCCTCACCGAAGACGATCGGTTCGTGATGCTCTTCGCCGGGTGACAGTTCCGCGTCGGGCAGACTGCCGAAGGGAATCTCGGGAGCGAGCGACGGTTGGAGGCCGCTCCACGCGGAACTCAGCCGGTCTTGATAAGCGACCTGCTGTTGCGCGAAGGCATCACCCCAGAGACCGAGTAACTCCGATTCGATCCGCGTGAGTGCGCGTTGCAGATCCGTCTCATGGAAGCGCGTCGCGAGTTGTTCTGCGGCGAGTTCGCGAAACCGCGCGGCGAGAGTCACAGCGTCCCCGTCCATGCCCTCGGTCAGCAGCCGCGCCAATACATCGTGAATCAGGCTGCCGCGTGCGGCGTGGTCGGTTCCCTCTTCCGGAGTCGGAATCGGATCGAGCTTCAAGACTTTGCCGAGCCAGAACCGGAACGGGCAACTCGCGTAGCCTTCCAACTCCGTCGCGCTGAACTGATGCTGGGAACCGAACCGCTTGCGGAGCGACTCCAAATTCTGAGCGACCTGCAATCGGCCTTCGTGGTTTGTGAAGCCGCGTGTGTGGAACCGCCGCACGTTCACATCGACCGCCGCCAGCAGGTTCTCGCCAATCGAATGCCATTCGGGCTGAGCGAGCAAATGCGTGAAGAGGCCCGGCCGAGCGGCCCGCGCTTCGGTCATCGCCACGAGCCTGAGGTCCGTCGCGGTGAGAGCACGATCGACGGTGGGGATCGGATCGAGCTGCCCTTCGTGCAACACCGGCAACGCGGCTTCCGTGAACAGCGTGCGAATCGCGGAGACATACGGGCTGGCGAAGACCGTCTGTCCTTTGCGGTTGATCGACGGATAGCTGAGCGTGAGCCGCGTGCGGGCCTTCGTCATGAGGTTATAGAACAGGAACATCTCGTCCTGCTGATGCTGCTCGCGGTGGCGGAGTGCCAGTCCGCGCTCGGCCAGTTCGCGTCGTTCCGCGTCACCAAACAGACAGTCGTCGGCCCCTTTCTGCGGAAAGCTGCTCTCGGACAAACCGACCACAAACAGATGCGGCACGCTGAGGTGTCGCACCTGCTCGACATCGAGGACTCGCACGCAGCCTCCCGGATCGGCAGGGCCGGGGATCGTCTCGCCGCTGAGTAAGTCACGCAGCTCGGCGGTGAACTCGGTCAAGTCGAGCAGCGGCAGTTTGTGTGAGGGCTTTCCGGTGGAAGTGACATTTCGTGGAGTCGCGATCAGTTTCTCATCGGCCTCGGCGGCGGTGCGGACGATCCGTTGGAGCAAGTCCCAATCGCGAGCCTCGTTTGAGTTCTCGAGGCCGCGCGTTGCGATGCCACCCGTCACTTCGCGCGACCAGCCGAGTTCTGCACCGAGCGTTGCCAGCACGTCGGCCCATCCGACGAGAGTGTGTTTGCGGCGCAATCGTTCCGTCGTGCGAGAAAGCCGCGACAGGAGCGGTTCGGCCAGCGCGGCGAGTGTCGCTGCCGATGACTCCGCGACGGACAACTCGTCGTCGTCGTTTTCGGAGGTCGAGACGACTTCCTTGAGGAGGCCGGTCGAAACACGCGACAGCACGCGCAGCAGGAGTTCTCGCTCGGCGTGCAGTTTCAGTCGGCGGAGTGACGCGGCGACGGCGCGCACGGCGCGACCTTGCTGAAGCTCGGGCCATTCCGGCTGGAAGAGGTTCGAGTCGAGAACCGACATGAGCCGCGCGAACGGCCAGTCCTCATGTTCGAGTTGCAGCGTGGCGAACAACGCTTTGACGACGGGACTCGCGGTCAGCGACGGCTTCGCTTCGCACCAGACCGGGATGCCCGCCTTCGCGAGGAAGTCGTGCCACGCGGGACCGTCTTCAGCGAGGGAGCGGAGCGCGATCACGATCTCCTTCGGCGCGACGCCCTCTTCCAGCAGCCGCTTGATCCGTCGCGCGACTGCCTCACATTCACCCGCCGGTCCCGTCGCCGCAATCAGTTCGAGTCCGCTCGCGTCATCCGTCGGTTCAATCGCGCGCGGGTTTGCGAAGAGGCTGTCGGAGATGCGAGCCAACCCCGCGGCGTGAATGTTCGACTGGGAAGCGGACTCGACCGAGAGGGACTGCACACAACTCGTCACTCCGTCGGGCAGATGCTCGATCAGTCGGGAACTCGCGGCAGTCGGCTTCGCAAACAGATCGGTGCGCGAGGTCGGCTGTTCCATTGGCAGCGTGATCGTCGCGCGGTCGATCCACGTCAGCAGGTGCCCGAGAATTTTGTACTGCGTCCGCGTGAAGTCGGCGAAACCATCCACGGCGAGGAACTCGATGGAAGCGAACGGGCCTCGCACCCCTTTGGACAATGCCGAGCAGGCCAGCCAGAAACGGCCCTCGTTGTCGTACCAGTTCTGCTCGGTGAGGCACGCTTGATAACGCTCATAGATGCGACCGAGTTCCGCATCCCGCTGTGAGCGGTTTCCCGATCGTCGCGAACACGCGGCCAGAAAGTCCTCGGGCCAAATCTCTTCCCGCTTCAGCTCCGAGATGAACGACGAAACGACATCCAAAAAGCCGCTCGTGCGGATGACCGGCGAGAAACTGGTGAGCATCCCCGCTCCATGCAGCTCCGCCACGATCCGCCGCAACATGAGCCGCTTCATCACCGGAGACATGGGCGTCGCGGGATGGCCCGCCGCCGCGAGAATCTGCTCCGCGAAGACATCAAACGTCAGCACCTGCGGCGCGAGCTGAACCGGCTGCGTCGGCGACAACAAGCGTTCGACAACCGCCTGCTGCGCGCGGCGCGTCGGCGCGAGCCACAACACGGTTCCAAGTCGCCGCCGCCGCCGAGCGTCCTCCAACGCGACGCGATACTCGGCGAGCAACCGTTCGGTCTTCCCGGAACCCGCCCGCCCGGTGAGCAATGTGAGGTGTGTTGCCATGCGGCCGATTGTAGAGGACGCGCCGCGAAGTTGGGACGATGCGCCGCGCGGTCGAGCAACGGTCGGCGTCGCCAACGCTGACGAGACCGACCAACGTCGATACACCTCACGCGGCCGAGATTAACGCCGCGTCGTTTAACCGCGTGGGCAACGCCCCGCGCGTCAGGCGACGTGGAATCGTGTTTCGCCGCCTGACGCGCGGGGCGTTGCCCACGCGGTTAAACGAGTCAGTTCTGACCGCGCGGAGTATACCAATGGGGCAAGTCCGGTGGGTCGCTGGCTTGAGGACTGATTCTTCGGGGAAAAACAGGCTTTGAAATGAGTTCTCGTCCAACTACCAACCCTCCCACACCGCGCCACTATGCGCACGCCTTGGCCGAACGGCGGCAGCTTGCGCGCGTCGAGCAGTTGGCTCAGTTTGGGTTGGCGGTCGGCTGGGTGCTCGTTCTCACGGGAGGGTTCTGCTGGCTGTGCGTCGTCAGTTCCCTCGATGCCCTTTGGTTGACGCTGTTGCTCACGGGATCGGTCTTGGTCGTGCTGGGGACATCCCTTCCCGAGTCGCTCGAACGGCCCTGTCGCTGGTGGATGACGCTCGCGCATTGGCAGGGTCGCATCGTGATGACCGTGGTGCTGACGATCGTCTACTTCACGCTGATCGTTCCCGCCGGTGGACTGCTTCGCCGACGCAATGGGACGCACCCCTTTCACGCTTGGACCGGCTCGCCGCCCACGGAAGCACTCGGTTGGGAGCCATTGCCACCGCAGCACAACATCGCGTCACCAACCCTCGCGCGGGAAGGCGGCTCGCCGACGAGTCTCGTCCCGACTCACAACAGCACGCGATCCCACCGACGCTCGTTGCCAAGGCTGCTCCTCGCGACACTCGGCTTCTTCTACGAACGCGGTCATTACTTGATGCTGCCGATCCTGTTCGTGCTGCTGGGCCTGGGTCTGCTCCTCTTCTTCGTCCAGGGTTCCGTGCTGGCCCCGTTCATCTACACGCTCTTTTAGGAGCGGGGCCGCAATCACTTTCCGAAGTGCCTCTGCCATTCTCCCTCCCCTCGGCGGGGAGGGCCGGGGAGGGGGGAGGATTGGCAGAAAGACCGTCCCTTGCTCATCGGCCCCCCTCCCTAACCCTCCCCGCCGAGGGGAGGGAACTAAGACGTTCGATTCCGGGGCCGCATTTGCATGACCACCAATGAGCGATTGCATCCCTGGCGTTCTCGCGCGCGATCGCAGGCTGCGCAATCGAAAGGGCCGTCGCTATACTTCCGCCCCCACTGGGCTGGCTCGCCAGATGAATTTGGAACTGCCTCTTGTCGAAGGGTGATGAAAGATGATTTGGGCGGCGTTTGTGCTGCTGGTGCTGTTCATTCTGGCGTTCGATCTCGGGCTGTTTTCGCGCGGCGAGCGGAAGGCCCTGACCGCGCGGGCGGCGCTGATTCGCACCGGAATCTACTTCTGTCTGGCGCTGCTGTTCACGGTGTTTGTCTACTTCGCCTACGACGGTCACTGGTTTGGGCTCGGTGTCTATTCGCAGGTGGTGGAAGCAGCGGAAGGGGACGCCGCTCACGGCGCGGGTCTGCTGCCGAAGAGCGGTTGGGAAGCGGCCGTGATGTTCTTCATGGGCTACATCCTCGAACAGTCGCTCAGTGTGGACAACATCTTCGTGATCGCGCTGGTCCTCGGGTACTTCCAAGTCCCGGCGGCCTATCAACACCGCGTCCTGTTGTGGGGCATCCTCGGCGCACTCGTCATGCGCGGCGTGATGATCGGGATCGGGGTCGAGCTGATCCACCGCTTCGCGTGGATGACCTACGTCTTCGGTTTCTTCCTGCTCGCCACGGCCATCAAGATGCTGTTCGCCGGTGATGAAGAAATGGACTTCGAGAACAGCCGGATAATTCGGCTGACGCGGCGATTTTTCCGCCTGCACCCCAGCTTCGTGCAGGATCGCTTCTTCGTGGTGATCGACGGGAAGCGCGCGATGACGCCGCTGTTTCTCGCCCTCGTCATTGTCGAGACCACCGATCTCGTGTTCGCCGTCGATTCGATCCCGGCCGTCATCGGCCTGACGCACGATCCGTTTCTGGTCTTCACGTCGAACGTGTTCGCGATCCTTGGACTGCGCAGCCTCTACTTCGCGCTGGCCGATCTGCTCGGCCGGTTCCACTATTTGAAGTACTCGCTCGTGGCGATCCTCGCGCTGGTCGGGATCAAGATGCTGATCCACCCGCTGCTGCCGCACGACAAGACCAGCGAGATCACGCTCATCTCGCTCGCCGTCATCGCGGTCGCACTGGCGATCGGCATCGGCGTCTCACTGGCGATGCCCGAACACGTCAAGAAGCCCGAAGAGGGCGAACCGGCGTGAAGTGTAGTTCCACGCCTGAAGTCCGGCTTAGCAGCCAGTTGAACAACCGTAGGATGGACGCCCTCGTCCGTCCGTTTTCAACTAGAAATCGCTCGGACGAGGGCGTCCAAGCTACGTTTTTCAACAGGCTGTTAGCTCTGTTAGCCGGACTTCTCTTCGGGAGTACGCCCTCAAATTGAAGTCCGGCTTTCAGAAAAGCCGGACTTCGGCCGCTCGGACTTCATTGCATCAGTAGTGCGGCGGCTGCTCTTCACCCGGATCCCGAATCTCCGGCGTCTCTCCCAACGACACCACGCGCCGCTCCAACCGCACGATCTCCTGACGATTTCCACGCAGCTCGGTATGCAAGCTGAGCAGCGCTTCGTGCATCTGTTCGAGATCATGCTGCGTGTGAGCCAGCGCCGTTTCGAGGCGGATCAATCTTTCTTCGGTCGATGTCGCAGTCGTCGTAGGTTCCGTCATCGTGGTGGCGAGTCCGTTTGAAGTGTGGCTTGCGATGTTGGCGGGCATGTTATCGAATGGCTCACGAGGAAGCTCAACCCAGCCTCGACTCTCGCCGCACGACAGAACCATCACGGTTCCGGAGCGATTCCAATGAATCAACCTCGCATGACCCCACGCTTCCCAACCTGCTTCCCGAGCGGGGCGGCGTCAGCCCCCTGTCTCTGGGGCGTTAGCCCTCGCGCGATCCTCAACGAGTCCTCTGAGCGGGGTGGCGTCAGCCCCCTGGCTCTTGGGCGTCAGCCCGTTTTCCAAGAACCGGGGGGCTTACGCCGCCCCGCTCAGAGAGGTCTCGCGTTGAGCCGGATTGCCTTTCTCAACACACCTGTCGCAAACGGGATGCTGCTCGTCGGCGTGGCACTGCTCTCCGGCTGCGGGAAGCCGGACCAAATCACTTCGTATAGCGTGCCACCCCACGAATCGTTGCAAACGAAAGAGTTCCTTGCCGAGTCGGCCAAGCGGAAACCGCAGCCTGCTCGCATGATGGCGGCCATCGTGCCGCAGGGGGAATCGCTCTGGTTCTTCAAGCTGCAGGGACCGCCCGACGACGTGCAGGCTCGCAGTGAGAAAGTGCGTGAGTTTTTGAAGTCGCTCCGATTCTCAAGCGACGACAAACCCGAGTGGACTCTCCCCGCGACGTGGAAAGAAATGCCGGGCAACGCGAACCGCCATGCGACGCTCGTGTTGAGCGAACAGCCTCGGCTGGAACTCTCGGTCACGGTCCTCGCGATGGGACCGGGCAGTCCGACGAAA
>JAYSQC010000439.1:0-4377 GCA_043721755.1 Schlesneria sp.
TGTGAAGTTTTAGAGCCGCGACCGTGAGGGAGTGTTGCACGGCAACGACTTACGACCGCTCCCTGACGGTCGCGGCTCAAATCTTCACAAGCTCGGAGCGACTGAGAAGTTTTGAGTAGCGGAAGTCGCCAGACTTCCGGAATCCCGCGAAAAAAGGAACTCTGGCGAGTTCCGCTACGAAAAGCTCTCAGTCGCGGAGCGACTGAGCTACGTAGCCGAGTCGCTCCGCGACTCGGTTTTGTTCTTGGATGAGTCCTTAGGAACGGAATCGCAATCACTTCCCGAAGTCGCCGTACTCGTGAGAGTTCGGATAGAAGTTTCACGACTTCTGCTACGGACGTTATTGCGACTCCGTTCCTGAAATTCTGCAGTTCGCCTGATTGATCCGTCTGAAAAAGCGAGCGGGGCGAGCGATCGCTCTTGCACACGGAGCAATAACACACGGACGAAAGAAGACGTCGGACATTGAATCGTTGCCGGTTGGTCTCTTCCAATGCGTGGTGGCGAATATGAGCGGAACGCGCGTCAGGCCTTTCGGGCCGCATCCGTCAACAGATCCCGCCCATGATCTTTGCTCATCAACCTCAGGTTGGAATCACCCGACGATCTGCGTCGTGAATGTGCTCAGCGGACACGTTCAAGGGGTGATGCGGCACTCGGACTGCGCCACGACCGAGAAGCACTACGGAGCTTTGAGGTCCGCCCCAGAAGCGGCAGACGAAGTCCAAAGTCGGTTGGCGGCCCAGAATCCCTCATTTGTGGTGGGGGAATCGTGGGGGGATGGAAAACAAAAAGCTCCCCAACACAAGGCTGAGGAGCTTCTGAAGCGAAAGACTTTACGGAATTCACTTGAGCGAAGTACACCCGGAGGGAGTCGAACCCCCAACCCTCGGCTCCGAAGGCCGATGCTCTATCCAATTGAGCTACGGATGCGACATGGACTGCAAACCCTTATCCCACGGACTAACCGCAGGAGTCTCTCAAGTTCAAATCGAACTCGGAGGCGAGAGAAGCAAACGGACTGCAATGCGGTCGCACAGTCTACACGGATGCTTGGTGACAGCAAGCCTGAGACTCATTGCCTCCATGATCTAATGTCTGTTGAAGCGAGACACGCTGTAGGGGGCTTCAATCAAGGTCGAGAACCGTAGCCTGGTGGCCTACGCGGCTTACCATTTTCTCTGTTTTCGCCGTGCGGTGAACGCTGTGTGAAGTCCCTCTCGCGTGTGAGAAATTCCTGCGAACGAAGGAATCCGCTCTTCCCGTTGGGATCGACCGCCGTTACGATCCCCGCCCTTGCAACGGGCTGGTGGAAGTTCCATCCGGCTCGCCTGTTCCGATTGAGTTCCTGCCCCATGCTCTGCCGAATCTCGGCGAGGCGAAGTTCAGCGGGTCTTGCCATGCCGCGAAAGTGTTCGATTCGTTCAGTTCGGTAGGGTTCATCGCAGCGCCTCTCTGTGGTGAACCTAGCCGTCGGATCGTTCCCCGCCGCACGTCCTTCGAGGCATCTCCCCAACTCCAGCCCCCTGTCAAACACACCGCGCGATCTCAGCGAGAGTTTCGTCCTGACGAGATCTTCCCGCAGTCTCCGCGTTTGTTTGCAGTGCGTCCCCTCCGGTCACGAGTCCTCGTGAATTGTCACGTGTGTCTCAGTCCCTTTTCGACGGGTCTCGGTGCGTTTGCCGCGACCTCAATTTCTTTCCACCGAATGTGAATCAAGTCCATGGCAATGAATCTCGCAACTGTCCGCAACATTGGTATCTCGGCCCACATCGACTCGGGCAAGACCACGCTCACCGAGCGCATCCTGTTTTACTCGGGCCGCATCCACGAAATTCACGAGGTCAAGGGAAAGGACCAAGTCGGCGCGACGATGGACTTCATGGAACTCGAACGTGAGAAGGGGATCACGATCACGGCGGCGGCCACTCAAGTGAAGTGGAACGATCACACGATCAACGTCATCGATACTCCCGGCCATGTGGACTTCACGGTGGAAGTGGAACGATCGCTGCGCGTACTCGACGGTGCGATCCTCGTCCTCTGCTCAGTCGGTGGCGTGCAGAGCCAGTCGCTGACGGTCGATCGCCAGATGAAACGCTATAAGGTTCCCCGCATCGCCTTCATCAACAAAATGGACCGCGCGGGTGCGAACCCCGAGAAGGTCGTTCAGATGGTCGAGGAGAAGCTGCATGTGATCCCCGTGCCGCTGCAAATCCCGATGGGTCGTGAAGCCGCCTTCGCCGGTGTGATCGATCTCATCACGATGCAGGCCATCTTCTTCGATGGTGAGGACGGTGAAAACGTGCGTCGGGAAGCCATTCCGGCGGAGTATCAGGCCCCCGCTGCGGAGGCTCGCGGCAAGATGCTCGAAACTCTGTCCATGTTCAGCGACTTGCTGATGGAGAAGCTGTTGGAGGCGTCCGAAATTTCGGTCGAGGAGATTCGTGCGGTCGTGCGTCAAGCGACGATCGCCCTCCAGATCACTCCGGTCATGATGGGTTCCGCCTACAAGAATAAGGGTGTTCAAGAGGCGCTCGACGGCGTGATCTACTACCTGCCCAATCCGCTCGACCGCCAGATGACCGCGATCGATCAACTCAAGAAGCCGACGCCCGGTCTCGAAGTCCAGCCCCCGAACTGGAACCGCGTCAATCTCGATTCAAACCCGGATAAGCCACTCGTCTGCATGGCCTTCAAAACCGTGGTCGAGCAGTACGGGCAACTCACGTACACCCGCATCTACCAAGGGAAGATCGTCAAGGGCGACAGCTACTTCAACACCCGCACGGGTAAGAAGGTGCGGTTCGGCCGACTCGTGCGCATGCACGCCAACGATCGCGTCGATGTGGATATCGCCGAGGCCGGGGACATCGTGGCGCTCGTCGGTGTCGATTGCGCCTCGGGCGATACCTTCTGTAGTTCAGAAGTGACGTACTCGTTGGAGAGCATCTTCGTTCCGGACGCCGTGATCCGCTTGAGCATCGAACCGGTCAAACGCGAAGGGGCAGACAAGCTCGGCAAGGCGCTCGAACGCTTCCGTCGCGAAGACCCGACGTTTCGTGTGCTGACCGACGAAGAAACCGGTCAGACGTTGATCGCCGGCATGGGCCAATTGCACCTCGACATTTACGTCGAGCGCATTAAACGCGAATACGGCATCGAGTGCATCGTTGGTAATCCCCGCGTGGCCTATCGCGAGATGCCGACGCGCGAGGTCGAGTTCAACTACAAGCACAAGAAGCAGACCGGCGGTTCGGGACAATACGCGCACATCGTCGGCAAGCTGGTCCCGCTGCCCGAAGACAGTGCGATCGCCTACGAGTTCGTCAACGATGTCACCGGCGGTCGCATCCCGAAGGAATACATCAAGCCGACCGACGAAGGCTTCCAGCGCGCACTCGTGAAGGGGCCGCTTTGTGAGTGCGAAGTCGTCAACGTGCAGATGATCCTCCAAGACGGTGGCTACCATGATGTCGATTCGTCCGAAATGGCGTTCGGGATCGCCGCCTTCGACTGCATGCGTGAGACGCTCAAGAAGGCGGGCATCGGGCTACTCGAACCGATCATGAAGCTGGAAGTGGAAGTTCCTGAGGAGTACCAAGGGAACGTCACCGGACATCTCTCCAGCAAGCGGGGGTTGGTCGGTTCGACCGAGACCAATCTCGGTATGGCGACGATCATCGCCGAAGTGCCGCTCGCCATGATGTTCGACTACGCCAACGAAGTCCGCTCGATGACTCAGGGGAAGGGCACGTTCAGCATGGAGTTCTGCAAGTACCAGATGCTGCCACGCAACCTCGTTGAAGAAGTTGTCGAGAAACGCAAGAAGGACAAGGCCGATCGCGCCGCGATGGCCAAGTAATACGAACCCTTGAAGTCCGTGGGGCAGGTTTCCAGCCTGCCGTGAGGCAACCGACGATCACGCAAAGCCCGGCTTGAAGACAAGCCGGGCTTCGCTGTTTTGAGGCGGCTCGATCTGACAGAATCCCCGCCGAAGTCCGAAGTCCGGCTTAGCTTTGTTAGCCCTCAAACAAGCGAACCCCACCGGGCTTGCCCCGGTGGATTTAGGTTTTTGCACTACTTTGGGCATCACTTGAAACCCAGCATGAGTAGTGCAGAAACCCGCGAGCCACCGGGACAAGCCCGGTGGGGTCGCTTGATTGAGGGTTAGCCGGACTTCTCTTCGTGAGGACACATCAGGAAAGGAAGTCCGGCTTTCGGAAAAGCCGGACTTCTGGCCTGTCGGACCTTGGCAGATCAGAATCCGGCCCCTACCAGCCTGTTGAAAAACGTAGGATGGACGCCCTCGTCCGTCCGTTTTCAACTCGAAATCACTCGGACGAGGGCGTCCAAGTTACGTTCTTCAACAGGCTG
>JAYSQC010000440.1:0-5815 GCA_043721755.1 Schlesneria sp.
CATTTGTCCAACCTCGTCCGGGGGTGTCGCTTCGCTCAACCCCCGGCTAATGGCTGACATCCCTTCAGGATGAAGACCGATCGCTGTCGTCCATCGCTCGCCAATGAATCCCCCCAAAACATCCGATGAACCGAAAGAAGTCCGGCTTGAGGACAAGCCGGACTTCGGAAGACGGTGGCAGAGATCGTCCCCGGTGCGTCACGCGGCGCGGCGGTAGGGCTGTTCGTCCGTTTGATCGGCTGCCGTTTCGGGCGGCGTGTCGTGGCCGTAGCCATACCCGTAGCCATACCCGTAGCCGTAGTCGGAGTTCGAGGAGACTGCGACATGGTTGGCGACGAGTCCGATCACTTTGACGCCGGACACGCGGAACGAGTCGATCGCGCGGGTCACCATCTTGCGGCGGTTCTTATCGGGTCGCACGACAACGATCGCACCATCGACAATGCGACCGATAATCGAGGGGTCGGTGACCGCTAGGACCGGCGGGGCGTCGATCAGAATCTGGTCATAAATCTGCTCCGCCCACGCGATGATGTCGCTGAACCGTTCGCTGGAGAGCAGTTCCGACGGATTGGCCGGACGCGGCCCGGACGGCATGAAATCGAGCCCTTCGACACCGAGATGGAAGACGTTTTCGAGGCACCGTTCGGCAATGTCGATGTCGAGCTTTTTGTCGTTCAGGACTTGAGCCAAGCCGCGCGGACCTTTGAGGTCGAGCAATTGCGTCATACCGGGGCGACGCAAGTCAGCATCGATCAGCAGTGTCTTCTTGCCCGCTTGAGCGAACGCGACGGCGAGATTGGCCAGCGTCGTCGTCTTGCCATCACCCGGCTCGGTACTCGTCACGACCAGCCGCTGCGTGGGCTCATTCGAGAACGTGATGAAATTGCGCAGGCTACGGAACGCCTCAGACTCCACGCTGTTCGGCTGCATGTGTGTGACGATCAGTTCCATGCCCGTTCCCTCCAACGGTTCCATGCGGCGGATCATCGCGAGCATCGGTAGACCAAGCTGCCATTGCAGTTCGTCCGGCGAACGGAAGCGGTCGTCGAGGGCATCCAAGACGTAGATCAAGCCGAGTCCAAACGTCACGCCCATGAAGAGGCTCAGCAGGACGGTCATCGACAGTTTGGGCGAGATTTTGCCGAGATTGACCCGTGGCTCGCTGACCACCTTGATCTTCAACCCCGAGTTGGAACCCATGTCGATCTTTTTCATCTGGTCGAGTACGAGGTCGTAGAAATTCCTCATCCGGCGCAGGTCGAGTTCCACGATTTCCATCTTGGCCATGTCGTTGTTCATGTTCATGGCCGTGCCACGCTCGCGCTCGAACTCGGCGCGAATGGCGGCTTCGTGTGCGGTCGCCTGCGAAAGGCGTTGTTGGGCCATCTGCCAAATTCGCGGTCCCAGCTCCCGCTCGCGCAGGTCTTTCATCGAAGCGGCCGTGACCTGCGACCGTTCGGAGATCCATTGTTCGGTCGTGCGGATGCGGTTCTCCAACTGCTGAATCTGCGGGTGCTTTTGCCCGTAGGTCGCCTGTCGCTTTTTCAGCTCAGCCCGATCCGTCAGAAGTTGTTCTTCCAGCCGGGCGCGAGCGTAAGTGTCCGTCGAACCGATACCCATCGAGTTCAAGAGCAACTCGCGCGAGACATCTCCCGCCGCCTGTTGCACGAACTGAGCGATGTCGCTGCCGCTGCGCAAGGCTTCGCCGAGTGCGTTCAGGAACGCGCGGGCTTCGAGTGTTTTCTTCTGGGCTTCAACGAGGGCGTCGTTCAGCTTGATGGTCCGTTCGATGACGACGTTCGTGTTCTTGTCGTTCCCTTGGAGCAGCACTCCCGAACTGCGTTTGAGCGCCAATAGATCGTCCTCTTTATCCGCCAACTTTCGCTCAAGTTCGCCCTTCTCCTTGGTGAGCAGGACGAGGGTTTCGTTGGAACTACTGAGATGCGTCTGCTTCATGAATTCGAGATACGAACTGACGATGGCGTTGACCACCACCGCCGCCGAATGCGGGCTTTTAGAAACGTAGCGGATGTTCAGCACGTTGGTCATGCGCGTGTACGAGACGCTGATCCCCGATCGCAGGACGTTGGCGCAAACGGATTTCGGCAGACCCTGAATGTCGATCCGGTGCTTGGACGGCAGCTTTTTGATGGCCCCTTCCAGCACGGCGTCGCTCGTCAGAATTTTCTGGTACGTCGGCATCACGTCCTGAATGGCGCGCTGCTCCGAATTGTTCTTGCCATCGAGGACGCTTCCTTCGGTTTTCAGGATCAGAATCTCGGCCGATGAGTCGTACTTGCGCGTCGCGGTGTAATACTGAAAGCTGCCGAGTGCTCCGCCGATGAAGATGCAGAAGAACAGCAGCACGATCCGGTGACGAACGACCTGCAGGAAGCGCGCGACCTCGACCAGCGGACTGGTCGTCCGAGCATTGTCTGGCGTCGAAATCGTGTTGTCCAAACTCATGGTGATCCCACGGGGGGCGGATGAAATGCCGTCGTTAATCGTCTCAACGTCTTGTCGGCCGGAGCCTGTCCGCCGACCTTCTCAACCCGTTGAACTCGTGTTCAGGGAACGAGCCGGATCAGAACCCGGGCAACGGCAGTGAGGCCCCGATTCCAAAGCGGATGACGTTGAGAGCTTCCATCACCACGGTGGCTGGCGTTTGTTCGGCGCTGACCACATCGCCGGGAGCCAGACGAAGGTTGGCGGCCGAATTGCGCTTCGCCTGCCGGAGGCTCACTTGAATCACCGCGGTTTCAGAGGTGTTGGCTTTGCGGCGAATCACGAAAACTTTGTCGGCCACGGGAGTTGTCATACCCCCTGCCAGTGCAATGGCATCGGTGACACGCACATCCTCGGCGATCGGGAACTCGTAACGATTCGGCTTCCGGACCAAGCCCATCACATGCAGCGGTTCGGGGTCGCGTTTTTCGACGTTGATGACGGTGCCATCGGGAATGGAGTAGGACTCGGTCCCCGACTTGATCGCGGAAACGAGATCCACCCGCACGGACTGGAATCCGCCGCCGGTCACCGCTCCGGTTGAGGAAATCTCAGAGGAACCGTCATTCAGCCCGACGGTATTGATGTTTGACTGGCCATCAGCAGCAATGCGATCGGAGCGTGTTTCACCGGGTACAACCGGTTTGCGAATCTCAATGTTCGTTCCGGCATCTTTGGCCAAATTGCCCGCCGCGACGATCGCAGCCAACAAGTCGCTGCGCCCGCGAGGCAATTCGTAAGTGCCGGGTTCCTGCACCGCACCGGTCACCGTCACTCGGTTCATCCGTTGCCGCTTCATCGTCACGGTGACGTTCGGGTTGCGATACAACTGCCGGTCGATACAAGCCAACACGATGGCCGCTTCGGCCGCTTCCATTTCGAGTCCCGCCAGCTTGATCTGGCCGATCTCGGGCAGGGTGGCCACGCCAGAATCGTTGACGCGCACCGGAATTTTCACCACATCCTTCTCGTCCAAACCTGCCGCTATCGAGACCTCGACCACATCGCCACGATCGATCACGTCGCTGTTGGCTGAAGCACGAGCCAGCCGGGTGAGATCGAGTGTCTGGGCGTTCTCACGCTTGGCTGCCAGCAACGCGGGAGGCATGTCACGGAACGTGTACTTGTCGCCGCCTGTGGATTGGCAGCCGGTCACGAACACGAGCGACAACAGCCAGACAAACGTCGTCGAAGTGCCAACGAACGAATTGCACGGCGATCGCAATCCTGTTCGTGACGATTGAAAACTGTGGAAGTGATTCGCCATCGGGTACTCGTTGATCCTGGTGGCAAGAACTCTGTCGGGAGCAATCCTTTTCAGTGGCAGGCAGGCAAATCGCCACGCCTCCCTCCGGCGTTGTCCGCCGGTTCGCGGCGGGTTGTAGGAGAAGGTTTTCAAAGGGTCAATATGGATGTCTGGTGTGAGATTTTGTCGAGTGCGGTCGCCTGAACAGGCAACAAATGATCAAGTGACGTATAACCCCCCCGGCCCAAATTTGAACCATCACGATCTCCCCTCGCATGTCGCCGCGCAAGCGACAGGTACACACCGCTCGTCGTCCCCCTGAAAGTGATCTGCATGATTGATGTCAAAAACGTCACCAAGGTCCATCGACGTGGTGCATTGGAAGTCCAGGCGTTACGCGGTGTGACCTGCCAGATTCCGGCCGGTTCGTTCGCGTTCATCCTCGGCCCATCGGGGAGCGGCAAGAGTACGCTGCTGTACTTGCTCGGTGCGTTGGACGAGCCTTCCGCCGGAACGATCGAAGTCAACGGCCGGTGCCTCGGTGCGATGACGACGCGCGAGCGAGACCAGTTCCGTCGCGAGGAAGCGGGCTTCATCTTTCAGAGCTTCAATCTGCTCTCGAATCTTTCGGCGATCGACAACGTCCTGGTCCCGTTCCTGCCACGCGGCGTCTCCACGGCGCAGCGTACCGAGGCCGCAAGGTTGCTCGACCGGTTGGGACTCGGCGACCGCGCTCATCACCGACCAAACCAACTCTCGGGTGGCGAACAACAGCGGGTCGCGATTGTCCGCGCGCTGCTCAAGAAACCGAAGCTCGTCTTGGCCGATGAGCCGACCGGTGAACTCGACAGCGAGAACAGCGCCGCGATCCTCGCCGCGCTGAGATCACTTTGCCGCGAGCAAGGCTCGACCGTCGTCGTGGTCACGCATGAACCGGAACACATCCAACCGGGCGACTGCGTCATCCGCATCCGCGACGGTCGGGCGAACGAGTAGCACGCGGCTGCGCGCTGTTGTGCTCGGATCTCCTAACCCCGCACAACGATCCGCCCGAAGATATCCTCTTCCGCTTTTTCTGGGATGAGGCTGCCAAGGCAGGGGCCATCAAGAATGATGGCGGGAGACCCGCGCCGAACGCGCTGCGATCCCCTACCTCGATCCGAAGTAGAACAACGTCAAGCCGAGCGAGACTCGTTCGACGAGCGGATGCAGCAGCGCGCCCGCATCAAGCAGTTCGACCACGGCAATCGTCAGCATTCCAGCCAGCACGACCAGAGCTTTGATGTCGCCCCACGTTCCCGAGGTGGGCTGACTGCGGCGGCGGTTGAGCCAGTTTGAGATGCCGCCCACGATGGCTCCGAGCAGGTACGCGAAGACCATGCTCAACAGCGAAATCGTCTGCGGCTCGAACAGCCGCTCCTCGCGATACAGGTGCGCTCCCAACCCGACGAACGCCGCGATGATCATGAACCGGATCGTGTTCTTCGGTAGGTAGAGCGGCTGGCGCTCGCGGTCGATCGCGCCGTCATCCTCGAGCCGCCGCATGATCTCGGGCGACAGAGCCACAAACCGGCGCGACGTGAAGTAGTGTGCGAGCGCGATCAGCAACGTCTCGATCCAAATCGTATCCGGCGGACGATGAAAGACCATTTTCGTCACGACGACCGCAACGACGATCAAGGTCAGCAGCGCGCGAACGCTACCGGTCGGCAGACCGAGCGGTGGCCAAGTCTTCGGCGAACCGGCGAATTCGTTGTCCATGATGAGCCTCGTGTTTGGGGGTGATGAATCTGCGAGTGGCAGGTTGCCGAATGGATTGAAGCGGCCACCACTACGGCGAGGGATGCGGTTCGGATCAGGCCGGGAGTTGTAGGATGGGCACTCTTGCCCGTCCGGCTTTGGTTGGCAACAAAGAGGACGGGCAAGAGTGCCCGTCCTACAAGAGAGGCAGAAGCCCCCTCACCCTAGTGGTCGAACAACTTTGTCTTGAGGGGTTCATCACTAGCCCGACGCGCAAGCGAGGGCTTCACTTTCGACAACGGTTTGCCCTCGCTTGCGCGT
>JAYSQC010000441.1:0-4629 GCA_043721755.1 Schlesneria sp.
CAGCGTAAGCGAGGGCGATGACAAGAGGCGTTTCCCTTTGTTTCCCTCGCTTACGCTGCGGGTTACTGGGGTAAAGTAAGTGCCATTGGGCTAGCGCCCGCCGGCCCACCAGGATTTCTCGACGTTTCCCGATGGTGGGCCGGCGCTCGAAGCGAGCTGGTCCCACCCTACGTTGAAATGGCGCTGGTCGCGGGTGGTTCATGGGTCTGCCTTGCAGCTTGATCTTGCGAGTGATCTATTCCAGTTCGACACACCTCGAATGTGATGTATTACTGCTGCCGAGTCGCGATTGGCTCACCACGTTTTTCAGACGATTTGCCGACCCTTCGCATTTGAATGAGACCCACTCCATGAACTCATACCGAAGTCGTTCTCTTTCCCCGTTGCTGTGGCTGTGGAGCAGCGTTGGTTTGTTGCTGCTGGCAGCGGATGCGACCTTCGCTCAGACGAAGGCCAGCGTTCCTGCGATTGCTCGGCAGGCGGAGTTGCGGAAGGTGCTGGATGAGACGTTCGAGTTACCAAAGGCGACGACGAACGCCAAGCGGCAGGAGGCGGTCAAGAAGTTGATGACCGTCGTCGAGAGTTCGGCCGATGCGTCGGATGACCTCTACGTGGTGCTGACGGCTGTTCTAGGGTTGACGAAGGAGGCGGGTGAGTTCGCCACTTATCAAAACGCGGTGGGGCAACTTGTTGAGAAGTTCGATGTCGATGCGAACGAGAAACAGACGCGGCTGCTGAATGAGTTTCTTGCGGCCAGCAAGACGAACAGCAGTGCCAAGCCCGCGATTGATGCCGCCGTTGCAGAGGCACTGCAAGCGGCGACCGAAGAGAACCGGTTTGCCGATGCGCTGGCCTTGTTGAACTCAGCCGAAGCCGCCACGAAACGAGTCAGCAGTCCCGCGCCGGTCAAGCAGATGATTGTCGATGCGCGCACGAAGGTGACGGAGCGCGAGGCATCGTGGAAGGCGTTCGAGGTGGCCAGCGCGACGTTGCTCGCCAACGCCGACGATCCCGTCGCCAACAAGGCGGTCGCTCGTTGGCACATCCTGCAAGGAGCCGACTGGGAGGCCGCGCTGCCGTTCTTGATGAGATCGAGCGACGCGAAGTGGAAAGCGGCGGCTCAACTGGAAACGGCGGCCTCAGCCGACGCGATGGCTCAAGCCGCCGTGGGCGATGCGTGGTGGGACGCCGCTCAAGCGGAGACCGGAGCGGCGAAGACCGCGCTGCTGATTCATGCGAGTGACTGGTACGAACACGCTCAGCCGAACCTGACCTCCGTCATCAAGCAGCAACTCGTCACGAAGCGCCTCGCCGAAATTGCCCCGTTGAAATCGGCGTCTGTGGCGAAGTCCTCGCCCAAGACCAAGCCCGACTCAACACCGAGTCCGTTTGGCTCGGAACCTGCCGCGCCAAAGGAATGGGTCGATCTCTTGGAGTGGTCCGAGGGCGTGGACTGGAACGAGCGCGGCATCAACTGGAACCAATGTGTCGAGGGACCAGTGGGTAGGAATGGACTGACGATCAAATCTAGCACCAACATGCGCTATCCATTGTCCGCCATTTTGGACGGTGACTACGAATTGGAGATCGAGTTCACGCGTACTGAGGGGATCGACGCAGTCGGTGTTGTCTTTCCAATTAATATGCAAAATCTGCAACTTGAATTCAGTTCTATGCTCGGAGAATTCACGGGTGTGTCGGGAGTGGATGCCAAATGGAGTGGCGCGAACGAAACTACGAGGCGTCCCGGAACACTCGCTAATAATCAGCGACATCGCGTTCGGATTCGCGTCCGCCATACTGACGAGCGGGCTGAGTTTCGGATCGACTTCAATGACAAAAAGGACTTCATCCGCTGGGAAGGTCCTGCATCGCGACTTGCCAATTATGGCGGTACTGCACTCTGGCAATACTCCATGCGGAGGCATGTATGGGTCGGAGCTTTCAACTCCAAAGTCACGTTCCACAAAGTTCGAGTCGGCATGACGAGCGGAACGATCCGTCGCGATTCGATCACCGAGCAAGATCGTGAGGCGGACCTCAAGGAGGGTTTGGTGCGACTCGTGGGACTCAAGCCGACGGAAGCGTCGTCCGACTTTCATCCTGCCGTTGCGAATCAGAATCCGATTTTCGCTCATCGACTTGGTGAGCATTGGCCACTCATCACCCGCGACTTCAAGCCGTGCGACGACTTCTATTGGGCACACGCTCCCTCGCGGCTCAAGTGCCCGATCCCGCCGGGAGCCAAAAGTTTTTCCGTCGTCGCCATGAACCACGGCAGTCGATCAGCAGACTTCATCGTCGAAGTGGATGGTCAGCGGCTGCACCGTTCCGGCCCGATCGAAACTGCCGTGATCAAGATTGATGTTCCACCCAAGTCCACGCTGCTGGAACTTTTGGTGGACCCGATGGGAAGCAACGCGGCGGACCTCGGGGTTTGGTGCTATCCACGATTTCATGCCGTCGCCGCCAACAAGATTCTCGACAAGCAACTCGACGGAAAACCTGGGGCGTTGAAGTTCACCGTTGCCGCTCATTCCGTGGGTCATGGAGCCTTCACCCACAACAAACACTGGGACGATGGGATGAAGGCGATCTCCGTCGTTCACTTCCGCGATGCGCAGCCGTGCGATGAGTTTCTGTACGCCATCGCCAGTTCTTCGACCAAGTACGCCGTTCCGGAAGGGATGAACCGCTTCACCGCGATTGGCTACAACGTGCAGAGCTTCCATGTGAAATACGAAGTGCTGGCCAACGGCAAACTGATCTATCAAAGCCCGCAGGCGGGGATCATCCCGATGGATGTCAGCCTCCCTCCCAAGACCAAAGTGATCGAACTGAAGGTCGATAGTCTCGGCAATAATAGCTGGGACCACAGCCTGTGGTGCTACCCGCGACTGCATCGGAAGTGACCGACTGGTTAGGAGGCATTTCAAAACTAGCCCGACGCGCAAGCGAGGGCTTCACCATCATCGAATGCCCAGCCCTCGCTTGCGCGTCGGGCTAGTTTGTCGAGGCAAAGATAGGTTTTGAAATGCCCTCTAACCGCCGATCGAGTACATCGGTCGAGCGGGTTGGATGAACCGGGCCGTGTTGATCTCGTGGCCTTCCTTCTTGGCCGCGACACTCGATCGAATGGCAGCCGCGATCTGGTCGTCGGTGCCGTCGCCACGCAGCAGGCTCCGCACGTCGGTCTCATCGAGGCTGAAGAGGCAGTTGCGCAGTTTGCCATCCGCCGTGATGCGGATGCGGTTGCAGCTCATGCAAAACGGCTGACTGATCGACGCAATAAAACCAATGCGACCCACACCGTCCTCGAACACAAAGTCACTTGCCGGTCCGCCGTGCCCACCGCCGTGGGCGGGTTGTTCGCCTGGCGATTGGGGCTGAGCTGGGGGGAGTTGCGCGCACGCGGCTCGGTCATGAATGGCAGTCGGGACGAGCGGCATGATTTCGGCTGACAACTTCTCGATGATCTCGTGCGCGAACAGCACTTTGCCTCGCTCCCAAGCGTTGTCGGCGTCAAGCGGCATGTATTCGATGAACCGGACTTCGACACCAGTCTCCCGCGCGAAGTGACCGAACGGCACGACTTCGTCCTCGGTCATACCTCGCACCGAGACCGCGTTGATCTTCACCGGATCGAACCCGACGCGCTGCGCCGCTTTGATTCCCTCGATCACTTTCTCGAAGCCATCACGCCGCGTGAACTGCTTGAACTTCTCGGGCGTGAGCGCATCGAGGCTGACGTTGATCCGTCGCAGTCCGGCGGCATACAGATCGGCGGCTTGTTCGGCGAGGAAGATGCCGTTCGTTGTCAGTCCCACATCTTTGATGCCCGGGATTGCCGCCAACTTCTCCACGAGCTTATGCAGTTCGCGACGGACCAGCGGTTCGCCGCCGGTCAGCCGCAGCTTATCGATCCCCAACGGCACGGCCACGCGGACGAAGCGTTCGATTTCCTCAAACGTCAGCAGTTCGGACTTGTCCATGAACTGCACGTCTTCCGCAGGCATGCAGTAAAAACAGCGAATGTTGCAACGATCGGTCACGCTGATCCGCAGGTTGTTGTGCAGACGACCGAACGAGTCGATGAGCGGTAGCAGGGATGAACTCACTTCGTCTCGCCTCCCGGATGAACCCACTCGGTGGAACCATCCGACCAGTTCTCTTTCTTCCAAATCGGGACGGTGACTTTCAGTTCGTCGATCAGAAACTGCCCGGCTTCAAACGCCTGCTTGCGATGCGGGCAACTGACGGCGACGGCGACGCTGATGTCACCGAGTTCCAGATGTCCGAGCCGATGCACGATCGCCACGCGATCAATCGGCCAGCGTGCGCGGGCGGCTGCTTCGAGTTCCTTCAACTTCGCTTCGGCCATCGCAGGGTAGCCTTCGTAGTCGAGAGCCACGGTCTGACGACCGGCGGTCAGTTCGCGAACCGTACCGAGGAATAATACGACGGCCCCCGACTGCGGTGAACGAACCGCTTCGGTCAGCGCGTGGTAGTCGATCGGTTGGTGAGTCAGTTCGATCATGGGTTGTTCGTCGTCAGGAGAAAGACACATCGCACCCACCCGCAGCGAGAGCGAGGGCGCACGTTCATCGGGCGTCATGCTGCTTATACTCC
>JAYSQC010000442.1:0-32791 GCA_043721755.1 Schlesneria sp.
CCGGGGGGCTGACGCCGCCCCGCTCGGAAACCTCTCGCTTTGTGCCGCGTGAGGGGTAAATGACCGAACTCACCGTTTCACATCGGGGGCGTTCATGAAGTCTTCGTGAGCCTTCAGTTCCTGCACCTTCCGCTTGAGGCTCTTCCGCAACGCGGACCATTGGTACATCGACGTACGGAAGTTTTCAGCGGCGACGGGTAGCGTGTACGCGGCATCGTCGCCTTGCGCCGTCGCACGCTCGACTTCCATCACAGCCGGTTCCATTTTCTGTTTGAGGTATTCAAAGCAGCCTTTGGCGAGGCGTTCGATCTCTTCGGCGAGACTCTTCACGCGGGCACGCTCTTCCAACCGCTCGGCATCGCTGAGTTTGCGACCGCCGGACGATGGAGCCTTGCTCGAAGCGGACTTGGCATTCACATCCACCAAGCGTCCGAATGGATTGGTCCCGGCTTTCGTTTGAGCCAATTGAGCTTCGGCACTCTCCAACCCGTGACGCGCCTTTTCAAAGTTCGGCTTGATTTCCAACGCCTTCTTGAAGTTGACGATCGCCATCTGCAGATTGCCCATCTCGACGTATGTGTTGCCAAGGTTTTGGTATGCCTCGGCCAGACTCGGATTGATCCGAATCGCCTCTTTGTACGCCGAGACCGCCATCGCGTTTTGCTTGAGCTTGCGCTGCGCGATCCCCAAGTTGTAGTACGACTCGGCACACCTCTTGTCGCGTTGGATGGCCTTGCGCAGGGCGTCGCACGCCTTCTGGTGTTCACCGAGCCGGTTGTAAATGGCCCCGATGTTCGTGTGGAACCGGCCTTCCATCGGCTTGAGCATCGTCAGCTTCGTGTAGTGCTTGATCGCTTCGGGCAAGTCGCCATCGAGATAGGCCACCGTCGCCAAACCTTCATAGGCGTCGATGCAGTCCGAATCCAAAGCCATCGCACTCTCGAACGCATCGTTGGCGGAGGCATGATCGCGGGCCTTCAGCGCCGCCCGACCCGCCTCGCACAAGGCTTCCACTTCGGGGGTGTTCATCAGCAATGGCCTTTGGATGGGATTGAGTGAGGATGAGTTGCGATGAGGTTCAGCGACTGCGACTTCAGTTCGCAAATGGCAGCGCACGGGCAGTTGAAGGGCGGGGCGGATTATAGGGGCAGATGAAAGCGAAGGTCAAAACCAGTTCTGTGTCGCCGCTGGAGAGGCAGGGCCATCGCGAAGGTAGCCCTGTCGCTCCGCGACAGGAGGCGCGATGAACCAAGAGCATCGTTCCGTCGAATCGCGTCAAACCAACGTAATACGCCTGTCTGCGATCTCGCTTCCTGTCGCGGAGCGACAGGGCTACCACTAATGAGCGACTGCACCCGCTGGAGAGCCTACTGCGCTGGCGATACGATCTCGCCCGTCTGTCGGCAGGCGCGCAATGTCGTGAGTCGCTCGGCGGATGAATGGAGTTTGCGATGGTGGCGACACCGACCTTGGGATTGGGTTTGATCGAACTGCTGCTGATCCTGTGGGGGGGAAGCGGCTTGCTGGGAATGCCGCCCGGTGAGCGTGATGCCGCGCTACTCAAGGCCGCTCCGCAACAGACGCTGTTCTATTTGGAATGGGCCGGTCGTGGAGCGGGGCAGCCGGGAGGAGCGGGCATCGACGGGCTGGCCGCCGATCCGGAAGTCATCGCGTTTTTTGAGGCTCTCGATCAGGCGCTGGCCAAGGCGGAAACTCCCGATGCGGAGGAAGACCAACTGCGGCTGCGAGAAAACCTGCCACAACTCGCCAAGTTGCTGACGGCTCATCCCGGCAGCCTGTCGATCGGTTTTGAAACGCCGCCGCCAGAGCAGGCGCTGCTGAATGTCCTCAAACGAAAACCGTTGACCGGACAGTTTCGGATCGGACTGGTCTCGTCTGCCGGACGCGATGCGGCGGCGCTACTCGAAACACTCGAGCGGTTGCTGGAGATTGAGCTTGAGCCGCAGCCGCAGTTGCAAGAAGTCTCATTCAAAACAACCGGCGACATGATCAAGCTCACCGTTCACCGCGAGGCCGATCGCGTGCTGATCGGGTTCGGCGACGGAACTGTCACAAAAATTCTGGCCTGCTTGAAGGGCGATGCTCCGGGCCTTGATCTGAGTCCGCGGTTTCAAGCCGCGTGGAAACGGGTTGCCCCGACGCGCGTGGCGACGGTCGGCTGGTTCGATTTGAAGGGCGCGGTTGAAACGGCGACGCGCGCGGCCGGACCGGCGGGCGTGTTGTTCCAGCCGATGTTGCGCGGCCTAGGTGCCGATGCGTTGGAATCGCTCGTCACGGGAACGGGCGTCGAAAACGGGAATGTTGTGCAGCGATCCTTTCTCACGACGAGTGGTCGCACCGACGGACTGTTGCTGCTGGCGGGCGGGCCAGCGATCCGTTCCGAGCAACTCAAACACATTCCCGCCGACTGCGATCTGGTCGCGGCCGGAAGCCTGAATCTCGCGCAAACCATTCGCGGCGCGCGCGAGTTGGTCGGCCGAACGACTCCCGCATCGGCCGCGATGTTCGACGAAGCGATCAAGCAGTTGGAGTCGGAACTCGGACTGAACTTGGAGCGGGACATCTATCCCGTCGTGGGTGACACTTGGACGGCATTCGACTCTCCATCCGCAGGCGGACTGATCGGGACGAGCTTGATCGTGGCGGTCGAGGTCCGCGATGCGAAGCGGGCCGAGATGCTGTTCGAGCGGTTGATGAAGCTGGTCGAACAGTCGCTCGTCACGGAGGTCGATCCCGACTTTGAAAGCAAGACGGTCGAACTCAAACGGCAGTCGTTTCTCGGCCATCCGATCTGCTACGTGAACACGGTCGGTTGGGAGCTTGGCTCCGAAGCCGCGACGACACCGTCATTCAGCCTGACGGGCGAACACCTGCTCTTCGCATTGCACCCGCAAGCGTTGAAGGCCCATTTGAGACAGCCGTCGGCAGCGCGTCCCGGCTTCGACAGCGTGCTTGCCAAAAAACTCACTCGCCCCGAGGGTGAGTTGCTCGCCTTCGGGACACTCGACGGCCAACGAGCAATTCAAACGCTTTGTGCGATCGCGCCGTTCTACGGCCAGTCCGTCTTGAGCCATCTGCAAAGTAACGGCTTCCCGCTCGATGCCTTCGCCATCCCGTCGGCCGCCGCGCTGTTGCCGTATGCCAGTGACTCCACGTTCGTCGTCGTGAGACAACCGGACGGGTTGATGCTGGAAACGAAGAACCCTCACACCGCGATCCTGACGGCAGCGGTTCTCGGTTCCGCGAAGGCGTGGTTCCTCCCGAACTACGACGAGTACCTCGAAGCCCGCCGCCAGAAAAGCCGTTCACAACTCAACGCGGGTCTGGGCGAGGCCGAAGGAAAGGTTGTGCCCGCCGCCGCCGTCGAGCCTGCCCTCAAGAAGCCGGAACCAGCGGCAACCGTCATCGCGAGAAAGTTGGCCCCGTTGTTCATCAAGGCCATGATCCCCGACGGCATTCAGCAAGCCATTCCGGAAGAAGTGTTCAAGAGGCTCGAACAACCGCCGTCACCGGAAGCCGTCCGTCAGCGTGAAGAACGTCGCCAGCAAACAGAAGAGCGACGCCTGAAACGCCTCGAACGCCGCCAACCTCCGGCCGCGAAGTAGCGTTGTCTCGTGGCCCTCGCCTGGTCCCCTCGCCCCGGCCTTGCGGGGAGAGGGTTAGCAGCCTGTTGAAAACGTAGGGTAAGCCGCTGGCTTGCCCTTTTTCCAATTGCACTCACGGGCAAGCCAGACGCTTACCCTACGTTTTTCAACAGGCGGTGAGGGTGAGGGGGCCTTTTCTTCTCCGCAGATCGAAGCCTGACGCGCAAGCGAAGAACGTTCGACGACCAATCCTTCGCTCGCGCGTCAGGCTTCAAAGTCCCGCAACCTGCCTCAGTGCTTGTAGACCTTGTGCTGAGGACGGCCGGAGAGAATCTGCTCCTTGCCCCACGTCGTCACGGCGCGGAAGGCATCGCTGCGGATAAAGGTTTGGAACGCGGTTTCGTCGGACCATTCGCTCGTGATGAGGTACGACGCGCCGTCGCTGACATCTTTCCACAGCGTCGAACTGGTGTGTCCGTCGGCGGCGCGCAGGGCGTCGATCACTCCGGCAAACTTGTCTTCAAAGTCCTGCTGCTTGCCTTCAATCACATGGTAGTTCATGCCAACCGTAATCATTCAGACCGTCCTATCGAGTGTGTGAAGTCGCTGTGTCGCGGAAGCGATGTCGCATCGTGTCCGCACGCCGAACAAAGTGCCCGGTCGCCAGCCGATCATAGAAGGGCCACGTACGTTCTGCGAAGCATCGGCGCGAGAGCGGTGGCATCGACACGTTCGAGCTGTCTCATCATCATCTCGCCCGCGCCGTGATGGACCCTGCGGCTCGCCTAGTTTCTGTTTTGAAACCCCACCGGGCTTGTCGGGGTGGTTTACGGGTCTCTGCACTACTCCCGCATTTCGGTGACGCCGAGTCGTTCGACTGTCCGACTTTCCGTAGGGTGGGCTGTGCCCACCACAACCTGTTGCGCCTTGGTGGGCACCGCCCACCCTACATCTGGATAAACCGGACAGTAGAAGTCGTGCAAAAACCTGATTCCACCGGGGCAAGCCCGGTGGGGTGAGTTTCAAAACAAAGCCTGGTATCTGACTTCGCCAACCTTCCTTGAGCTTCACGAGTGAACTTCCGCATGACCGCTTCACCTCGCGATGAGATCGAATCGCTGCGTGCCACGATTCGTCACCACGACGCGCTGTACCACGTACACGCCGCTCCGGTCATCGCCGATCACGAATACGACGAACTGATGCGTCGGCTGATCGCACTCGAAGAGTCTCATCCCGATCTGGCCTCAGGCGACAGCCCGTCTCGCAAAGTCGGCGGCGAGCCGATCGAAGGCTTCGTCACCGTCGAACACCGCGTTCCGATGCTCTCCATTGAGAACGTCTACGTCGAAGAAGGTGACAAGGGGAGTGTCCGCAAATTCGACGCGGACGTGCGCAAAGACCTCGGTGTTCAACCGGCGTATTCGATTGAGTTTAAAATTGACGGTGTCTCACTGGCGCTGATCTATGAGAACGGCCGACTCACGCGGGCACTCACGCGCGGTGATAGTCGGCGCGGCGATGATGTTATGAGCAACGCTCGCACGATGGGCGGCGTCCCGCTGAAACTGCTCGGTGACGACGTGCCTCCCGTGATCGAAATCCGGGGCGAGGCGTACATCGCCAACTCCGACTTCGCCCACCTGCGGGCCGAGCAAATCGCGGCGGGAGAAGTTCCGTTTGCGAACCCACGCAACGCCTGTGCTGGCGCGCTCAAGCTGCTCGATCCCAAACTTTGCGCCGCACGCAAACTGAGATTCTTCGCGCACAGCGTCGGCTACAGCGAAGGGACGACGTACCGAACTCATCGCGAATTCTTGCAGTCGGTCGCGCGCTGGGGCATCCCGACCACACCGCGCTGCGCCACGCTCGCCAACATGGACGAGACGCTCGCCACCGCGCATCAACTCATGGACGAACTTCACACGCTGGACTTCGAGGTCGATGGTCTCGTCATCAAACTGGACGATCTGGCGCAGCGCAATGAACTCGGTTCGACCAGCAAATCACCGCGGTGGGTGATCGCCTACAAATGGGAGAAGTACGAGGCCGAGACGCGCATCGCCGACATCCTGATTCAAGTCGGCAAGACCGGTGCGCTGACTCCCGTCGCGTGCCTCGAACCGGTCGAGATCGCCGGGACCACCGTCTCCCGCGCGAGCCTGCACAACCGCGACGAGATCGCGCGGCTCGGCATTCAAATCGGCGATCGCGTCGTCGTTGAGAAAGCTGGAAAAATCATCCCGCACGTCGTGCGAGTCGAAACCCATCATCGCGACGGCTCACAGCGGCCCTTTGAATTTCCAACCGTCTGTCCCGAGTGCAGCACCGCCGTCGAACAGGATGAGGGCGGCGTTTACATCCGCTGCCCCAACCCCAACTGTCCGGCACAACTGCGTGAGGGCCTCCGCTACTTCGCCTCCCGCGCCGCGATGAATATTGATGGACTCGGAGAGAAGCTGATCGAACAACTGACCGAAACGAAACTGCTCACCAGCTTCGCGGACATCTACCGACTGGCCAATCGCCGCGATGAGTTGCTCACGTTGAAGGGATTCAAAGAGAAGTCGGTCAAAAACCTCATTGATGGAATCGAAGCCTCGAAACAACAGCCGCTCTGGCGGTTGCTCACCGCGCTCAATCTTCGACACGTTGGCGTGCGGACCTCGCAGCAATTGGCCGAACGATTCGGAGCGATGTCCGCGATCGCCACCGCGAGCGAAGAAGAGTTGTCACACGTCGATGAGGTCGGCGATGTCATCGCAAAATCGGTGCGCGCTTTTTTTGCGAGCGATTACGGCCAACAGATGGTCTCCGATCTGACGAGTCTCGGCCTGAACATGGGCAACGCGGCCGAAGCCGCAGCCACGGCGGCGGCGAAAGCGGCGGGAGTCCTCTTCGGCAAGTCCGTGGTCGTCACCGGAACGCTTTCCCGTTTCACACGCGATCAGATTCAGTCGCTGATTCAACAGCACGGTGGCCGCGCATCGAGCAGTGTCTCGAAGAAGACCGACTTCGTGGTTGCGGGGACCGACGCTGGCAGCAAACTCACCAAAGCCCGCGACCTCGGCGTGACCGTCCTTGATGAAGACGCCTTTGAATCGCTGCTCGCTCAACCGGTCGCCGCGCCTGTTGCCGCTGCGACTCCCGCGTCACCACCCTCGCTGTTCGACTGACCGCAATGGACGATCGCCACCCGCGCCCAAGACTTCCTCTTTCTGCCGCTCTCTTTCTGTCTCTCTGCTTTGGCCGTGCAGGAGGAAGATGTAGACCGAAAGATCGCGGCCTTAAGAAACGGGGGGCGCAATCACTTCCCGAAGTGCCTCTGCCATTCTCCCTCCCCTCGGCGGGGAGGGCCGGGGTGACCTGATGAAAACCTTGAGCAGCAGTGACTGGAACCTGTTGCGCGTATCCGGTTTTGAAACTGCTGGTTTTCATCAGGCCAGGGCCGGGGAGGGGGGAGAATGGTCGAGTCGATTTGCCACTCGTCCCCCCTCCCTAACCCTCCCCGCCGAGGGGAGGGAACAAGTAGGGCACTTCGGGAAGTGATTGCGCCCCCGTTCCTAAGCTTTGGATCAGGACGGTGTGTCTCATCACAGCGCTGTCCCTGCATTCTCGAGTTGTCGGGGCCGTCTATTTGATCGCGATTGCAAACTCACCAATCGTTGAACTAGCTTCCCGCCTCGTTCGGATCGGATCGTCAAACAACATTGGAGCAGGGAGCAACGACCTCGTGGAATCGTTCCGCAAATACTTTGAGCCGGTTGCCTTCACATTCATCGCCGCGATCTGTTTGTTCGGTGTTGTCGTCTCACGCGGCGAAGGAGACTACTTTGAACGTGTCTTCGCCCGTGAGGACGGGTTCATCGAGTGGTTCACGGTGCTAACGCTGTTTGTGGGAGCAGTGGCGTGCGCTGTTCGTGCCGTGACTCTGGCCCGAGTGCGCTCGAAGTGGTTCACGGCCATGCTCTGCCTAGCGGCGCTGGTGCTGCTGTTTGGCGTGGGTGAGGAAATCTCTTGGGGACAACGTTTGTTTGGTTTCTCCACGCCGGAGTCGATCGCCAAGCACAACTCTCAAGGAGAAGCCAACCTGCACAACTTGCAGTTCGGAGGAGTGAAGATCAACAAACTGCTCTTCGGTAAGGCACTGGCCATCAGTGTCGTCTTCTATTTCTTCGGCCTGCCGTTCCTATACCGCCAGTCCGCAGGCTGGAAATGGCTGATCGATCAGTCGGCGATCCCGATCCCTCGGCCATGCCACTCGATCGCGTACATCGTCCTCGTCGTGTTGTTCCTGTTGGTCTCCAGTAAAAAGCGAGGCGAGTTGTTGGAGTTCGGCGGCAGCGGGATTGCCATGTTGATGCTGCTCTTTCCATTGAACAGCGAGATCTACCGCAAGGCTCCCGCAACAGAAGAGAACTCCGTTTCACCGCCTGCAACCTAGAGCACATTTCAAAACTAGCCCGACGCGCCAGCGAGAGCTGGACGTTCGATGACGGTGAAGCTCTCGCGGGCGCGTCGGGCTAGTTTTCCGAGCCAAAACAGGTTTTGAAATGCACTCTACGAACAGGTAGGCGATGTCATGAGCAGGCGGCGTCCGTTTGTCCGATCGTTGTTCCGTTCAAGGCAGAGACGCTGCTTGGCGTTGTTCGCGGTGACGTTGTTGTGCTTCCGGACCGCTTCCGGCGTTGAGCCGCAACGTCTCACGACCGATGGTCGGGTGAAACGCGACCCCGTGTTTCTCAATCCGCGGGGAACGGAGTTGCTCTACGTGCTGCATGACAAGCCGAACCGGCTGCGGCTGATGAAGCTCACGCTGAAAGATGGCCAGTCCGCTCCGTTGCATCCCGACGAAACTCGTTCCGAATTTGAACCGGCCGTGTCGAGCGATGGGCGTTATCTGGCCTACGTGCAGAATCGGGGAAACCTCACGCTGGCGATGGTCGTTCACGATTTGATCGAGAACACAATCACCGAGCTTCCTCCGGGCGGTGGCTTCTCGGGAATGCACAGCCCAACATTCATGCGTGACAATGGACGAGTGCTGTTCAGTTATCCCGAAGAAGGACGGCAGTCGATCTTCTCAGTCGATCTCGACTGCAAGAACCGGCAAACGGTTGTTGCTTCGGCCGGGGTCAACAACTGGCCACACTGTTCGCCCGATGGCAAGCGACTCGTCTTCAGTTCCACGCGCGACGACGACTACGAACTCTACGTCGCCCATCTTGATGGCTTGCAGTTGCAACGGTTGACCACCAGTCCGAAGCAGGACATCCGTCCCAAGTTCTCACCCGACGGCAACCGCATCGCATTCACCAGCGGCCGCGATGGCAACTACAACATCTACGTGATGGGAGCCGATGGAGGCGGTCTCGCGCCCGTGACGACTCACGTTGAACACGATGACTACGCGACGTGGCATCCCGATGGCCAACACCTGATTGTCGTCAGTGAACGCAACGGGCAGTTCGATCTGTTCTCGGTGGCACTTCCGTAGGTCGATTGTCAGAGTAGTACAGATGTAGTGTCCACCATTCCGCAGCCGATTGTGGTGGGCACTACGGGAAGCTACGGGAAGTCATACAGTCGAAGTGGGTGTACCACTCAATCCGCCTGAACTTTGCTCGCGCGCCTCCATCAGCACCGGCCACCAGCGGTCAATCAAAAAAGCAGCCGCAGCGTTCACGCTGCGGCTGACATTTTTGCATTCAAGCGGTTTTGATCGGTTCACTAGGGCGTTCTTCGCGGAGCAGGTTTACCACCGCCACCCGGAGGTGCCGCGCCGGGACTGGCATGGGTGCCGTCGGGGGATTCGCTACTCGAACTTCCCGACTTCTTTCTAGGACTCTTAGAGCCTCCACCTTTGGCTGGCGGTTTCCCCATACCGGCACTGCCTCCCCCCATCATGGCCTCGAACATGCCACCTGGACTGTCGAGAACACCGCCCGTTTTGGCACCGGCATCTTTGAATTGAATAAACAAACCTCGCTCGTCATCGACGCGCTTCTTCAGCTTTTGTTCGTTGGATTTGTCGGCGGCGGGATCGAGTTGCTTCAGTTCACCGAGGGAGGTGAGGACGACGGCTTCTGGAAGCAACCCAAGCTTTGCCAGCGGACGCCCCTTGTCGGGCTTCAGGCCCAACTCGGGATGCTGATCGGGGCTGAGGTCGTAGTCCCCCGCAGCATCGAGCAGGACATCTCCCGTGTTGAACGCGAACTCTTCCGCTTCCTTATAGGACGGGGCGGCGGCATCCACGACAATCGTTTTCTTCTTCTCGGCGATGAACTGTCCGACCGACAGGATTCTCAGTGAGTCCGAGAGCATGGTTCCGAGCTTGGAGTCCCACTCGTACACGGAGATGTTGGCGACGGCCTTGGTCGTTCGCACTTTGTCATCCCGTGCCGGATCGCGTTCCACATCCTTGAGGAAGTAGTCCACGCTGCTGGGAACCACCGAGGCATTCGAGATGTTGCTCCAGTCGGTTGCTCGCTCTGGGTTCTTCGTGAAAGCGTCATCCGTCACCTCTTCCGGTGGACGTTCAAAGTTGGGATTGAGAATCTTCAACTTGACGCGATAGCGATAGGCCATGCCCGGTTGTACATCAAAATCGAAATAGCGGAACAACAGCAGTCGCCCATTGGCTGTCAATCGTTTCTGGATGTCTGGCACTGACATTGGACCACCACCAGCTCCACCACTACCAGCACCACCACTACCAGCACCACCACCACCAGCACCACCACCACCAGCACCACCACCACCACTGTTCATGGAACTCATCACGCCCGCCATCATTGAGGTGGCATTGGGACTCGACATCATCTCTTGTCCCATGGAGCGAATGTCGTTTTGACCGGCGTACAAACCGCGCCGTTTGATCTTCGGTTCCGACTTAAGCTGAGCCTTCTCGTACTCTTCCAACAGCTTCTGCTGCAGTTTGAGTTCCCGCTCCATTTCCTCGGGCTTCAATTGGAAGTCGCGCACGTTGGGATGAGTGGCGTGATCGCCCCAAAACTCCAACAGGCGGTGAGGCAGCGACATTGTGATGACAGCGTCCGTGACCCCGGTTTGAACGGGATCCAACTCAAAATCGGCGGCTTCATTTAACACTTCGAGAGCCGACCCCACGTTGACGGTTTCCCATTTGCCATCCCACGGTTTCGGTCCCGCGATGGCAGCTTGTCGCTCTAACACGAAGTCGAGCAACTCAAACATGAGGCCCGCATCCGCCGCGGTCACTTTGAGCGCAGCTTGGTACTTTTCCACTTGTTGCCGCAGTGGGAAGACACCACGAACGGCAACGTAACGAACACCCCGCGCTGCCACCTGTCCACCTCCACCCATGCCGCCGCCGCTGCCGTACATCTCAGCTCCAGATGGCATGGGCATGGCATCACCTCCCGCACCGGGTCTCATCGGCGGTCCTCCGCCTGCTTGAGCACCACCAGCAGTCGCCACTGCAGGTGGTGAGTATGCCCCGCCAGGATTGGCACCGCTGACGGCCGCACCTCCACCGGCGGCTGCGCCGGGCAATTTGAATCCAGTGCCTGGTGCCGTTGCGGCCGGATTGGCCCCCGCCACCGCCGCGCCCGCATCCAGCCCCACCTCAGCGCCATCGGCCGCGACCATGCCTGATCCGGTCTGACCGACACCCGTCGGCTTCACTCCCAGAATGGCCCGGCCGGGACTCGAGATCAGGAATTCCACTGGCAGAAATTCCGGCTCCCGCGCCAGTTCTCGCTTGCGGTTGAGCGGATGCCAAATCGGAGTCGCGAACTCGTATTTCGTCTGGTCAATCCGGGAGAACAATTGGGTCGCACGGTCGTTGAAATCGACGACCTTGAACCCCTCTTGCTTCTCCTTTGGCCACGGATTGGCCGTTGGAGAATTGATCTCCGCCCGCTTGTCTTTCGCCTTCTTTTCCAGGTCTTGCGGAGTTCCCGCATAGCGGGACCACGAGGTCGAACTGAGGGCCACCAGCACGAGTAGGACGATCAGTCCCAGTCCCATTTTTTCGCCGTGGTCGATGAACAAGGCTTTGAAGTTGATGTTCTTCAGTTTTTTCATGATTCGTTTCCTCTGCTCGACAAACGCGGAGCGACCTCGAACAAATTTCCGGCAATCATCAGGTAATCACGGGGACTCGAAAATCACGGAGCCTCCGCTGGCTTCTCGACACTCGGAGTGGCTGGCGTCGCATCACTCTTGGGAGCATCTTCGGCAGGCTTAGTGCTTCCTTCAGCAGCGGGAGCGGGTGCTGTTGGCTCACCTTCAGCGGGGACCGCTGGCTTGGAGTCTCCCCCTGCCGCTGGCTTGGAATCACCATTTGCCGCTGGGTCCGTCGTGGGATCCGCTTCCTCTGTTGGCTGAGTTCCTACGGCCGCAGCTGCGGGCGGTGACGAAGCGGGCGGAGCAACCACCACTTCCAGCGTCACTTCGTTGTACAGAGTGATGATTCCACAGATGGCAACTCGCGACATATTGGGGTCTTGAGTGGCATTCGTCAAAGCGGCCAAGGCGGCGGCTCCTTGAGCGGTGGCGGCCCCTCCACCAGACGATCCGCCCGCGACCGAAAAACCGGGAGAGGATGCGCCACCAAAGGAGGAATTCTCCGTGAAACCGCCCGATGAGCCTGAACTACTGCTTCCACCAAACGACTCCGAATTACTGCCGGAACTGGGGCTGAACCCGCCACCACCGCCGCCGCGTCCTTCCAAATCGTCTTCATTCAACCGAACGACCTGAACTCGAATGATCTCAATCGGCCAAGCCGATTTTTCGCTGGCGGACAATTCCGAGATGAGGTTCGGAATCTTGCGGTGGTCCATGATCAGTGTCATGTAGAAGCCGCGCGTTCTGAACGGCAACGCCTTGTCATCATCAATGTAACGCCGCCCCTTGGGTGCGGCAGAACCTCCGCCACTCAACGCTCCGGCAGAGCCGAAACTGGACATGGCCCCACCTTGACCAGCCGCCCCGGAGCCATCATCACCCAACTCTTCTTTCACATCGAAGTCTGCCGAAGCAGCCGCAGCCGCGCCACCACCACCCGAGCCACTTCCAAACCCACCACCGCCCGAGCCACTTCCAAACCCACCACTGGAACTCGACATACCCATGACACCTCCACCGCTGGAAGAACCGGTTGCCGCCGAGGCAAGCGTGCGCTGGCCAGCAGGTTGGCCACCGTGCAACGTCAGCTTTTCAATCCCATGAATATGGGCATCAAGGCGAGTGCTGTTGGCTCCACCGTTGACCTCGGCAATCAACTGCAACAAACCTTCCAACAGCCACAGATCCTCTTGTGCGTCCCACATCTGGTCGGAGGAAGGTGCCGAATTCCACGCCTGTCGCGGAAGTTTCGCCAAGCCGAAATCGACAATGCCCGACCCGTCAATTCGATTGAACGGTCTTACGGTCTCCCAGACGCGCCGCACATCGTTTTCGTAGTCGTTGCGATAGTTCTCACGCCCAGTCACATCAATCGACTTTCGATACCCTTCCTTCCACGCAAACTCCGTGACGGTTTCAGGCCATGTCATTCGAGCGCGTTGATGTTCCCAGAGAACTCCCGAAGCAGACTTCACGGCAAGGTCTTGCTGACGATTCAGCGCGTCCAAACCGTTCGACCACTCCGCATTCGGAATCTCACCATCCGGAATCTTCTTTTCCGCTCCTTCAATCTCGATTCTGCGCGCCGCAATCGTCGCGGCCATCGTACCGGTGTCCACCCACCAACCGATGACTGTCATCAAGATCCCCATGCCCAGCAGGATCCAAAACTTTTGCTTCAACACGGGTTCCAAGCGTTCCATGATGTTCGCTTTCCATTTAACAGTTGACGGACAAAGCAGGCGAAACGGAAGTCGTCCAAGGTGCCTCAGTGATGCTGAGACCACCCCTCGACCTCATCAGGGTGATTCAATTTCAATACACAACAACATTGACACTGACGGTCGCGCCAAAACGGGCATTGCAAAGTACCGGACTCACAATCGAGACCCGGCCGGTGGGGTCAAAACTGGAGCAGGTGCCCCTGGATCCGAAGTGGAAGAAACCGGTGGTGTCGGTGAACTCGGATTCGTAGCCGCAGGATTAGGCGAAACGGAATTGCCTGGGGCGACACCCCCTGAAACAGCTCCTGCCGCAACGACTGCGGCGGCGGCAATCTCATCACGAGCCTGCCCAATCGGTGTCGGCTTCCAAGCAAACTGAATCGTGAACGTTGTTTGGCGGATGGAAAGCACCTTTGCAGGCCCTTTGTCTTCTTCTCCTATCGCAGCGAGCGCTCCTCCCGAACCCACACCAGGAGGGCTGTATGGATTACCACCCGAGAGGCCACCAAAAGGTTGCCCAGAATTGCGGCCCCCGGTCGCGCCCGGTTTTCCATTCGGATAGAACGGAACCTCTTTGGGGCTGCTGGATGTGGTGATTGTGGCGTGCGAAACACCAATCACTCGCACGGGAACATCAGCAGGAGTCGCATTCACATTCTGTCCTTGCTTCACGAAAGCAGACTGCAGATTCGCAAGGAACGTCGCTCGCACGTAATTGGCACCCTGACCTGTCGATGGCTTTTCCCGCTCGTCGTGATAATGAACCCCCTGCATCGTGAACACATAGCCCGGCCCCTTTGGGGGAGCGGCCACATCACCCTTTGACATAACGCTCCTCACCATGTCGTCGGCAATTTCAGGGCTGGCAAACCAAGTCCCAAGATCGGCGTGTTTCTTACAGACGATACTACGAATCGAGACTCGATTCATCTTTTGAATCTCGGCCTCATCAAGCTGGTTGCCCAAGTCGCGTGGCAGACATTCATTGATCGCCTTGTAGACTTCCATCCAAAGTTCGCGCGTTTGCAGGGAACCCACGAGTTTTGTTCCCGCCTCCTGAAAGGCTTTGTTCTTGGAGACCTCGCCGCCGTACTTGGTCTTCAACCCGCTGGCTTCCGTCTCGATCTTGGTCGCTTCTTCTTCCGCTGCGCCGAAGCGGGCCTTGCTGACGGAGTGCCACACCCCACCGTAACCGGCTGCAGAAGTGGCCAAGCCGATGAGCAACGTCGCGGCGGTGGCCACGGCCCACGGTTTCTTGCGGCGAATCTTCCGTTCGAGAGCGATCTCGGGCGGCAACAGCGTCGTGTGAATTTCCGTCAACTTCAACGCTTGCAGCGCGAGTCCATACGGCACGACAAACGTCAGCAAGTTGTCTTGGAATAGCGGCGCGTTCAGGACGTGATCGCCAGCCAGTCCCTTGAACGAATCGACTCGCTCGACATCGTACTGCAAATTCTGTTGCAGGAACTTTTGCAGGCCCGCCAGCCGGAAGCCGTTCCCCACACCGATCAGCCGTCCGATTTTTGCGGTGCGGTTCACGCTGGAGAAGAAGCCGATCGAACGCTGAATCTCGGCGACGTAATCGTTGAACACTGGTCGCAAGGCTTGGAAGACGGCACGCGGGTCGGGCGACTTCGTGGCGTTGCACTTGAGATGCTCGGCCTTCGCGAACGTCAGCTTCATTTCCTTGGTCAGTGCCCGCGTGAAATGGTTGCCCCCCACCGGCATGTTGCGGATCCACATCTTCTTGCCGTTGGTGACCATCAGGGTCGTGTTGTCACAGCCCATGTCCACGACGACCGAGTAGTCTTCTGCATCTTCGCGCGGTTCGCCGAGTCGCACACCCATGCGGTCGTAGCAGAGGAAGTTGTAGAGCGCCAGTGGCGCGATCTGGATCAGCTCGACTTCCACCTTCTTGTTGAGGAACGGCTGCAAGTGATGCTGCACCTGCTCGCGTTTCATGGCGAACAGCCCGACCTCGGCGTCGAGCAGGAAGCCACTTTCTTCGACGCCACCGCCCAACGGTTGGAAGTCCCAGATCACTTCTTCCAGCGCGAACGGGATCTGTTGGCGAGCCTCGTACTTCACGATCTCTTTGACGCGGCTGGCTTCGATCGGCGGCAACTGGATGAACTTAGCCAGCGCCGTTTGGCCGGGCAGGCTGATCGAAACCAAGTCGCCCGCGACTTGGTTGCGCGAGAGAAAGGTTTCCAGCGCCTGCTTGATCAGTTCGTCGGGAACCGCGTCCGGCTGACTCAACAATTTCGGATGCGGCACGTAATCGAACGCGACCGCGACCACTTGCTTCGCCGCCTCGGCGTAACGCAGCTTGATGGCCTTCAGTCCGGCCTGACCAATTTCAATGCCCCACGCGGCTTGTGCATCTGCCATGATCGTGAACCCCTGAAAACCCGTCGATGGATGGAAGCTCGACAGAGTGGAAGCATCTCAACGAAACGAATCCGAGCGACTTGAGATGTTGCCCGGTTCGTGCAGCGATGCCGTGTTGTGGAAGTTATCGAAAGTCTTGCGAAGTGAATGGATGAGTCGCTGAGAGTTCAGCCGACCGAATCCCCTCATGAACGGAATGGCCCGAGTTGTCATTGTCGCTGAGGCTTGCTGGTGAACCATTCTTGCCGCCAAAACCTATCCTGACCGAGCCAACTCGCACGCCGCTATACTTGCGTCCCGAAGCAAAGTCAACCAGCCTCACATGACCGATCCTCGTGCCACTTGGCTGCCCGTTGCGTAACGTAGCTTGCCCGTGCTTGTCATTTCAAAAACGGGCAAGCGAGACGCTTACCCTACGTTATCCCACAGACTGGTAGCCCGAATCAGAACAATCATCAGAGACCGATCAACCTGCCGAACCCACCAAGACGAAAGTGGCCATTCATGCCTCAACAATTTCTGGCATTGCCGCCCACTCACCAACGCCAATCTGCTCGCCATTCTATTTCGGCTCATCGCCAATCGTGCCAACGGCAGATACGACGACAGCCCATTCACGACAGTTCCCGAAATTTCTCACCGCAACTTTTGACGCTGCGTTTGGGATGAGTTGTTCCGTCGCTATCATCGGCCTCAACGCATTCTTCCCGCCGCCCTGATTCCTCTACGCACTTCATCAATCCGCTTGGCAACACAAGACGACTGCGGGATAAATTGGCCGATGCGCCCCCCTCTGAATAGATGCTCTTCCTCATCCGTGCCCCGGCCTTGCCATCCGTGCTATACCGCAAGCGGCTGACGCTGACACTCACCCGAAGCGTAAGCGAGGATGCAACACACGTCCTCGCTTACGCTTCGGGTGAGTGTGAAATGTGCCATCCTCATCCGTGCGCGGTATAGATCGTCGAGGTCAAAGACGTTCAGGCCTAGCACGGATGGCAAAGCCGGGGCACGGATGAGGGAGGAAACGCCAAGTGCGCGACTCGGTCACGTACCAATTTCGACAATTCAACGCCGAACGAACTGCACTATGAGTCTTCAAGACATCGTGATCCTCGTCCCCAGCCACAGCTTGGAGGACTTTCCCACCGAGCAGGCTGACAAACCGGCGGCCAGTTTGTTGAACACGTTTGCAGTGGCGTGGCATCCGGAACTGCTGGCGTGGACCGGCGCGTTGCCTCGTTGGAGACGGGCCGACGAACCATCGGCCCTCCACAGCGGGCAGCTCATTTTCGTCCCGACGGTCTGCGACGACTGGCTGCCGCACGGCTGGGTTGAGGACGCGAGGGCTGCCGGAGCGACGGTCATCAGCGGCTTGCACGATCGCGCCGAGATCGCCGCCGCTGCCGTGGCCGCGTTGCCCGAACGGTATGACATCGCAACCGATCTCGTGGACGATTTCTTCTCGCTCGGCTTTTGCTGGTTGCAGGTCGAACTGCTCACGCGGCACATGCGCAACTTCGGGAACATCGACGAAGCGCGACTGCAACAACGCGCCGTCGCCGCCGCGAAGGCGGCGTTGGACAATGACCGCGAAACGGCGGAAGCACATCTGCGAGGCTGCTTCGAGCTGCTGCTCGAAGCGCGCGAGAAGTTTTACCCGGTCGAGTGCTATCTGCTCGACCTCTGTCTGACCTCGCCCGATGTCAGCGCCGACAAGCTCGCCACCGAAGCCCAGCGCGACGTGCCGTGGAGTCTGCTCACATCGTCCTCCGATTTGGAGACGATCTGCCAGAAGTCGCCCGCCATTCTGGAACCGTTGCGCGCGGCGTGTGCTGCGGGACGAGTCAGCATCGTGGGGGGCGAAGACCGCGAAACGCCGTTGCCGATGCTGCCGCTGGAGTCGGCTCTGCACCAATTCCACCAAGGTCGTTCGCGGCTCAACACGCTGCTCGGACAAACCGCGATCGTGTGGGGCCGACGAAAATTTGGACTGACCAGTCAGTTGCCGCAGTTGCTGCACAAGTTTGGATTCAAAGGAGCGTTGCATGTCGTGCTCGACGACGGCATCTATCCCGACGCCGAACACACCAAACTCCGTTGGCGTGGCTGCGACGAGTCGATCGTCGATGCTCTCAGTCGCATCCCGCTCGCCGCCGACAGTCCATCGAGTTACCTGCGACTTCCCGTCCGCATGGCTGAGTCGATGGATCACGATCAAGCGGCAGGACTGGTCTTCGCCCGCTGGCCCGATGTGACGAGTCCCTTCTTTGAAGATCTGCGCCGTTCACAGAAGTACGCTCCCGCGCTCGGTCGCTTCGTCACGTTTGATCGCTTCTTTCAACAGACCGAACTGCCGGGACTGCTTAGTACACACAAGGCTCACGAATACTTCCCGCCGTACTTGATCCTCAACGTCGCCCGGCGCGAAGCCGATCCGCTCAGTCGTTACTCGGACCACGTCCTGCGTCGCCGCCGCTTCGATGTCGCCGAATGGTGCCGCAGTCTGGCGAAGGCTCTCGTTGGAGAACCGATCGATGAAACTCCTGCAACGGGCGAACTCTCCGAGTCCGCCGACGCCGAACGCTGTCTCGAAGAGGCCACGCCCGATCCGAGTGCGGGCGCGGGTGCCGTTGCCGAGCAAATGCTGGCCGAGGTCACGCCGCACTGGCATCGCGAGTTGTCGCAGCTCGTCGTCCACGGTGGCCCGCAGCGACGCGGCTTCCTCGTGATGAACTCGTTGTCGTTCACGCGCCGCGTTTGCGTGAGTCTGCCGAGACTCAAGTCTCCGCCCGAAGTGAGCGGCCCGATCAAAGCCGTTCAGTTTGATGCGGCGCGGCCTGACGAATCGGCGGTCGTCGTCGAGCTTCCCGGTGCAGGCTACGTTTGGATTCCCGAGGACGCCCGTGCGCCGCTCGCCGCGCCGCAGAAGCCGCCGCTCGTGGAAGACGGCGTGTTGCGCAATGAGTGGTTCGAGGTCTCCGTCAACGAGCAGACCGGCGGAATCGGTCACGTCCGGTTTCACGATCAGCGGGCGAAGCGCGTCAGCCAACAACTCTCGTTTCGCTTCCCGCGCGAACGGACCGTCGGCTCGGGCGACGAAGCCTACAAAACGCAGTACGCCGAGATGCGTTGCCGCAGCCGCGAGATCGTCTCACGCGGGCCGACGCGCGGTGAGATCGCGACTGTCGGTGACATCGTCGATCCCTCGAACGACGAACGGCTCGCGACGTTTCGCCAAACGATCCGTGTCTGGCGTGGCAGGCCGGTTGTCGAGATCGACATCGAACTGAGTGATCTCAAGTTGCCCGATGGCGATCCGTGGAACAATTACTTCACGTTGCGATTCGCGTGGAACGATGGCACGTCGGCCGTGACTCGCAGCGTCTTTCACGCCGCACAGGGCTTCGCGGGCGAACGGTTTGAAACGTCCGACTACATCGAAGCCGCCTCCGAATCCGAACGGCTGACGATCATCCCGCACGGGCTGCCGTTCCATCGGAAGACCGGACCGCGCATGGTCGATTCATTACTGATCGTCGGTGGCGAGACGAAGCGACGTTTTCAATTCACGCTCGCGATCGACGCTCCCTTTCCATTGGAAGCCGCGTGGAACGCAACAACACCCGCCGCCGTCGTCCCCACGGAACTCGGTCCCCCGCGCGCTGGCACGACGGGCTGGTTCTTCCACTTGGACGCTCGCAACGTGCAGCTTACGCGCGTGCTGCCACTGCTCACGCCGCACGCTTCGACCGAAGCCACCTCCAACGACGACGATTCCACGGCGATCACCTCCGGCCCCGGCTTCGCCGTCCGGCTGATTGAGACCGAAGGGCGAGCCAAGCGAATCCGACTCCGCACATTCCGCCAACCGCTCCACGCCCGCAAGCGCGACTTCGTCGGCAGCACGCTCTACGAGCTCACGCTGGAAGATGACGCCGTGCTGATCGATATGGCCGCCTATGAGATCGCCGAAGTCGAACTCCGATTTGGAACGTGATCCAAAGGCGTAGGGTAAGCGTCTCGCTTGCCCGTCTTGGTCTCTCAAACGCATCCGTCAGTTGAACTCCGCCAGCATCAAACTGGGGTCTGTATGTTCCCCGCCCCGAACGCCTCATGGCTGATCATGCGAGCTGTTTGGTCGCGGAACTCGGGCAAGCGAGACGCTTACCCTACGAGACTGCGGCCCTCCCTCCTCACAAACTTTGCCAACCACTTCCTCATTGAGGTTGACGCACGCCGACACGGCAGGAAGAATCGATGCGTTGCTCGGGTGAGCCGGTCCAGACCGTGGAACGCCGCTCCAACCCCTGCCCAACGCGCCCCCCAATTGACCTCTCTCGAAGCGAGTGCGAAGTGAAAAGTGAGCAGTGCCAAGTGCAAAGTGTCCAAGAGCGTGGCCCCTCCGCCACACGCGGCCGCTCCACCACTTTGCACTTGGCACTGCTCACTTTTCACTTCGCACTTTTCTTCTCTTCTTCACGGATCGCTCTTCCTTCCGCAGCCATCCAAGCTGCCGAGCCTTCCGCCGCCGTGACCTTCGAGTCCGACATCCAGCCGCTGCTGACGCGCTTCGGTTGCAACGCGGGGGCGTGCCACGGCAAGTCGCGCGGTCAGAATGGATTTGCTCTGTCGCTGCTCGGGTTTGATTCCGACATGGACTACGCGGCGCTGGTCCATGAAGGCCGCGGCCGTCGCGTCTTCTCGGCCTCACCTGCGACGAGCCTCTTGCTGCGAAAGGCGACCGGCCAAGTCCCTCACGGCGGTGGAGCGCGGTTCGCACCGGGGACGCCTCACTACGAACTCATCAGTGCATGGTTGCTGAGCGGTGCCCCGCGTACTCCGGCCGATGCGCCCAAGATCGTGCGTGTCGTCGTCGAGCCAGCCAACCGCAGCCTCGTCGTCAAGGAGAGCTTCGCGCTCAAGGCCATCGCCGAATACTCCAACGGTGCCCGGCGCGATGTCACCGATAGCACCGCCTTCCAATCGAATGACCGCGCCGTCGTGGCCATCAACGGCGAAGGACAAGTTCAAGCCGGATCGCTCCCCGGTGAGACCGCGATCATGGCGCGGTACATGAGTCACATCGCCGTCTGCGCGATCACGATCCCGCTGCCGGGAGCCGTTCCCGACGCCGCCTACGACGCGCTCCCGCGACTCAATGAGATCGACGGTCTCGTCTGGAAGAAGCTCAAGCTGATGGGGATGCTCCCGTCACCCAACACGAGTGATGCGACCTTTCATCGTCGCGCGTTCTTGCGAGTCATCGGTCGCTTGCCGACTCCCGATGAGACCCGCGCGTTCCTCGCGGACAACCGTTCCGACAAACGCTCGCTCCTCGTCGATCAGCTCTTGCAACGACCCGAGTACGCCGACTTCTGGGCGAACAAATGGGCCGATCTCCTGCGACCCAATCCGTACCGCGTGGGCGTCAAAGCCGTCTGGAATTTGGATTCGTGGCTGCGAGACGCCTTCCGCAAGAACCTGCCTTACGACCAGTTCGTGCGCGAGTTGGTCACGGCGCAGGGCAACACGTTTCGTGAGGGGGCGACGGTCCTCTATCGCGATCGCCCGACGCCCGTCGAGATCGGCTCTTCGGTCAGCCAACTGTTTCTCGGGGTGAGGCTCGAATGTGCCAAGTGCCATCACCATCCGTTCGAGGTCTGGAGCCAGGACGACTTCTACGGCTTCGCCTCGTTCTTCGCGCGCGTCGGCCATCACGGCGGCATCTCGCCACCGATCTCGGGAACCGAAGAGATCATCTACACGCTGCCGACCGGCGTGCTGAATCACGGTCGCACGGGACTCCCCGTCGCCCCGAAGACGCTCACCGGCCCATCGCTCACGCTCGGCCCGGATGACGAACCGCGCGAAGTTCTCGCCGAATGGATGACGAACGAATCGAACCCGTTCTTCGCGAAGGTCATGGCCAATCGCGTCTGGGCCGAGCTGATGGGCCAAGGCTTGGTCGATCCGGTCGATGACATTCGGGCCACGAACCCGGCGTCGAACGAACCGCTGCTCGACTATCTCGCCGCCGACTTCCGCCAGCACAAGTACGACATCAAACATCTGATCCGCCGGATCATGACCTCGCACGTCTTCGGCCTCAGCTCGATCCCGTCCGAGCGAAACGTCTCCGACACCAAGAACTTCTCGCGGTACTATCGCCAGCGACTGCGAGCCGAAGTGTTGCTCGATTCGGTCAACGATGTCCTAGGTACGGAAGAGGACTTCGCCGCGATGGCTCCCGGTTCGCGCGCCTCTCAGTTGTGGACTCACCGCGCGGCGTCGCAGTTCCTCGACACCTTCGGACGCCCCGACCCGAACCAAGACCCACCGTGCGAACGAACGAGCGATGTCACAACGCCCCAGGTTCTGCATCTGATGAACTCACCCGCCTTCAACAAGAAGCTCGCGACGGACACGGCACAACCGGCACGATTGGCGGCCGGCGAATTGCCGAACGACAAACTCGTCGAAGAAGTTTTCCTGAGAATCTATTGCCGACCGCCAACAACGGCCGAAATGACTAAAGCCGCCGCCATCCTCCCCGCCCAAGAATCACGCCGCCCGAACGTCGAAGACCTCTTCTGGGCACTGATGAACACGCCCGAGTTTTACTTCGTCGATTAAGAACACCAACCCGCAGCGTGAGCGAGGACGATGAACAGCCCCAGAAGTCCGGCTTTTCTTAAAGCCGGACTTCTGACAACCCTGAAATTTCCCTTGAGACGAAATCATGACAACGCATCGTAACTGTGAAGGACTCCGCCGACGGGACTGCCTCAAGCTTGGTCTGGGCGCGTTGCTGGGCGGCGGGTTTGTGGATGCTCTCCGGTTGCGAACCAACGCCGAACAAAAGACCGCTCGCAAGACGAGTTGCATCTTGGTTTGGCTCGATGGCGGGCCGAGTCACTTTGAAACCTTCGATCCCAAGCCCGACGCGCCCGCTGAGATTCGCGGTGAGTTCTCCACGATTCAGACCAAGATTCCCGGAGTCAACTTCTCCGAGAACATGACCAAGCTGGCCGCGATCAGCGACAAGCTGACGATCGTTCGCTCAGTGCGTCACGACCAGAACAATCATGGCGCGGGAAACCACTACATGACGACGGGTTCTCCCACGCGCATCCCGGTCAGTTGCGGAGCCTTCGTCAGCTTCCATCCCAGCATGGGATCGGTCACGTCGGCCGAACGCGGTGCGCCAGCGGGATTGCCGCCGTACTTTTCGCTTCCCGATATGACTCGCTCCGGCGGACCCAACTTTCTCGGTGCCCGACACGCGCCGTTCGTCGTGGCCGACGATCCCAACAATGCGGCGTTCCGAGTCCGTGATGTGACGATCCCCCAGGACGTGGCCGATGGCCGCGCGCTCACTCGCCGCGAGCTTCGCAATCAGATGGACGGTCTGTTGCGATTCCAAGATCGCTCGACCGGCGATCCGGTGCTGGGCGTGGACGAAAACTTCCAACAGGCCGTCTCACTGATGACTTCGCCAGCGGCACTCGCGGCATTCGAGATTCAGCGCGAGTCGCCGCTCGTGCGCGACACCTACGGACGGAGCGCCTTCGGCCAACGTGCCTTGCTCGCGCGACGGCTCGTCGAAGCAGGGGTTCCGTTCGTCACGCTGAACAATGGCGGGTGGGACCATCACTCGAACATCTTCCCGGCGTTCAAAAAGCAGGGGCAGGAGTTGGAGTCGGTCGTCGCCACGCTCATCGAAGACCTCGACCAGCGCGGCCTGTTGGACACGACGCTCGTCATCGTAATGGGTGAGTTCGGGCGGACACCGACGATCTCAACGTTGCCCGGTTCGACGACGCCTGGCCGCGACCATTGGTCCAACGCGATCTCGATCCTCGTCGCCGGTTGCGGCACACCGCGCGGTCAAGTCGTCGGAGCCACCGACCGTAACGGCTACACGGCGATCGAAAAAATCTACGCCCCCGAAAACCTCGTCTCGTCGGTCTATCTCAAGCTCGGAATCGACCCCGACAAGATGCTCTACAACACCGCTGGCCGTCCCACGCATCTCGTCAGTGACTCCCGCCCGATCGCGGAGTTGATGTGATGAGGTCGCATCCGATGCAGAACATCACGAATGCGTTTGTAGGATGGGCACTCCTGCCCGTCCGCTCTTCAACGCCAAAGCCGGACGGGCAAGAGTGCCCATCTTACGGGCTGCGAACTCGCACCCTCGCGCTGGCATTTGCCCTCGCCCTGCTGCCAAGCCTTGCTCACGCGGCTGCCCCCGCGCTGACGCATCTCTTCCCGGCGGGAGGCCAGCGCGGGACGAAGGTCACGGTGACGTGCGCGGGCAACACGGCGATGTGCCCGGTCGGCGTGACGGCTCCCGGCGTCGAGGTCGTTGTCGGGACCGAGGCCAACAAACTGGAGGTCACAATCCCGGCGGACCTCGCCGCCGATCGTGTCTGGATTCGGCTCCATAACGCAGAAGGGGCTTCGGCAGCGGTGCCGTTCCTCATCGGCAACGTGAAGGAGATCGAAGAGGTCGAGCCGAACAACGCTCCGACCAAAGCTCAAGCCGTTGCCGAGCTGCCCGTCACGATCAACGGGACGTTGTCGGCCTTCGGAGATGTCGATGGCTTCAACGTGACACTCGCCGTTGGGCAAACGCTCATCGCGTCGCTCGATGCTCACGCCAAACTTGGCTCGCCGATGGACGCGATCCTGCAAGTGGCCACTCCCGACGGATTCGTCTTGGCCGAGAACCACGATGCCGTTGATCTCGATCCGCGCCTGATCTTCACGGCCACCAAACCGGGGCCACACATTGTCCGCGTGTTCGCGTTTCCCTCGGCCCCCGATTCGTCGATCGCGTTCCACGGCGCGGCCAACTACGTCTACCGACTGACACTCACGACCGGCCCGTTCGTCACGCACGCCGTTCCGCTCACGGTCTCTCTCGGCGACTCGGCAGCGGGGACAGGCTTGGGTCAGGTCGAGCTGTTCGGCTGGAATCTTCCGCCCGATGCGAAGCGACTGGTCGTCCCGTTCGGTGGACCGCAGTCCACCGATCTCGTGGAGATGGAAACGCGCGGCGACTTGAGAATTGTGGACAACGCGCGGCTAGGCTTCGTCGTCGCTCCCGACATCGCCGGGACCGCCCGCGTCCGCTTGGTTCCCCATGCCATCGTCCCCGAGATCGCGTCGCTCGATCCCAACAACCTGACCGTGGTCACTCCCCCGAGTGCCGTGACGGGCCGGTTGTCCAAGCCGCGCGAGACGGCCACCGTGCGCATCCCGTTGAAGAAGGGGCAGCAACTTGTGGCCTCGGTCGAAAGCCGCAGTCTCGACTTCAACCTCGACCCCCTGCTGCGGCTGTTCGACCCCGCCGGGAGCAACGTGCTGAACGTCAACGACACGACTCCGATGCGAGCCGTCGTGCTGACTCACGCCGCCACACAGGACGGCGACTATCAACTCACCGTGCGCGACCGTCATCGCCGCGGCAGCGACCGCAGTTTCTTCCGGCTCACCGCACGACTCGAAGAGCCAGACTTCGAGCTGACCGCCGCCGCCGATGCGCTGATCGTTGGTCCCGACAAACCGACCGAGTTCGTCATCAATGTTGTTCGTCGCGCACCGCCCGGTGTCACCGTGGGACCGATCACCATTGAAGCGGTCGATCTCCCGCCGGGCGTCACCGCCGCCGCTGTCATTTCGGAACCGACCGGCGTGACCGCGGCCAAAGTCACGCTCAGTCTCGCGACCACCGGCCCCGCGTTCTCGGGACGCCTTCGCATCCGGGGGACCGCCAGTCAGCCAAACGCCATTCAAAGACTGGTCCGAACGCCGCCTCAACTCAACGCCTGCTTCGACGCCGTCTGGCTGACGGCGATCGCGAAGCCCCAGTGAATTCTGTTTGGTGGTCGGCTCAGTTAGCAACGCGTTGAAAAACGTAGGGTAAGCGTCTCGCTTGCCCCTTATTCAACTGCATTTACGGGCAAGCGAGACGCTTACCCTACGTTTTTCAACGGGCGGTCTAACTCTGCTGACCGAATTCAAACGCCAGACAATCTCGCGCGAGGCACTCACGGCCTGCGCACGTCGAGGCAGACGATCTCGCGGCCGTCACGCAGGAAGAGTCGTCCGTTGGAGAGGGCGGGGGCTTGGCGGGTTGTCTCTAGGACGGTGACTCGTCCGAGTTCGTCGTACCTCTTTGAAGAGGCTCGGGCGACGACCAGCTCGCCCGCCATCGTGGTTATGAAGAGCTTGGCATCGGCGGCGATCAGGTTGCCCTTGCCGAAACGAGGCACTTGCCACGCTCGCTCGCCCGTGGTCGCGTTGACGCACGTCAGATGAGTCACCGGGCCAGCACCACCGACGTTGTCCATGCCGTACAGGAATCCATCGAGCAGAATCGGCGTCTGCCATTCGCTGCGCAGGACGCTCTTCGGGCCGAATGATTGCCAGACCTCGGTCAGTTCAAATTTTTCCCCGTTGGCCATCGGTTTCAGATCGAGCAGTACGCTGCCGTGATTCTCACCGGCCGACAGGAAAAGCTGGCCTTTGATCGAGAGCGGCGTCGCGATGTTGCAGTCGTAGTTCGTCTCGAAGGGATAACGCCAAAGAACCTCACCGGTCTTAGGAGCGACGCCGAGAACCGAGCGTCCCGTGTACGACACAATCTGGGAACGGCCGCCCACTTCGAGCAGCGTCGGCGATGAGTAGCCCGCCGGATCCTTACCCGCCGTCCAGACCGGCTTGCCCGTTTGGATGTCGTAGGCCGCAAGTGTCCCTTTCGCTGCACCGACCGTCACGATGACTTGGTCGCCGATCACGAGTGGGGAACTGGCCATGCCGTACTCGGCCTCTTTGCCGGAGAGTTCGGTCAGCGTATCGACCGACCAGAGCTGCTTGCCGTCGCGCACATCGAGTGCGACGAGCAGTCCCTCACCGCTGAAGACAAAGACTTGGTCGCCCACAATCGCGGGCGTCGCACGCGGCCCGTCTCCCATCGGGTTGCGGTAGGCGTCGGCAATCGCAGTTTTCCAGAGCGACTCACCGGTGCGCGAGTTCAACGCGACCACCCATTGCTGCCCCTCGCTCTGAACCAGCGTGAGGACTCGACCGCGACTGATGGCCAGGCCCGACATGCCGACTCCGCCGGGAACGCGCCAGACGACCTTTGGCCCACCCTCCGGCCACGTTGCGATCAGATTGGGTTCGCTCGAAATGCCGTTGCGTTGCGGCCCAAGAAACTGCGGCCACTCGCCAGCCAACATGGCTCCCGGCGCTGCGGCTCCCGTTTTTTGAGAGGCGGGCGGCTGAGCGCTGGCACGATCGGGGACTGCCGCCAACAGAGCCAGACACGCTGCCGCCAGTGTCCAATAGTTCACTCGATGACTTGTTGCGACGGACATCTTCAACACCTCCTTGGTTTCGATCCGAGATTGTTTTGATCGCGAGATAACCTTCACGCGGCCGGAGCCAACACCAACCCGAAGCGTGAGCGAGGACGGTCTTTCCACTTCCTCGCTCACGCTTCGGGTTGGTGTCGCAAGAACTGACGCCTCACAGCCGCGCGCCGTATTGCTGTTCGTAGTACGAGCGGTACTCGCCCGACTGGATGCGTGCGATCCATTCGGCGTTGGCCTGATACCACTCGACCGTTTGCTTCAAGCCCTCGCGGAACGCGACCTGCGGTTCCCAGCCGAGTTCCCGCTTGGCCTTCGTGGCGTCGATGGCGTAGCGGTGATCGTGTCCCGGCCGGTCGGCGACGTACTTGATGAGCGTCTTCGGTTTGCCGAGTGCCTCCAGCAGCGAATACGTCAGGTCGAGGTTCGTCAGTTCGCAGTTGCCACCGAAGTTGTAGACCTCGCCTGGCGTTCCTCGTCGCAGCGCCGCGTCGATCCCGCGGCAGTGGTCGAGAACGTGAATCCAATCTCGCACATTGAGGCCCGTGCCGTAGACCGGCAGCGGTTGGTCTTGAGATGCGTTCGAGATGAACAGCGGGATCAGCTTCTCGGGGAACTGATACGGCCCGTAGTTGTTCGAGCAGCGGGTCGTCACCGCTGGAAAGCCGAACGTGTGGAAGTAGGCTCGCACCAGTAAATCGGCCGCCGATTTCGATGCCGAGTACGGGCTGTTCGGGGCGAGCGGCGTCTCTTCCGTGAACTTCCCGTCGTCACCGAGCGATCCGTAGACCTCATCGGTCGAGACCTGCACGTAGCGAGAGATGCCCGCCTGACGACAGCAATCGAGCAGCACCTGCGTTCCAACAATGTTCGTTTGAACGAACGGTCCGCTGTCGAGAATGCTCCGATCAACATGACTCTCCGCCGCGAAGTGGATCACGGCGTCGATGCCTCCCGGCTGGAGCAGTCCGGTCAGGAACTCCCGATCACAGATGTCGCCACGAGCGAATTCGTACCGAGCGGCCAGCGCGGGATCGTTCGCGAGATCAGCCAAGTTTTCCAGGTTGCCCGCATACGTCAGCTTGTCGAGGTTGATGATCGACAGCTCGGGATACGTGGCCAACTCGTGCCGAACAAAGTTCGATCCGATAAACCCACAACCGCCGGTGACGAGGATTCGCTGCATGTTTGACTCGATAACAGAGGTTTTCGTTCAACACTAACCCGAAGCGTGAGCGAGGAAGTGCGTGCCAGTCCTCGCTGACGCTTCGGGTTGGTGTCCGCGTGTGCCGCGTGGGTATATCGGCCCTCGTGAGTTTTCTCCAGTAATGTCGGCCGGGCGATTTGCTGACGGCCCGCCTACAATGGAGCGGCTTTGATCCCCGCGATTCCCACCCAGATTCCATCGAACCATGACCGCACTCATTCCCCCCGAACCGTTTCATTCCATTGAGGAAGCTCTCGACGCTCTCAAGGCCGGTCGTTTGATCATCGTCGTCGATGCGGAAGAACGAGAGGACGAGGGCGACTTTGTCTGTGCTGCCGAAACCATCACGCCCGAGTTGGTGAGCTTCATGCTGCGGCATGGCGCGGGCGTGTTGTGCGTGCCGCTGCTCCACGAGGCTGCCGATCGAATGGGCCTCGCGCCGATCGTCGATAGCCAGCGAAACACGGCACCCAACCAGACGCACTTTCTCACGCCGGTCGATCATCGCGACGCGGGAAGCGGCGTGAGTACCGAAAACCGCGCGAGGACCATCCGGGCCATGAGCCACCCCGATGGCAAGGCCTCCGACTTCGTCCGTCCCGGCCACATCAATCCGCTGCTCGCGAAAGACGGCGGTGTCTTGAGGCGGGCCGGGCACACCGAAGCCACCGTCGATCTGCTCCGTTTGGCGGGAATGACTCCCGTCGGCGTGCTGATTGAAATTCTCAGCGAACACGGGACCGGCATGGCCGAGATCACCGAGCTGCGCGCGCTGTCACAGCGTTACAACATCCCGCTCATTTCGATCGAACAGATCGTGAGACACCGCCGCCGACGTGACCAGCTCGTCAAGCGCGAGGCCGATGTCCCCTTCGAGACGCGCGACTATGGCCACTTCCGAGTCATTGCCTACTCGGTCCAGCATGAGGACCAGGAACCGGTCGCCATCGTCTGGGGCGACCTCACCTCGGTTCCCGCCCCACTCGTGCGAGTCCACTCGTCCTGCTTCACCGGCGACGTGCTCGACTCACTCCGCTGCGATTGCGGCGACCAGCTCCACATGGCGATGCGCATGATCCACGCCGAGGGAACTGGGGCCGTGATTTACCTGCCTCAAGAGGGACGTGGCATCGGACTGACGGCCAAGCTCAAGGCGTATCAGCTTCAAGACCAGGGCCTCGATACGGTCGAAGCCAACCACAAACTCGGCTTCAAGTCCGACACGCGCGACTACGGCATCGGTCTTCAAATTCTGAAAGACCTCGGCCTGACCTCCGTCCGCCTGCTGACCAACAACCCGCAAAAGGTAAACGCCTTCCCTGGCTTCGATCTGACGCTCGTCGAACAAGTTCCGATCATTGCCCCGCCTGAAAAACAGCGTGAACACTATCTCGCCACCAAGCGCGACAAGATGGGCCACAAGCTGCCCGGCGGTGAGAAGCCAACCGAATGACCGCAGCAGGAAGTCCGGCTCATACCTCACGCGGCGCAAAGTGAGCGGTTTCCGAGCGGGGCGGCGTCAGCCCCGCTCGGATGTCTCACTACTGGTCGGACAACTTAAGGTTGCGGGGTTGTTCAACAACGAGCCCGACGCGCAAGCGAGGGCCAACCGTTGTCGAAAGTGAAGCCCTCGCTTGCGCGTCGGGCTCGTGATGAACCTCGCAAGACAAAGTTGTTCGACCACGACTGACCGCGCGAGGTATCGCTTTGTTTAGCCGGACTTCCTGCTGCTGGGACGCGCTGCGGAGAGAAGTCCGGCTTTCGGAAAAGCCGGACTTCGAGAAGGCTCACTGCGTTGCGTGGCCGCAGTCAGTCGATTGCCACAGCCACCCAACCGTCGCGGGCTTGGAAGGATGTCACGCGCGGGGCCGGGCTGTGATGCGGCCAGTACTCGGCTGCGAGAGTCTGATCGATCTCGAGGTTTGGCAGCGCGAGGGCAAAGGAATTCTGGATCGTCAACTCGGCGACCGTCGGCTCGCGTGACGAGTCCTCTTGTCCCTGAACCTGCGCGCGGGGCTTGCCTGCGATGAACCGCACTTCTCCCCCTTCAACCACCGCTCGATACTCAAGCGTGACCGTCATCGGCGGGAACAGTTGTTGTCCGGCCGGTTTGAATGCCGCCTTGATCGTGGCCGTCAGACGATCTTGATCGAGACGCACGGTCAACGGATCGGCCTCGTCAAACTCGATGTGGGTGACGATGTTCACTCCCGGCAAAGGCCATCCGAACGGAGCGGTCGCGGGCTTCACCTCGGGCATTGAGACCTTCACACCCGGCAAACGGCCTAGCAACTCGGCAACTTGCTGCTGGAGTTCCTTGTCTGTCGTCCCGAAGCCACGTAACCCGGTTCGCTCGATCAATTCGTTCAACAGACTCTCATGCAGCATGAGCCTCAGCGCGCCGTCGGCTTTTGAGGAATCCTCGGTGACGGTGACATCAGGGACTCGCGCCGCAACCGTCACCGATTTCCCACCGATCACCGCTCCATATTCCAAGCGGTTGTCGGTGGTCGAAACGAACTGCGACGACGGTGCAAGCTGAGCCAGATCCAGCCGCTTGCGAAGCTGTTGTTTGAGGAGTTTGTTCGCCGTCGAAAGCTGTTTGTCGATTTCGCCATCGAATGTGGGATAGACCTTCTCGGCCAGCCGGTCGCGGGCGATCGCTTCAGACTCGGGCCGCATCCGCTCGGCGGTGCGATAAGCGATCCGTTCCGCTAGTCCACCCAAGACCGAGCCGCTGAGCGGAGTCGTCGCGCCGACCGTCTGATTGCGGGCGCGCACAAACACCGTCGCGTGTTTCGTCGAGAGGAGCCGCCCGTCGAAAAATACGTCCTTCACCGCGACGAAATGATGCTGCCCGGCAGTATCGACCATCGCCTGCGGAGTCGTTCCCGTGACTTGCATCTGAACGTCGCCCGTCAACACGAACGCGGCGTAAGCCCGATCGCGGGACGGTCGAAGATCGAGTACCAGTCGCGAGGTCGTCGTCTGTCGTCCCGTCACGTCCGCACCGAGGACATTGTCTCGCACCGGTCCCGGCTGAACGTCATCACGGGCGACGAGGCGATTGAGAAACTCTTCGCTCACAGAAACTCGCAGGTTCGCAGGACGCGCCAGTTGAGAAGCGGATCGCTCGACAGGAACACGCCACACTTCGGTCGTCGAACTCGGCCCCCCGGCAGGCACCACGGGGTAGGAACCGACAAATTGGGGACGCGACTGCTGAAAGGGAATGGCTCCTTGCATCGGCAAGAAGGGGGACGGACCCAACCCCGGCGAGCCGAAATAATCGGGCGAAGGCGCGAAGTAACCAGGCGGTGCCAAGACCACCGGTCCCACTCCGAGGGGCTGTGGCGAGACCGTTCCCCTAGGCTGAACCGGCACGGGTGCCAGCCCCGATTCCAGCGGTAGCGGCGCGATGCGAGTGCGCGATGCAGTGGGACGCGGAGACCGTTCCTGTCCCCATGCCGGACACCACGAAATGACCGCGATGAGACTCCCACACAACGCGACCGCCAACGCGTGCCGATCGGGTGCGATACCTCGCGCGGTCCGCGATGAGACCTCTGAGCGGGGCGGCGTCAGCCCCCCGGTTCTTAGGCGTAAGCCCTCTTGGGAGGAACCGGGGGGCTGACGCCGCCCCGCTCGGAAATGGCTCACATCGTGCCGCGCGAGGTAGATGTGAGGCTCACGCCGGTTGGCCTCAGGATTACGATTCATGCTCATCGCCTCACCACTTTCACTCACGCAAACCGCGTCCAGCACGACCGCCTGTGCCAGATGCGTCAATTCAACAAGAACTCTACACCGCAGACGTTCATTCACTCTCACTCGACGCCCGCTGTCGCGGCCTCTTGTATCGACGAAACAGGCCACGCCGCCACGACCAGCACAATCGCTGCAACTGAATCCGGCTTCGCGAGACATGGGGGGCCATGCCTCTTCAAACCGGTTCATCAGATGTTTAGGGGGGATTCATTTGGAGAGCGATGGGAGATGGCGACCGGTCTTCATCCTGAAGGGATGCCAGCCTCGTGAAACGAGGAGACATTCTGAGCGTGCCAGCATCCCTTCAGGATGCCCCTCTTTCGATGGCTGCGCACCGGGGGTGTCGCGGACGCTCAACCCCCGGCTAATCGCTGACATCCCTTCGGGATCAAAACGACGGACTGCATCTCCCTCAATTGAATCCCCCCAAAGCATCGGATGCACCGTTGTTGCTGACGGAGTCCTGTCCGCTACTGGAGACGCCAGATATACCGCTGACGGGTGAGGATGGCACATTTCACACTAACCCGAAGCGTAAGCGAGGACTGGTGTTGCCTCCTCGCTTACGCTTCGGGTTAGTGTCAGCTTCAACCGCGTGCG